>NZ_JBFBGL010000108.1:0-15722 GCF_040684635.1 Amycolatopsis sp. NPDC089917 | reverse complement strand
CGCCCGGGGGGGCCGGCGGCAAACACCGGGGGTGACCCCCCCCCCCGCTCCGGCGGGCATATGGGGGGGTGGGGGGGCTTGGGGTTCTTACCCGAATCGCCACTCACGACACGTGCCGGGCCGGCGGGCTAGGCGCTCAGGATCTGCTCGCGCAGGATGTCCGCGTGCCCGCCGTGCTGGGCCAGCTCACGCAGCATGTGCAGGTACACCCAGCGCAGCGGAAGCGGGCCGCGCCGGTTCCCGTGGACCAGGTCGTCCAGTCCCAGCGCCGATGCCGCCTTCCGGGACGCCTCGCAGGCTTCGCGATGCGCCTGCAGCACGCCGGCGATCGTGTCCTCGTCATCGAGGACGAACGATTCGTCAGGCGTGTCGGGGATTCCGATCTCGGACCGCGGGCGGCAGGTGACGGCCTCGTCGAACCACACCTTCTCCACGAAGGTCACGTGCTTCACAAGACCGAGCAGCGTCGTCCGGGAGGGCACGAGCGACCGGCGCGCCTGCTCCTCGGTCAGTCCCTCCAGGCATCGTTCGAAGACACGGCGATGCTCGTCGAGGAACACCTCGAACTGCTCACGGAACGGATGGTTGAGGACGTCCAAAGTGGGCATGGAAGGTGAGGACACGAACGAAGCATGGCAAAGACCTTCGAGCACCGGCAACCTACTTCAGGAAGCCGGCCAGCTCGGCGCTCACGAACTCCGGATTCTCCTCGGCGAGCCAATGTCCGGCCCGCGGCACCTCGACGGCGCGGGCGAGGTCGGCGACCCGGGGCGCCAGCGTGGCCTTCTGCGGTTCGAGGAGTCCTTCGGCCGTCATCAGCAGGGTCGGCGTGCTGATCGGTTTCGCACCGGCGTTCGCGGCCGCGTCCTGGCCGAGCGTGCGGTAGAGCTCGAACCCGCCGTGCAGGACCTCCGGCCTGGTGTACGTACGGGCGTACTCGTCGACCTCGGCGTCGTCGAAGGGCGAAGGCGCCCCGGGCCCGCCGAAAGCCGTCCCCGAGTAGGCGACCTGGGGATAGAACAGGGACAGGTACTCGCGGACGTCGTCACCGACGACGGCCTCGGGAACCGTCTTCTGCGAGTGGAAGGCGATGTGCCAGCTCAGGTTCCGGTAGGCCGCCGCGTCGAGCGCGGGACCGGGCAGCGGCAGGTCGAGATAGGCGAGCTTCGTGAGATCACCGGGGAATTGCGCGGCGTACTGGAACGCGACGGCCGCGCCGAGGTCGTGCCCGACGATCCGGGCGTCCCGAAGACCCAGCTTTCCGGCGACGAGACCGTGCACGTAGCGGGCGAGGGTGGCCTTGTCGTAGCTGGGCGGCGAGCCGGTGCTGTCGCCGAGACCCGGGAGGTCGAGCGCGTACACCGTGAAGTGCTCGGCCAGCGCGGGCATGACGCGATGCCAGCCGTACCAGGTCTGCGGCCAGCCGTGCAGCAGGACGAGCGGCGCGCCCTTCCCGCCGGTGACGTAGTGCATCTTCACCCCGTCGACGTCGGCGAACTCGTGCCGGAACTGCCGCGCGAAGGCCGTGTCGCCGCGAGTGACGTTCTCGTAGGCCGGGGCGGCGGGCGGTGAAGCGCAGGCCGTCAGCAGGGCGAGGGCCGCGACGAACGCGGCGGCTCGGTGGAACATGGAGGTCTCCGTTTCAGCGCCCGGTGGCGCCGTCGATCAGTTCGCGCAGGATGTCGGCGTGTCCCGCGTGCCGCGCGGTTTCCTCGATCAGGTGGGTCAGCGTCCAGCGCCGTGATCCCCGGCGGGGTCCCTTCGCGGCGAGGTCGTCCCAGGACGCGATCTCGGCGTTCGCCTCGGCGGTGGTTTCCCGGTAGGCGGCGAGAATCGACGCCGTCGTCTCGTCCGGCGCCGGATGGAACGTCGCCTTCCAGCCGGTGACGGGGTGGCCGAGCAGCCAGTGCCGTTCCACCTGGGTCAGGTGCTTGACCAGGCCCAGCAGGTTCGTGCCGGAGGGCACCCCGGGGGTCCGCGCGAGGTCTTCCGGAACGCCTTCGGCCTTGGCCACGACGGCGGCGCGCAGGTAGTCGAGGAAACCGGCGAGCACGTCCTTCTCACCTACCCCGGTGGACGGCGGCCCGGCGTCGCGTTCGCGGCTCATCGTCCGGCCCGCCGGAGAACCAGGACGTGGTCGACGACGGTCGCGGTCCGCCCCGACGGGCCGGTGGCCTGCCGTTCGGCGGCGTCCGCGCGGTCGATCGACCAGTCCGCCGGGTCGAGCGCCAGCTCGGCGGCCACTTCGAGCGGTGTGGCGTACTCGGCGTCCTGATCCCACGACCACGGAGCCGCGGAGCCGTGATCGACGATCACCAACCGTCCGCCCGGCTTCACCGAACTCGCCGCCGTCCGCAGCACACGGGCCCGGTCCAGGTCGAACGGCGTGTGGAAGTACAGCGCGGACACCAGGTCGAAAGCGCCGTCGGGGAAGTCTCCGGCCAGGTCGACGCGGAGCGCCTCGATCGGCTCGCCGCGTTCCCGGAGCGACCGCACGGCCGCGCCCGAGATGTCGACAGCGGTCACCTGCCAGCCGTGCGCGGCCAGCCACAGCGCGTCTCCCCCTCCGCCGCAGCCCAGATCGAGCGCGGCGCCCGGGGCCAGCGGGCCGGCGATCTCGGCCAGTCTCGCGTTCACCTTCGGCGTATCGGTCGAGCGCCGTTCGTAGTGTCCGTCCCAGAATTCTGTCGCGTTCATGGTCACCACCTTCGCGGCGGGCACCGCGGATTGGCACGAAAACTTGCCGACCTGGCAAGATCGGCGGCATGGACGAGACGGACGAGGTGCTGGACGCGGTCGGTCCCCGGTTGCGCGCCCTGCGCAAACACCGCGGCCTGACCCTGGCCGAGTTGTCGGGGGCGACCGGGATCTCGGAAAGCACGTTGTCCCGGCTGGAAAGCGGCGGACGACGGCCCACGCTGGAACTGCTGTTGCCGCTGGCCCGTGTGCACGGCGTGCCGCTCGACGACCTCGTCGGCGCGCCCCGCACCGGCGATCCGCGGATCCACCTGCAGCCGATCCACCGCCACGGCATGACCTTCTTGCCGCTCACCCGGCGTGCCGGCGGCGTGCAGGCGTTCAAGATGCTGATCCCCGGCTGCGACGAACCGGCGGAGCCCACACCGCAGACGCATGGCGGCTACGAATGGGTCTATGTCCTCAATGGACGGTTAAGGCTGGTGGTCGGCGACCGCGATCTGGTCCTGCCGCCCGGCGAGGCCGCCGAATTCGACACCGCGCTGCCGCATTGGCTCGGCTCGGCCGATGGGCACGCCGTCGAAACGCTCGTCCTTTTCGGCCCGCAGGGCGAACGCGCCCACATCCGGGCGCGCTAAAGCCAATCGTGCTCGCGGGCGTACCGGGCGGCTTCGTGCCTGGTCTGGGTCTGCGTCTTCTGCATGGCGTTCGAGAGGTAGTTCCGCACCGTTCCCTGCGCCAGGTGCAGCTGCGCAGCGATCTCGGCGACGGAGTACCCCTCACCGGTCACTCGC
This sequence comes from Amycolatopsis sp. NPDC089917, assembly GCF_040684635.1. NCBI lineage: Bacteria > Bacillati > Actinomycetota > Actinomycetes > Pseudonocardiales > Pseudonocardiaceae > Amycolatopsis > Amycolatopsis sp. NPDC089917. The sequence continues at coordinate 12,231 of NZ_JBFBGL010000108.1, read as the reverse complement.
AGCACCTCCAGCTCCCGCTCGGTGAGCGGGCAGTCGTCGACGACGGCGAGCGCGGAGACGTCCGGGTCGATCCAGCGTTTGCCCTGGTGCAGGGTGGCGATGACGGACGTGATGTGCGACGGTTCGGCCGCCTTGCTGACGAAACCCTGGACGCCGAGTTTGAGGGCCTTGCGCAGCACGCCGGGTTTCGCGTGCCGGGTCAGCATGAGGATGACCTGGTTCGGCCGGGTGCGGCGGATCTCCGCGACCGCGCCGAGCCCGTCCACACCGGGCATCTCCAAGTCGATGACGAGGACGTCGGGCTCGTGCCGCAGGGTGGCCTCGACGGCCTCCTCGCCGTTCTCCGCTTCCGCCAGGACGGTGATCTCGCCCTCGAGCGGGAGCAACGCGGCCATCGCCTTGCGGAGCAGGGCTTCGTCGTCGGCGAGCACCACCGTGGTCATCGCTTCTCCAGTACTTCGGATCGCTTACCGGGAAAGGACGCGGCCGTCACGAACTGCCCACCTTCCTGTTTCACCGTCAGTTCACCGCCGTCGGCGACGACGCGCTGTTCGAGCGCGGCCAGCCCGCGGAGTTCCGGCAGCGGTGCGCGCTGGGCGCCGTCGTTGACGATGCCGATGCTCCATTCCGACAGGGTGATCCGCACCCGGGTCGCCTGCGCGTGGCGCAGGATGTTGGTCGTGGTCTCGCGCAGGACCTGGCCGAGCAGCCTGCCCGCGTCCGGGTCGACGTCCGCCTCCCGGTTGACGCGCACGCGGATGCCCGCCGCCTCGAACAAGTTCCTCGCGTTCTCCAGTTCGGCGGAGAGGTTGAGCTCCCGCTGAGCATAGGCGAGTTCCTTCGTCTGGGTGATCGTGTCGCTGACGAGCGCGTGGATCTCCCCCAGTTCCTGTTTGGCCCGCTCGGCGTCGATGTCCACCAGCTTCCTGGCGAGCGCGGTCTTCAGCTTCACCACGTGCAGCGTATGGCCCTGGATGTCGTGCAGATCGCTCGCGAACCGGACGCGTTCGCGGATCACGGCCAGTTCCGCTTCCCGTTCACGTGCCTCTTCGAGCTCCTCCACGACGTCGTAGAACCGCTTGTTGGGGAACATGAGACCGAGCACGATGGCGGTGATCGCGACGGGGACGAAGACGAACTGGATCAGTTCCCCGGAGACGTCGTCGTGGGCGACCAGCAGCCTCAGCGCGCCCACCCCCGCGATGTACGCGGTGAGCGCGAAAGCGGCCGCGACCCGATGACGGGGGAGCTGGGGGACGACGAGGGCGCCCACGAAGAAGACCCCGAAGAACGCCGAACCACCCCCGACCACCAGCACGGAGAACGGCCACACGAGGGCCGTGACGACCAGGCACGGGATCGCGACCCGCAGAACCTCGCCCGCCGCCCAGCGCACGAAGGCGACCATGGCGGCCAGCGTGCTCAACCCCAGGACGACGGCGTGCCACCAGGTCCGCGCGTCCATCACCACCACGGCCACCCCGGCGACGGCGAGCACCGGGAAGAACATCGTGAGGTTGAGCCTGCGCAGCTGGCCCCTCGCCGGCTCGGTGTCCACATCAGACATGGGTCCAGTATCGGCCCCCGGCCGTCACCGGCAACAGTGACACCGTGTCATGGGTTCATCATGACGTGGCCGCACTGGCCGAGCCGGGCCGGAGCGGTTGAGATCGAGGCATGACTTCGACACCAGTGATCGACGTTGACCGACTGAACCTGAAGTACGGCGACTTCCACGCCGTGAAGGATCTGTCCTTCCAGGTGGGCCGCGGCGAGTTCTACGCCCTGCTGGGCACGAACGGGGCCGGGAAGACCTCGACCCTGGAAACCCTTGAGGGACACCGGAACCCGACGTCGGGCACGGTGCGGGTGCTCGGGAAGAGCCCGCGGGACCGCGCCGCCGTCCGGCCCAGGATGGGCATCATGTTGCAGGAGAGCGGCTTCTCGCCGGACCTGACGGTGAAGGAGTCGATCCAGCTGATCGGGGCGCTGACCCGGCGCACGGACCGGCTCGAACGGGTGCTCGGCGTCGTGGACCTGACCCGCAAGGCCACCACGAAAGTGTCACAACTTTCCGGTGGCGAAAAGCGGCGGCTCGACTTCGCGACCGCGGTGTACGGCTCGCCGGAGCTGGTGTTCCTGGACGAGCCGACGACCGGTCTGGACATCCAGTCGCGGGACGCGCTGTGGGACGCCGTCGACAAGTTGCGCGAGGACGGCTCCACGATCGTGCTCACCACGCATTACCTGGAGGAGGCGCAGCAGCGCGCCGACCGCATCGGCCTGATGCACCGGGGAACCTTCCACCAGGAAGGCACGGTCTCCGAACTGACGCGGACGCTGCCCGCGGTGATCCGGTTCACCCTTCCGGCGTCGGCACCGGCGCTGCCGTTGCAGGGCAGGCGCGAACACGACGGCAAGTTCGTCATCGAGACCTTCGGGTTGCAGAAGGACCTGCACACCCTGCTGCGGTGGGCGCAGGACAACGCGGTCGAGCTGCAGGACCTCGAAGCGGGCCCGACCCGGCTCGACGACGTGTTCCGCGCGATCGACAACGACTAGCCGACCACTCACTCCACAAAGGACTCAAGTCATGCTTTCGATAGCCCGCAGCGAGCTGATCCAGATCTTCCGGAACCGCTCGGTCCTGATCACCAGTTTCGTGATGCCCCTGGCGATCTGCGCGTTCTTCGTCTACCAGCACGAACTCTTCGAGAAGATCGGCAGCCTCGGTTACGTCGCGGCGATCCTGATGTTCACCGTATGCGCGTTCGGTCTCTACGCCAGCTCGGTGACGACGCTGGCCTCGCGACGGCAGAACCTGTTCCTCAAGCGGCTGCGCTCCACCGCGGCCGGGGACGCCTCCATCCTGATCGGGCTGGTGCTGCCGGTCACCGTCATCGCGCTGGTCCAGGTGGCCGTGATCATGACCGTGCTGGGCACGGTCGCCGGAAAGCCGGACAACATCGGCCTGCTGGTGGTGGCCGTGCTCGCCACCGTCGCCATGATGATCGGCCTCGGCCTGGCCACCGCGGGCCTGACCAACTCGCCCGAACACGCCCAGATCACCACCCTGCCGGTCACCCTCGGCGTGATCGCCGTGGCCACCTGGGTCGGCATCTCCGGCACCGACGACCTGACCCTGGTCAAGCGGCTGCTGCCCGGTGGCTCGGCCACCGAACTCGCCGTCAACGCCTGGAACGGCGGGGTCGCCGTCGGTGACTCGCTGCTCCTGCTCGCCCCGACGCTGGCCTGGGTCTTCGTCGCCGTCGTCCTGGCTTCGCGGCTCTTCCGCTGGGAACCGCGCCGGTGACCATCCGAAGTGGACTCGTCCGATCCGAGGAGTGAACCATGCGCAAGGCCCTTCTTCCCGTTCTCGCCGCCGCTCTGGCGACCGCGGCGACCCCGGCGGTCGCGTCGGCCGCTCCCCCGCCGAAGTGGGGTCCGTGCCCGGCGGAGGCGTCCGGCCTCGGCCTGGAGTGCGGCACCCTCGACGTCCCGCTGGACTACCGCGACCCCGGCGGGAAGACCATCGAGATCGCGATCTCGCGGCTCGCGAGCGCCGAACCGGAGAAGCGCCGCGGCGTGCTGCTGACCAATACGGGTGGTCCCGGCGGCGAAGGACTGGCCTTTCCGGACACCCTCAAGAAGCTGAAGATCCCGCAGGAGGTGCTGGACAGCTACGACGTGATCGGGATGGACCCGCGCGGCGTCCACAACAGCACCCCGGTGACCTGCGGGCTGAGCCTCGAAGAGCAGCCGACCAACATCCCGAGGTACGCCGAGAACTCCGCCGACGTCACGACCGAGGCCCAGCGGGTCGCCGGTGTCGCCGCGAAGTGCGGCTCTTCGGCCACCGCGTCGCTCCTGCCGTACATGACCACCGCCAACACCGCCCGCGACATGGACCGCGTTCGCGAGGCGCTGGGCGAGCGGAAGGTGAACTACTTCGGCATCTCGTACGGCACCTACCTCGGTTCGGTGTACACGTCGTTGTTCCCCGAGCGCAGCGACCGGTTCCTGATCGACAGCGCGACCGGCCCCGGCGGCTGGGACGCCTCCTTCGCGCGGATGTTCGGCCAGGGCGTCGAAGATCGCTTCCCGGACTTCGCGAAGTTCGCCGCCTCGAAACCCGAGTACGGTTTGGGCCGGACGCCGGCGCAGGTGACCGCGAAGTACTTCGAGCTCGCCGCGCGGCTGGACCGGAAACCGAGCCCGGACGGCTACGACGGCCAGGTGTTCCGCCACATCACCTTCGCCGATCTCTACTACGACAAGAACCTGCCGAACCTGGCCGAGAAGTGGCACGCGCTGGACACCGGCAAGCCCGTGCCGGCACCCGCCGCGGGAGGAGCGCCCGCCGGCACGCCGTACCCGTCCGACAACTACATCGCGAGCCAGCTGCACGTGATCTGCAACGACTCCGACTGGCCCGAGGACGTCGGGACCTATCGGCGCAACGTGGCGATCGACCGGTTCCGGCACCCGATGTTCGGCGCGGCGGGCGCGGACATCACGCCGTGCGCGTACTGGCCGTCCGAGCCGATCGAACCGCCGGTGAAGATCACCGGCCGCGGTCCGTCGAACGTGCTGATCGTGCAGAACCTCCGCGACCCGGCCACACCGCTGGCGGGCGCCCGGAAGCTGCGTGAGGCCTTCGGCGACCGCGCCAGGATGGTCACGGCCGACCAGGGCGGGCATCTGGCGTACCTGTTCAAGGACAACCAGTGCGCCAACGACCTCGCGACGCGTTTCCTGGTCACCGGTGAGCGGCCGGACGACCGGGCCTGCGGAGCTTCGTGACCGCTCTCTCCCGCGTTCAGTCCTCTGAATGCGGGAGGCGCGCGAACGCCCCGGACCGGAACCGTGAAGGCGGCTCCGGCCCGGGGCGACCCCCGGTCGCACTCTGGCTCAGCGGTCGCGTTCCTTGGCGAACAAGGACTTCGACCAGAGGTACCCGACGGTCGCGAGCACGGCGCACCAGCCGACCGCGAACCAGCCGCTGTTCCCGACCGGGGTTCCGAGCAGCAGCCCCCGGATGGTCTCGATGACCGGTGTGAACGGCTGGTAGTCGGCGAACCAGCGCAGCCAGGCGGGCATGGAGTCGGTGGGCACGAACCCGCTGCCGAGGAAGGGCAGCAGCATGAAGATCATCGGCGTGTTGCTGGCCGTCTCGACGCTTTTGGCCGCCAGGCCCAGCGCCACCGAAAGCCAGGTGAGCGCGACGGTCAGCAGCACCAGCACGCCGATCACGGCGAACCACTCGCCGACGCCGGCCGTCGGCGAGAAGCCCACGAGCAGCGTGACCCCGAAGACCACAGCGAGAGCGAACGCCGTCTGGAGGAACGCGCCGACGACGTGCCCGGTCAGGACCGACGCCTTGCTGATCGCCATCGTGCGGAACCGCGCGATGATGCCCTCGGTCATGTCGGTCGCCACGGAGATCGCGGTGCCAAGGGCGGCGCTGCACACGGTCACGAGCAGGATGGCGGGCGTGACGTAGCCGACGTACTCGGCTCTGCCTCCCCCGCCGCCGAGCCCGTTCCCCAGCGTGCCGCCGAAGACGTAGACGAACAGCAGCAGGAACACGATCGGCTGGCCGATCAGCATGATGGTGAGCGACGGATACCGCTGCATGTGCCGGATGTTGCGGCGCAACATGGTCGCCGAGTCACGCATCGAGAGGGACAGGGTGGTCATCGGGCCATCTCCTTGGGCGCTTCGGTCCGGTGACCGGTGAGGCTGAGGAACACGTCGTCGAGGTCCGGCGTGTGCACGGTGAGGCTGTCGATGGCGACGGCTTCGGCGTCGAGCCGGTCCAGCACCGCGCGGAGGGCGGTGACGGTGCCGTCGGTCGGCACGCGGAGCACCAGCGCCTCTTCGTCCGAAGTGGACACTCGGAGCGCACGGGTCGCGTCGCGCAGCGCCGCGGTGTCGGGGAACTTCAGCTGCATGTGCCCGCCGGGCACGCGCCGCTTGAGTTCGTCGGGCGTGCCCAGCGCGACGATCCGGCCGCCGTCGAGCACCGCGACACGGTCGGCGAGCTGATCGGCCTCCTCCAGGTACTGCGTGGTGAGGAAGATCGTCACTCCGCCGTCGACGAGGTCCCGGATGATCTCCCACATCGTGCGGCGGCTGCGCGGATCGAGACCGGTGGTCGGTTCGTCGAGGAAGATGACCTCGGGGTCGCCGATCAGCGTCATCGCCAGATCGAGTTTGCGGCGCATGCCCCCCGAGAAGGTGGCCGGTGTCTTCTTCGCGGCGTCGGTCAGTTCGAACCGTTCCAGGAGTTCGGCGGCGCGTTCGCGGCCCGCGCGGCGTGGCAGATGGTGAAGATCCGCCATGAGGAACAGGTTCTCCTCACCGGTGAGGAGGTTGTCGACCGCGGAGAACTGGCCGGTGACGCCGATGGCCGCGCGGACGCCGTCCGGATCGGTGGCGAGGTCGGCTCCGGCGACGGTCGCGCCACCCGCGTCCGGGCCGACCAAAGTGGACAGGATGTTGACCGTGGTGGTCTTGCCCGCGCCGTTCGGGCCGAGCAGCGAGAAGACGGTACCGGTCGGGACGTGCAGGTCGATGCCGTCCAAGACGACCTTGTCGCCGTAGGACTTGCGCAGTCCGGTCGCGGAGATGGCCGGGTTTCTCATGTGGATTCCCCTGGTGTGCAAGGACCCTGAGGGTCAGGAACGGTGAACGACGATGTCGCCGACGGAGGTGCCGGCGTGGATTTCGAGCTTGTCGGTCGTGTCGCCGGGCGCGGTGGCGGCGGTCATGTCGTTGATGACGCGGCCGAAGCGGGTGTTCACGTCGAGCCAGGCGGCACTGCCCTCGCGGACGCCGACCTCGATGTTCCCCATCGACGTGTCGAGGGTCAGCGTGCCCCTGGCCGCGTCGAGCACCCGGACGGAACCGTTGGCGGTCTTGGCTTCGACGCCGCTTTCGGCCTTCTCGACGGCGATGTCGCCGTTGGCCGAGCGGAGGCGGATCGAGTCGCCCGCTGTCCCGATCGTGGTGGACCCGTTGGAGTTCTTGACCACCGCCGTGCCCGTGATCACGCCGACCTCCACCCGGCCGGAACTGGTGCTGATGTCGGCGTTGCCGTCGACGTGCCCGACGACGATGCTCCCGGACGCGGAGTGCAGCTTCACTTCGCCGGTGTGGTCGAGCCGGATGTGCCCGGTCCCGGACTTGTAGCGGCACGAACCGATCCGCCCGGTCACCGTCAGGTCGCCGAGGCCGGTGCTCCCCTGCACCCGGGAGCCGGCGGGCAGTTCGATGGTCACGTCGATCGACCTCGTCCGGTGGGAGAAGTCGAGCAGGCGCATCTTCGGCGCGCGGATCGTCAGTGTGCCGCCGGAGAAATCGACGACGGTCCGCCTCGCGGCGTCGACGTCGGAGTCGTTGTTCTCGTCCATCGGAGCGACTTCGACGACCGTGTCGGCGCGGTCGCCGGCGACGATGCGGACGCTGCCGACGATCGGTTCGAGGTCGGCGAGGATGGGTTCCGGAGTGGCGAAAGAAGGCATGGTTGTCCCCTGAAAGGTGGTGTGATCGGTGTTTGTGCTGGTCCGAGAGGTTCGGGCCGGGGTCTAGCTGACCCAGCCGGTGTAGCGCTGTGTACCGGGAAGGCCGCCGCTTGCCGAGCCGCGCGGAGCGGTCGGTCCGGACGGCGCCAACGCGGCGGACGCGGCCCGAACGAGCCACGCGTTGACCGAACGGCCTTGCGCGGCGGCGGCTTCCTCGACGCGCGCCTTGAGCTGTTCCGGCAAGCGGAAGTTGATGCGTGCCGTCGCCCCGTCCTCGTCAGGGATCGGAGGCGGTGGCGGCATCGGCGGCGCCGGCGGCTCCGGCACCGATGCCGTGACGGGTCCGGCCTGCTCGACCGCGGGAAGCGCGACGGCGAAACTAGCTTCCCCGGCACGAAGCCGGACCTCGACCGAACCGGGCGCGAGGTCCCGGGTGATCTCGTCCGACGCGGCGGACAACGCGTCCAGCAGCGCGAGACGGATGGCCGACGCCAGCGGCGCGGTCAGGCGTTCGGCGAGAGCGCTCGCCTCGGCTCCCCCCGCCTCGGCGGCGACGGCGAGCTCCCGGCGAACGTTGTCCACAAAAGGCGTCAAATCCATGATGCCATCATGGCACCACAGTGGCACCATCGCAAGTGCCAAGTGGTGCCAGACGGCGCCAAGATGGCGTTTGCGCAGCTAGAAGGCACTTTTTTCGATCAATACGCCAAGGGGATGCCCATTCGGCCAGTCTCGGCTGGCGGGGGAAGCAGGACACGGCCGAACGCGTTGCCGAGGCCGTTCGCGGCGGGCGAGAATCGCCACGAGCCACGCGGGAAAAGGGAGCGACCCACCGTCGGGTGTGGGGGTCACCCAGGCGGGCCGCCACCCGGAACCCACCGTACAAGAAGTTCGCCCGCTCGCGCGGGCAACGCTTTTTGTCCTTGCGGCTCTTGACAAAGCGAAGATCCACAGTGGACAGAATGTGGTCCGCGGCAGAAGAGGAACACATGCAAGCAGTTCGGGTGAGCGTCTGCGCCCTGGACCCCATCACGAAGGCCGGCATGGCCGACCTCCTCGACACCCGGGCGGCCGTGCGGGTGGTCGACGGCCGGACACGGGAAGTACCGGACGTCGTCGTCGCCGCCTTCGACCGGCTTTCGGCCGACGCGGTCACCGCGTTGCGCGCGGTCACCGCCGAACTCGGCAAACCGATCGTGCTGGTGACCGACCGGATCGAGGAGGGCGGGCTCGCGGTGGCGGTGGCGTGCCGGGTGGTCGCCATCCTGCCGAGGTCCGCGGCGACCGACGCGCGCGTGGCCGACAGCGTCCGCGTCGCCGCGTCGGCGAAGGTGAGCCCGCCGTCCGATCTGCTCGACCGGCTGGCCGAACACGCCGAACGGCTCCACCGGGAGATGCTCGCGCCGAACGGGCCGGCCGGGGCCGCGCTCTCCTCGCGGGAGATCGACGTCCTGCGCCTGATGGCCGACGGGCTCGACACGGGTGAGATCGCCGCCGAACTCTCCTACTCGGAACGCACGGTGAAGAACATCATCTACGCCGTCACCGACCGGCTGCGGCTGCGGAACCGGTCGCACGCGGTGGCTTACGCGATCCGTGAAGGGGTCATCTGAAGCCGCTCGTCAGATGAGGCCTTCGCGGAGCGCGTAAGCCACGACATGCGTGCGGTTGCGCAGACCGAATCGGCTGAGCAGGCCGTGCAGGATGTTCTTGACGGTCCGGTCGGAGTAGGCCACCCGCCGGGCGATTTCCCCGGTGTCGAAGCCTTCCGCGAGCAGCCGGAGCACCTCGGTCTCCCGTGGCGACAACCCGCTGAGGGTCAGCTCGCGCGGCTCGAGAACTTCCTTGTGCAGCCGCGAAATCCCCCGGAGAAGACTGCCGAGCTGGTCCGCGGGCAGGTCACCTCGGCCGGCGTGGGCGTCGGCGACGGCGCGGCGCAGCCGGGCGGGTGTCGCCTCGGCGCGCGCGACGACGACGGCGAGCCCGCGTTCCACCGCGGCCCACAGTTCCGCCTGATTGGGCTCGTCGGCGACCAGCACCAGCCGCGCCGACCCGGCCGGGATCCGGTGCGGTTCGTTGCCCGCGACCGCGACGAGGACGTCGGCCTGCGCCGGATCGTCCCGCAGGACGATGCCGTGGCCGTCGCCGAGCGCGCTGCGCAGTCCCGCCCGGACGAGCGGATCCCCGGCGTGCACGGCGACCCGGATCTCCCCGCGTTCCCGGGTACGGAGCATCGGCCGGACAGGTGTCGTCATGGTCGTCGACATGCTTTCCAGGTAACCGGCCCCGGAGAAGGCGGGACAAGCGGAAGCAGGGGGCAGCTTTGCCTCGGCGGAAGCCTGCCGGTTGAATGGGCCTCGGTGGAACCTGTGGAGAACAGTGAGAAGCGGTCGGTGTTCGGCAAGCTCCTGCTCGAACACCGCCGGGCCGCGGGCTGGACACAGGGGCAGCTGGCCGAGGCTTCGGGGATCAGCGTCCGCGCCCTGCGCGAACTGGAACGCGGCCGCGCGCGAGCCGCCCAGCAGCGCTCCGCCGAAGTGCTGGCGGACGCGCTCGGCCTGACCGGCAACGACCGCGAGTTCTTCCTGACCGTCGCCAAACAGGGACGGCGCAGGAATCCCGCGCTGGCCGCGCAGGTCGCGGCGACCTGCGCGCTGCCCGCGCCGCTGGCGGATCTGACCGGCCGGGAAAGCGAACTGGGCCAGCTGTCCGCGAAGGTCGCCGAGGGCGGCGGAGTGGTCGCGATCGTCGGGCAGGCCGGAGTCGGGAAGACCGCGCTCGCGGTGACCGCGGCGGACCGGTGGCGCCACGAGTTCCCGGGCGGCGGCTACGCGGTGGACCTGCGCGGGATGGACGAGGAACCGCTGAGCGCCGGGGCCGCGCTCGATCGGCTGCTGCGCGCGCTGGACGTCGCTCCGGGGCAGGTCCCCGCCTCCGAAAGCGAACGGTCGGCGTTGCTGCGGATGCTGCTCGAAGACCGGAAAGTGCTGCTGCTGCTCGACAACGCGGCCGACGAGGCGCAGGTCCGGCCGCTGCTGGTCGCCGGGCCGGACAGTCTCACCCTGATCACCTGCCGCCGCACGCTCGCCGGTCTCGAAGGCGCGCGCTGGCTCGGGCTCGAACCGCTTTCGGACGACGGCGCGACCGGCCTGCTCGCCCGGATCGTCGGCGCCGACCGCGTGCGCGCGGAACCCGCCGCCGCGCGGGAACTCGTCGAACTGTGCGGATACCTGCCGCTCGCGGTCCGGATCGCGGGCAACCGGCTCGCCACCCGGCCGCAGTGGACCCTGGCACAGCTGGCCGACCGGCTGCGCGACGAAAGCACGCGGCTGCGCGCGCTCGCGGCGGGCGATCTCCAGCTGCGGTCGGCGTTCGATCTCTCGTATCGCGCGGTCTCGGCGGGCGCGCGGCGGCTGTTCCGGCGGCTGGCGGCCGTGCCGGGCGCCGATTTCGGCCTCGAACTCGCGGGCGTCGTCTCCGGCGCCTCCCCCGGCGACGTCCAGGACCACCTCGACGAACTCGTCGACGCGAGCCTCCTGCAGACCACCGCCGAACCGGAACGCCACCAGTTCCACGACCTGATCCGCCTGTTCGCCGAGGAACGGTTCGAGGCGGAGGACGATCCGGCCGCACGGGACGTCGTGCTCACCCACCTGCTCGACAAGGCGACCGAAGCGGCCAAGCTGTTCTATCCCAAGGCACCGGAGGCCGGGCGGTTCGGTTCGCGGGAGGAAGGTGGCCGCTGGCTGGACGTCGAAGGCGGGAACTGGGTCGCCGCGCACCGGCTGGCGGCCAGGAAGGGCCGGCACCGGGAGGTCGGCGATCTCGCCATCGCGCTGCACTGGTACTCCGACGGACGCAGTGCCCAGAAGCCGTGGCTGGAGATCTTCTCGCTCGGCGCGACGGCGGCGAACGCGCTGGGCAACGCCGGGGACGAGGCGAAACTGCTCAACTTCGTCGGCTGGGCCTGCAGTGTCTGTTCCGGTGACGACAAAGGCGCCGTGGTGGTGCACCGCCGGGCACTGGAGATCGCCGTCCGGATCGGCGACCGCGTCGAGCAGACCTGGGCGTCCATCTACCTCGGCCAGGTGCTGCGGCTGATCGGCGAGAGCGACGAAGCGTTCGAGTTCGCGAAGCGCGGATACGAGATGGCGGACGAACTCCCGTTCTGGGACGGGCAGACCTCGGCGCGGAACATCTACGGACGTGCGCTGCTCAACGCCGGACGGCATGCCGAGGCGCTCGCCGTGCACCGGGCCGTGCTCGCCGACGCCGAACGCCTGGCGGGCGACACGTATCCCGCTTTCCATCAGCTGCTGCAGACCCTGACCCTGCGCGCCATCGGCGACGTGCTCGGCGCTCGCGCCGAATGGCGGGAAGCGGCGAGTCACTACCGCACCAGCCGGTGGCTCGCCTGGGAAGGCGGTTTCGACGGGCTGGAAGTGATCAGCGCGATCCGCGAGGGACGGGCCTGGCGGGAGGCCGGCGCCTTCGAGGAGGCCAGGGAGTGCCTCGACCTGGCGGTGGAGCTCTCCACGGCCCCGTCGTTCAACGCGTGGCGGGAGCAGGCGCTGGCCGAGCTGGAGCTGCTGCGCGGGTAAGCGTCGGTCCAGGTGGTCGGGTGCCAAGTCCGTGAAGGCCTCCTTGAGGGACTCTGGGAGCCCCCCTCTCGATCGGTTTTCGCTCGTGATCGAGAGTCCCGTGA
>NZ_JBFBGL010000107.1:0-15926 GCF_040684635.1 Amycolatopsis sp. NPDC089917 | reverse complement strand
GGCGGGCCCTTTCTTCTTTCGCCGCCCCCCGGGCGGGCGGGGGGGGCCTCGGGGTGGCGCCAACCCCACTTCGCCTGCGTCTGATGTCTCGAAAGTGGCTTTCGCGACACCCGAAGCGGCGGTGAGGCGTCGGGCGGGGCAGCCCTGCCGCGGGTAGGCACAGGCGTGTTGCGAAAGTGGCTTTCACAACCTCTTCCCCGGGGACCGCGAGCCGGCGGAGTCGACGCGAAGGGGACTTTCCCCGCATCGCACGCGGGCAAAGTCCCCTTCAGCTCACCTGACAGGCGTCAGCGGGTCTTGTCCAAACGCGACAGTGCCTCTTCATACCCCGAGACGAGTTCCGCGATCACGTCGGCGACCGGGCGCACCCGGTCCATCCGCCCGACGATCTGCCCGACCGGCATCGAGACGACACTCGGGTCCGCGGCGTGATGAATCCTGTTGTGCGCGTGGGAAACCAGCAGGTTCTGCAACGGCATCGGCAGCGGTTCGGGCGCGTCGGGCGCGGCCCAGGCCTCGGTCCACCGCGTCTTGAGCAGCCGCGCCGGTTTGCCGGTGTAGATCCTCGTCCGGACGGTGTCGGACGAACCCGCCGCGACCAGCGCGCGCTGCATCGCCTCGGAATCCCCCATGGTCTGGAGGTATTCCTCGGTGGCGAGCCAGAAGGAGCCCATCCACACCCCGGAGGCGCCCAGCGCGAGCGCCGCCGCGACCTGCCTGCCGGAGCCGATCCCGCCGGCGGCGAGCACCGGCACGCGGTCGCCGACGGCGTCGGCCACTTCGGGCAGCAGGACCATCGACGCGATCTCGCCGGTGTGCCCGCCCGCCTCATAGCCTTGTGCCACAACGATGTCGACGCCGTTGTCGACGTGCCGGACGGCGTGCTCGGCCTTGCCCGCCAGCGCCGCGACCGGCACGCCCTTCGCGTGACACTGCTCGATGACGTCGACCGGCGGTGAGCCCAGGGCGTTGGCGATCAACTTGATGGGGTGTTTCAGCGCGACCTCGACATGGGCCCGGGCGACCGAATGCAGCCAGCCCAGCACTCCCGCGCGTTCGTCGGTGTCGTCCGGCAACGGCGGCACCGCGAGATCACGCAGAGTCCGCTCGACGAAGTCGCGATGCTCCTGCGGGATGTGCTTCGCGAGATCGATCGACGTCCCTTCGGCCGGGATCTTCGCGGGCATCACGATGTCGACGCCGTACGGTTTGCCGCCGGTGTTCTCGTCCATCCAGGACAGGACGGAGTCGAGTTCGGCGGCGTCGTTGAACCGCACGCAGCCGAGCACGCCCAGACCGCCCGCCCGGCTGATCGCCGCGGCGACGTGTTCGGACGGGGTGAACCCGACGATCGGCAGGTCGATCCCGAGCCGGTCACACAGAGACGTCCGCATGAAACTCCTTTACGCCGGTTGGATGCTGACGGGCTCGTGCTCGGAGGCGTAGCGCTGTGCCCAGGGATAGTCCGGTTTCCCGCTGGGCGACCGCCCGATCTCTTCGGCGAGCCAGAGACTGCGCGGCACCTTGTACCCGGCGATCTCGTTCCGCACGTGCGCTTCGAGCGCGGCGAAGTCCAGTTCCTTGCCGTTCCTCGGCTGGATCACCGCGGCCACCCGCTGGCCGAGCCGGTCGTCGGGGATGCCGATGACGAGCGCGTCGAAGACGTCCGGATGCGATTTCAGCGCACCTTCGACCTCTTCCGGGTACACCTTCTCGCCGCCGGTGTTCACGCACTGCGATCCCCGGCCGAGCAGGGTCACCGTGAGGTCTTCTTCGTAGCGCGCGTAGTCACCCGGTACGACGTACCGCTTGCTGTCGATCTCGACGAAGATCTTCTCCGTCTTCGCGGGGTCCTTGTAGTACCCGAGAGGGACGTGCCCGCGCCGGGCGATCAGCCCGATCGCGCCCGGTTCCGGATCGACGAGCGCGCCGTCGTCGTCCACCAGGATCGCGTCCTTGCCGAAGTTGACCCGCGGCCCGGCCGAATGATCGCTGTCCTTGCTGACCATGCCGATGCCGGTGAACCCGCTTTCGGACGAGCCGATCGCGTCGGTGATCACCACGTTCGGGAGCAACGCCAGGAATTCCTGCTTCACCGACTGGGAGAACAGGGCGGCGTGGCTCGACACCGCGACGATCGACGACGCGTCGTAGTCGCCCTCGCGGTAGGCGTCGATCAGCGGCCGCGCCATCGCGTCGCCGACGATGGTGAGCACCTGGACCTTGTTGTCCTGCACGGCTTTCCAGACCTCGTGCGCGTCGAACCGCGGGACGAACACGACCGGGCTGCCGGTGAACAGCGCGCCGAACGCGGCCCACTGCGCGGCGCCGTGGATCAGCGGTGCGGCAGGCAGCCGGACCAGGCTGCCCGACTTGCCCTGTTCGGCGAGCGCCCATTCGTCCGGGACGTACTCGCCGGTGACGAAGTTGATCCCGCCGCCGAGCGCGCGCCAGATGTCCTCGTGGCGCCACAGGACGCCCTTGGGATAGCCGGTGGTACCGCCGGTGTAGAGGATGTAGATGTCGTCGGCGCTGCGCTCGGGGAAGTCGCGCTCGGGCGATCCTTCGGCGAGCGCGGCTTCGTAGTCCACGCCGCCGTAGGACGAGTAGTCGCCGTCGCTTCCGTCGTCGACGACGACAACGTGTTTCAGTTTCGGCGCCTCCGGCAGGACGGCGGCCACCTTGTCCGAATACTCGCGCTCGTGGACCAGCGCCACGAGGTCGGCGTTGTCGAACAGGTACCGCAGTTCCCCGTGGACGTACCGGTAGTTGACGTTGACCGCGATCGCGCGCAGCTTGTACGCCGCGATCATCGATTCCAGGGCCTCGATCGAGTTCCGGGAATAGACACCGATGTGGGATCCGGGTCCCACGCCGTGTGCGGCGAGGTGATGCGCCAGCC
Source organism: Amycolatopsis sp. NPDC089917 (assembly GCF_040684635.1). NCBI lineage: Bacteria > Bacillati > Actinomycetota > Actinomycetes > Pseudonocardiales > Pseudonocardiaceae > Amycolatopsis > Amycolatopsis sp. NPDC089917. The sequence goes on along the minus strand of NZ_JBFBGL010000107.1, from coordinate 13,024 downwards.
GGTTGGCGCGCTCTTCCAGTTCGGCGAAGGTGACCCGCCGATCGCCGCAGACGACCGCGATGCGCTCCGGCACGGCGTCGACGGCGTGCTCGAGTAGATCCGCGATGTTGAGTGCCACTTCCCCAAAGTAGAACATGTTATCGTTCTGGGCAATGGCCGCTCTTTCGGAGGTTTCAGTGGGCGAACCGCACGCGCTGGTGGACAAGATCGACCACACCCTCGTGGTCACGATGAACCGGCCCGAGGCCCGCAACGCGCTCAGCGGGGAGATGCTCGGGATCATGGTCGAGGCCTGGAACCGGGTCGACGAGGACGACGACGTCCGGTGCTGCGTGCTCACCGGCGCGGGCGGCGCGTTCTGCGCGGGCGCGGACCTCAAATCGATGTCGAAGAACTCGCCGTCCGACTCGTTCGAGAAGGGCACGTTCGATCCCAGCAAGATCGAAGGATTGCTGAAGGGGCGACGGCTGACGAAGCCGTTGATCGCGGCCGTCGAAGGCCCGGCGATCGCGGGCGGCACGGAGATCCTGCAAGGCACCGACATCCGCGTCGCGGGCGAGAGCGCGAAGTTCGGGGTGTCCGAGGCGCGATGGAGCCTGTTCCCGATGGGCGGTTCGGCCGTGCGGCTCCCCCGCCAGATCCCGTACACCGTCGCCGCCGACCTGCTGCTGACCGGACGGCACATCAGGGCGAGGGAGGCGCTGGAGATCGGCCTGATCGGCCACGTCGTCCCGGACGGCAAGGCCCTGGACAAGGCCTTGGAGCTCGCGGGCCTGATTTCGGCGAACGGACCGCTGGCGGTCCGCGCGATCCTCAAGACGATGCGCGACACCGAGGGCATGCACGAGGAAGAGGCCTTCAAGCTCGACGCCCAGTACGGCATCGAGGTCTTCGCGAGCGAAGACGCGAAGGAAGGCCCGCGCGCCTTCGCCGAGAAGCGCAAGCCGGTCTTCCGGGGCCGCTGACGTCATGAGGGGTCCCCTTGAGACGAATTTCGTCTTAAGGGGACCCCTCATGACACGGCCGGGTCAGGGGACGCGGTGGCCTTCCCAGTACGGGTCCCGGAGCTTGCGCTTGTAGAGCTTCCCGTTCGGGTCACGCGGAAGCTCGGGCAGATAGTCGACGGAACGCGGGAGCTTGAACTTCGCCAGCCGGGCGGCGGCGTACTCCAGGATCTCCGCGGTCAGCTCGTCGGACGGCTCGACCCCGTCCGCGGGCTGGACGACGGCCTTGATCGCCTCGCCCCAGTCCTCGTGCGGGACGCCGAACACCGCGATGTCGGCGATCTTCGGGTGCATCACCAGCTCGCCCTCGATCTCGGCCGGGTAGACGTTGACCCCGCCCGAGATGATCAGGTCCGCCTTGCGGTCGTGCAGGAAGAGGTAGCCGTCCTCGTCCAGATGCCCGACGTCGCCGAGTGTGAACAGGTCACCGACCCGCGCCTTGTCCGTCTTGGCCCGGTCCTTGTGGTACTCGAACTTCGAGTCGCCCATCTTCATGTACACCGTGCCGGTCTCGCCGGCGGGCAGTTCCGCGCCCTCGTCGTCGAGGATCTTGATCGTCGAACCCGGCCACGGCAGCCCCACCGAACCCGGTTTCTTCAGCCAGTCCTCCCCCGAGATCGCCGTGCCGCCGCCTTCGGTGGCCGCGTAGTACTCGGTGACGACCGGGCCCCACCAGTCGAGCATCCGGCGTTTGACCTCCAAGGGGCACGGCGCGGCGCCGTGGATCATCACGCGCAGCGAACTCAGGTCGTAGGCCGCCCGGACGTCGTCCGGCAGCCCGAGCAGGCGCCGGAACTGCGTCGGGACCATATGACTGTGCGTGACACGGTGCCGGTCGATCAGCCGCAGCATGTCCTCGGCGTCCCAGCGGTCCATCAGCACCGCGGTATGCCCCAGCTGCAGGGAGATCGCGACGAAGTTGAGCACCGCCGTGTGATAGAGCGGCGAACCGCACAGGTGCACGTGATCGTCGTGCGGCGCCAGCCCGAAGACGCCGAAGAACCACGTGGACGCGGCCGGGACGGCGTCGGGGTCGGCGCCGGTCAGCGGACGGCGGACGCCCTTGGGCCGCCCCGTGGTCCCCGACGTGTAGAGCATCGGCGAGCCCGCCGTGCGCCCCTCGGGACGGCCGTCGCCCTCACCGGACCCGAGTTCCTCGATCCGGCGGAAGCCCTCGACGTCGCCGACGGCGAACCGCGCGCGCTCGGGGACCCCGGCCTCGTCCGCGGCGGCGATCGCGACGTCGGCGAACCGTTCGTGCGCGAGGAAGGCCTTGGCTCCGCTGTCGGACAGGATGTAGGCGACCTCCGGCCCGACCAGGTGCCAGTTGACCACGACGATGTACAGACCGGTCTGGAGGGCGGCGAAGTAGGCCGCCACGAGTTCGTCACCGTTGGGCTGCAGGACGACGACGACGTCCCCGGCCTCCAGCCCGAGGGCCCGCAGGCCCCGGGCGTACGCGTTCGCTTTCGCGGCGAGGTCCCCGTAGCCGATCGAGCGGCCGTCCGGATCGACGAGCGCGACCCGCTCCGGCTCCTGCGCGGCGATATTCCAGACCCCAAGTGTCCCGGTGACAGTCGACATACCCGCGAATCTAGAACGCGTTCCACTCAAGAGCAACCGCCAGCACGGCCCAGATGTCGCGCCTTGCCGGAAAATCGAGAACGTGTTTCACTCAAGCGGTGAGCGCACCTGAACTCCCGCTGTCGGCCCCGCTCAACGTGGGCTTCGACTACACGCGTTCGGTCGGCCCGGTACTCGGCCGGTTCGTCAACGCCCTGCGCGAACGCCGTGTCGAAGGCGTCCGGGGCAGCGACGGCCGCGTCCACGTGCCTCCGCTGGAATACGATCCCCTGACGGCCGAAGCGCTGTCCGAGTTCGTCCCGGTGGCCTCCGAAGGCGAGATCGTCTCCTGGTCCTGGATCGCCGAACCGCTCGACGGACAGCCGTTGTCGCGGCCGTTCGCGTGGGCGCTGGTCAAACTCGACGGCGCCGACACCTCGATCCTGCACGTCGTCGACGCCGGCGATCCCTCGAAGGTCCACACCGGACAGCGCGTGCGGATCCGCTGGGCGGAGGAGACCGTCGGCCACATCAGGGACATCGCCTACTTCGTCCCCGCCGACGGTCCCGACACCGAGCCCACGGAGCCTCCTCCCCCGATCGCGAAACGCGAGGACGACGCGCCGGTCAGCGTCGTGATCACGCCGATCCACCTGCGCTACGAGCATTCCGCGTCCCCGGAGGAGAGCCGGTACCTGCGCGGGCTCGCCGAAGGGAAGCTGATCGGCCAGCGCTGCCCGTCGTGCGAGAAGGTCTACATCCCGCCGCGCGGTGCCTGCCCGACCGACGGCGTGCCGACCACCGACGAGGTCGAACTGCCCGACACCGGCATCGTCACGACGTTCTGCATCGTGAACGTGCCCTTCCTCGGCCAGAAGATCAAACCGCCTTACGTGGCCGCGTACATCCTGCTTGACGGCGCGGACATCGCGTTCCTGCACCTCGTCCTCGGCTGCGACGCGGCCGACGTCCGGATGGGCATGCGCGTCCGCGCCGCCTGGAAACCGCGGGACGAGTGGTGGACGTCGCTGGAGAACATCGGCCACTTCGAACCGACCGGCGAGCCCGACGCGCCGTACGAATCCTTCGCCCACCATCTGTGAGGACACCGTGCCAGATGTAGCTGTCGTGGGCTTCGCGCAGGCCCCCAACGTCCGCAGCACCCCGGGCACCACCAACGGCGTGGAAATGCTGGTGCCGATCTTCGCCGAGGTCTTCGAGCGAACCGGTCTGTCCAAAGAGGACATCGGATTCTGGTGCTCGGGCTCCTCGGACTACCTCGCCGGCCGCGCGTTCTCGTTCATCGCCGCGGTCGACGCCATCGGCGCCTTCCCGCCGATCCACGAGTCGCACGTCGAGATGGACGCCGCCTGGGCGCTCTACGAGGCGTGGCTCAAGATCCGGATGGGCGAGGTCGACACCGCGCTCGTCTACGGCTTCGGCAAGTCTTCCGCCGGTCAGCTGCGGCGGGTACTCGCCTTGCAGATGGACCCCTACGTCGTCGCGCCGCTGTGGCCGGATTCGGTGAGCGTCGCCGGCATCCAGGCGAGGCTCGGGCTCGAAGCGGAACTGTGGTCGGAAAAAGATCTCGCCGAGGTCGCCGCGCGCAGCCGCGCCGACGCCGCCGGGAATCCCGCCGCCCAGGTCACCGGAACGGTCGAGGTCGCCGAGCTCCTGGACGCCCCGTACTTCGCGGATCCCTTGCGGGCTCACGACATCGCCCCGGTCACCGACGGCGCCGCCGTCCTCGTGCTCGCCTCGGCTGAGCGGGCGGCGGACCTCGCCGACAGCCCGGCCGTGATCACCGGCATCGAGCACCGGGTCGACTCCCCCGCGCTCGGCGTGCGGGACCTCACCATCTCACCGTCCACGGTGGCCGCCGGACGCGCGCTGGACCTCGACGGCGTCGAACTCGCCGAACTGCACGCGCCATTCACCCACCAGGAACTGATCCTGCGTGACGCGCTGGGCCTCGGCGAACAGGTCCGGATCAACCCCTCGGGCGGGGTCCTGACCGGCAATCCGATGTTCTCGGCGGGGCTGGCGCGGATCGGCGAGGCGGCGAACCGCATCCTCGACGGCACCGCGCGCAAGACCCTCGCCCACGCGACCAGCGGCCCCGTCCTCCAGCAGAACCTGGTCGCGACCTTGGAGGTCCTCTCGTGAAGCACCTCGCGGCCGTCCTGGGAACGGGTCAGACCCACCACAAGGCCAAGCGCACCGACGTGTCCATGCCCGGACTGCTCCGGGAGGCGATCGACCGGGCGATGCTCGACGCGCGGACCGGCTGGGACGACATCGACGCGGTCGTCCTCGGCAAGGCGCCGGACCTGTTCGAGGGCGTGATGATGCCCGAACTGTTCCTCGCCGACTCACTCGGCGCGAACGGGAAACCGTTGCTGCGCGTGCACACCGCGGGTTCGGTCGGCGGGTCGACCGCGCTCGTGGCGGCGTCGCTGGTGCAGGCGGGCGTGCACAAACGGGTCCTGACGGTCGCCTTCGAGAAGCAGTCCGAGTCGAACGCCATGTGGGGCCTGTCGATCCTGCCGCCGTTCCAGATGCCGGTGGGCGCCGGCGCGGGCGGCTACTTCGCGCCGCACGTGCGCTCCTACATCCGGCGGTCCGGCGCGCCCGACCACGTCGGCGCGATCGTCGCGGCCAAGGACCGGCGCAACGGCGCCCTGAACCCTTTCGCGCACTTGCGGCAGTCCGACATCACGGTGGAATCGGTGCAGGCGTCGCAGATGCTGTGGGACCCGATCCGCTACGACGAGACCTGCCCGTCCTCGGACGGCGCGTGCGCGATGGTGATCGGGAACGAAGCGGCGGGCGACGCCGTTCCCGGTGGCGCGGCGTGGATCCACGCGACCGCGATGCGGACCGAACCGACGACGTTCGCCGGACGCGACCAGGTCAACCCGCAGGCGGGACGCGACGCGGCCGCGGCCTTGTGGCGTGACGCGGGAATCACCGATCCACTGTCCGAAGTGGACGCCGCCGAGATCTACGTGCCGTTCTCGTGGTTCGAGCCGATGTGGCTGGAGAACCTCGGGTTCACCGACGAGGGCCAGGGCTGGAAACTCACCGAGACGGGCGAGACCGCGATCGGCGGACGGCTGCCGATCAACCCGTCGGGTGGCGTGCTGTCGTCGAACCCGATCGGCGCGTCCGGGATGCTGCGGTTCTCCGAAGCGGCCAAACAGGTGATGGGCCGCGCCGGGGACTACCAGGTCGACGGAGCCCGGATCGCGCTCGGGCACGCGTATGGCGGCGGTTCGCAGTTCTTCTCGATGTGGGTGGTGGGCTCGGCGAAACCGAGCTAATTCCGGCGGCGGGGCCGGAGACGTTGCGCGGCCAGGGTCGCGACCACTCCGGTCACCGCGCCGACCAGCGCGGGCTTGAGGCCGTGCCGGTCGGGCCGCTCCACCACGGGCCGGACCACCACGGGAGGCGGCGGCTTGACCGGGTCCGGCGGGGCGTCGCGCGCGGTCGCCGTCCAGGCCGTGACGAACACCAGCATCCGCGCCACCAGCGAGATGAAGAAGATCAGGCCGATGATGGAACCGAACGCGACCCCGGTCGGCGAGTTCCCGATCAAGCGCAGATAGATCCCCCCGGCCTGCTTCAGCAGTTCGAAACCCACGGCGAGCGCGACCGCGCCGCGCATCGCGCTGCGGACCCCGACCGGTTTCCGCGGCAGCCGGGTGAGCACCCAGAGGAACACGAGCCAGTTGGCCAGCAGTGCCAGCGGAATCGAGATCGCCGACAGCACGTTGTGCCCCCAGGCGGTGTCGTCCACCCCGGCCAGGCCCAGCAGGTACCGGCCGAGGGCGGACCCGGAAATGGTGATGGCGAAGGAGACCAGCAGCGCGCTCGCGAGACCGAGCAGCGCGAGCAGGTCCGCGGCGATCGTGCGCAGCAGCGGGAGATCCGACCGGTTCTGGCCCCACAGCGCGGTGAGCGCGTCCCGCAGCGAGTTCATCCAGTTCCAGCCGGAGTACAGGCCGATGATCAGACCGATGAGGCCGACGCTGGTGCGCTGCTCCACGAATCCGGTGAGCAGTTCACCCGCCTTGTCGCCGAGGCCGCCGGGCAGGGTGCCGGTGATCGCGTTCAGCATCGACTCGATCAGCTGCGGCTGGCTCGCCAGCACGAAGCCGGCCACCGACACCGCGACCATGAGGATGGGCACCAGTGAGAACAGGCTGAAGTAGGTGATCGACGCGACGTAATGGTACCCGCCGTACTCGATGTAGCGGTTGACCGCCCGCGCCACGTGGTCCAGCCAGCGGTAGCGCGCACGCAGCCGCTTCCATTTCGTCGGTGCTTGCTTCTCCCTCACACGCCAATGTCTACCTCAGGCAGGTCACGGCTCGTGGGCAACACGCGATCAGGCGAGCGCGATCAGTTCCGAGCCGTCGTCCTCCGGCAGCGACGGGCCCGCGGTCGCCAGCACGGTGTTGCCGAGAAAGTCCAGTTCACAGCCGAGGGTGGAGAGGAACGCGGTGTCGGCGGCGTCCCGCCCGGTCGCGATCCGGCTCAGGCTCTGCCTCGGCGCGAGGCCGGTCGCGTCGAACACGTACCAGCGGCCGTCGATCGCGGCTTCGAAGACGGCGTGGAAGTCCATTGGGGACAGTCCGGGGGCGTAGACCGCGGCGAACCGGGCGGGGATGTCGATCACGCGGCACAGCGAGATGCAGACGTGCGCGTAGTCGCGGCAAACCCCTTCACCCGCGAGGTAGGTGTCCACGGCGTCGTCGGTCGGCGAACCGGAACCGACCACATAGGACAGGTGCTCGCCCACGTGCCGGACGATCGCCTCGACCTGGGTGCGCGCGTCGGGCAGGCCGCCGAAGCGCGACAGCGCGAGCCCGCCCATCCGGTCCGAGGGGCAGTACCGGCTGGGCCGCGTGTAGCGGATGACGTCTTCCAGGCCGACGCGCTCGGCTTCGACCGGGCCGAGCGCCCTTTCGGCCCGGTACCGCACGACGTGCTCGCCCTCCGGGAGATCGATCACCTGCGCGCGGGTCCCGTGTTCGAACGCCACCTGGCGCGGTGGCGCGGGATAGGCGAACTCCTCCTGGGCGGCCCCACCGGCGAACGCGACCACGAACGCGGCGGGGCCGGGTTTCGTGACCCGGAAGGACATTTCGACGTCGACCTGTACGTGGGGACCCATGGCCCCATGGTGCCCCACGGGCTCGCGCGGGGCCGATCAGGCCGGTCAGGCGTAGCGGACCTGGTAGTGCTTGATCCCGTTGAGCCAGCTCGACCGGAGCCGGTCGGGCGGGGCGACCTCGGCGATGTTCGGCATGACGTCGGCGATGGCGTTGAAGATCAGGTCGATCTCCAGCCGCGCGAGGTTGGCGCCGATGCAGTAGTGCGAACCCGTGCCGCCGAAGCCGACGTGCGGGTTGTCCTCGCGGAGGATGTCGAACTTCTCCGGCTCGTCGAAGTGATCCGGGTCGAAGTTCGCGGAGCTGTAGAACATGCCGACCCGGTCGCCCTTGCGGATCCGCTGCCCGCCGAGTTCGGTGTCCCGGGTCGCGGTGCGCTGGAAGGCGACCACCGGGGTGGCCCAGCGGACGATCTCGTCCGGCGCCGTCTTCGGGCGCTCCTTCTTGTACAGCTCCCACTGATCGGGGTGATCGAGGAACGCCTTCATGCCGTGGGTGATCGCGTTGCGCGTCGTCTCGTTGCCCGCGACGGCGAGCAGGATGACGAAGAACCCGAACTCGTCGGACGCCAGCGATTCGCCGTCGACGTCGGCCTGGACCAGCTTCGTGACGATGTCGTCCATCGGGCACTTGCGCCGTTCTTCGGCCATGTTCCAGGCGTAGCCGACGATCTCCGCCGACGCGGCGAGCGGCTCGACCTCGTACTCGGGGTCGTCGTAGGACACCATCTGGTTGGACCAGTCGAAGATCTTCAGCCGGTCTTCCTGCGGGATGCCGATCAGTTCGGCGATGGCCTGCAAGGGAAGCTCGCACGCGACATCGACGACGAAATCGCCGGAGCCCTTCTTCTTGGCCTCGCTGACGATCCGCTCCGCGCGGTCGCGCAGGGTGTCTTCGAGCTTCGCGATCGACCTCGGCGTGAAGCCCTTCGACACGATCCGCCGCAGCTTCGTGTGCTGCGGGGCGTCCATGTTGAGCAGGACCAGCCGATTGGCTTCGAGGCTGTCGTCGGTCATGTGCTCGTCGAAGCGGATGATCGCGGTCTTCTCCCGGGAGGAGAACAGCTCGCTGTCCCTCGACACCGCCTTGACGTCCTCGAGCCGGCTGACCACCCAGTAGCCGTCATCGCGGAAGCCCGCGGTGTTGTGCGGCTGCGGGTTCCACCAGACCGGGGCCGTGCGACGGAGTTCCGCGAACTCCGCCAGAGGCAGTCTGGTGGCGTAAAGGTCCGGATCGGTGAAATCGAAACCGGCGGGGATCAGGGGAGCGGCCACGGGCTACCTCCTACGCGGTTCGCCAATGAAACACGTTCTAGGCCCGATTGAAGCATATGGCGTCCGTCACGTGAAGAGTTTTAGTGAAACCCGTTAACTCAACCACGCTCGATCATGGAATCCCAGCAAGAAGCGGCAACCGCGACCAGTGATCAAAATCGGGCCGACCCTGCGGCGACTTGCTCAAATCAAGAACGTGTTCTACTTTTTCCGTAGTGAACGGTGTTTTCCAGGAGGCGAACGTGGGTAGTCCGGTGATCGTCGAGGCGGTCCGCACCCCTGTCGGCAAGCGCAGGGGCCAGCTGGCGGGTCTGCACGCCGCCGAGATCCTCGGCGCGGCGCAACGCGCCCTGCTCGAACGCGCGGGACTGGCTCCCGAGCTGGTCGAACAGGCGATCGGCGGTGCCGTGACCCAGGCCGGTGAGCAGGCGGGCAACGTCACGCGGACGGCGTGGCTGCACGCCGGGCTCCCCGAGACCACGGGCGCGACCACCATCGACGCCCAATGCGGCTCCGCCCAGCAGGCGACCCATCTGATCGCCGGGCTCATCGCGGCGGGCGCCATCGACGCGGGCATCTCCTGCGGTGTCGAGGCGATGAGCCGCGTCCCGCTGGGCGCGAACCGCGGCGAAGGCATCGGCACGCCGCGACCCGAGTCGTGGTCGATCGACATGCCGAACCAGTACGGCGCGGCCGAGCGGATCGCGGAACGCCGCGGGATCACCCGGCAGGACGTGGACCGGTTCGGGACGGCGTCGCAGGCCAAGGCCGCCGCCGCGTGGGCGGCGGGACACTTCGACCGCGAGGTCGTCGCGGTGAAGGCCCCCGTGCTCGGCGAGGACGGCAAGCCGACCGGCGAGACACGGCTGGTGACCCGCGACCAGGGACTCCGCGAGACGACCGTCGAAGGGCTCGCCAAGCTCAAGCCCGTCCTCGAAGGCGGCGTGCACACGGCAGGGACGTCTTCGCAGATCTCCGACGGCGCCGCCGCGCTCCTGCTGATGGACTCGGACCGGGCCAAGGCGCTGGGTCTCAAGCCCCGGGCGCGGATCGTCTCGCAGGCGTTGGTCGGCGCGGAGCCGTACTACCACCTCGACGGCCCCGTGCAGGCGACCGAGCGGGTCCTGGCCAAGGCGGGGATGACGATCGGCGACCTCGACCTGTTCGAAGTCAACGAGGCCTTCGCTTCAGTTGTGCTGTCGTGGCAGCGGGTGCACCAGCCCGACGAGGACAAGGTCAACGTGAACGGTGGCGCGATCGCGCTCGGGCATCCCGTCGGCAGCACCGGCGCCCGCCTGCTGACCACGGCGTTGCACGAACTGGAACGCCGTGACGCGAGCACCGCCCTGGTGACGATGTGCGCCGGCGGCGCGCTGTCCACCGGCACCGTCATCGAACGGATCTAGCCTCGGACACACGCCCCGAGCGCCACGCTTAAGACCGTGAGCGTCCCGCGCGTGGCGCTCGGGACATCCGCGGAACCCCTCCTAGCCCTGCTCCAAGGCGACCTCGACCACCGGACCGTTGTCCGGCCTCGCGAGCCGTTTGCTCCCCTGGCCCTCCTTCCAGAAGTCGAAATAGATCGTGTTGCCCTCGACCCAGGTCAGCACCGCCTCGGTGAGGTCGAGACGGAACACGTGGGCCTCACCGTCGTCACCCTGCAGACGGGCGACCTCCGCCGGATCCGTGATCTCGACGGCCTTTCCCGACACCTTCGCGTCCGCGCCGCCCTCGTCGATCGCCGAGGCGGCGTGGATCGCGAACCTGCCGTCACGTTGCAGGTCCTTCGCCTTCATCGCGCCGATCATCGAACCGATCAGCAGGTCCTGGTCACGGAAATCGACTTCACTGCCGCTGACCCGGGGCGACCCGTCCCGCCGGATCGTCGCCAGCACATGGGACTTCGTCGCGGTGAACCGCTCCTTGATCTTCTCCGCCATCGCGGGTGCCTCTTCACTGAACCGCTGCCACGTCGCCATGCGGAACAGCGTCCCACCGGGGTCCGACAGTTTCGAGCGGTCAGAGTTGTCAGGGGCGAGGCGCCCCCATCGGATTCGGCAGCGGGATCGCGCCGGCGTCGAAGATCCGGCGGCTCAACGGGACGGCGATCCGCACGACCTCGGCGGCGCCGTCCTCCCCCAGCACGTCGAGCGGACCGCTGGCGAGACGGTCGGTGTCGTCCTCGATCCGTTGGCGCAGAACGATTCCTGCCTCGGTGAGCTTCAGGTCGCCGTCGAGGACGCCCCGCCCGGTCAGCCGCGCGACGCTCTCGTCCCAGTCTTCGTCGGACCAGCCTCGGTTGCGCTGGATGACGTCGCGCGTCACCGCTCCGCTGCCGATGTGGGTCAGCGTGGTGTCGAGTCCGCGCAGCCCCGCGGCGACGGCGGAGAGGACGTGACCGTCCCCGCGATGCTCGCGCAGCACCGTCGCCGCGAGCCAGATCCTCCCGATCGGCGTGGCGGGCCTGGCGACCGAAGACCAGGCGGCGGCGAGTGGCCTGCCCGCGTGGTCACAGCCGGAGACGGCCCGTTCGAGCAGGTCGGCGAGTTCACCGAAAGGCGCGTCAGAAGGCAGGATCCGCTTCAGGGTCGCCTCGACGGCGTCCATCCGGCTCTGGAGTACGACGGCGGGCTCGGCGTACTTCCAGGCGTCCGGCAGGGATCGCGCGACCATGCGCGGGGCGAATCCGAAGAGCATCGCGGTCGCGGGTGGTTCCGGCAGCGGCCCGAGCGGCGCGACCCGGCCGGCGAAGTAGCCCATCCACCAGCTCGGCAGGCCGACGGTTTTGGCCGCGGCCGCCGTTTCCGGCGCGAAGTAGACGACGGCGTGCAGCGGCTCGACCGCTTCCCAGAGACGGCGCTGAAGTGACTTCACCCGCCCATCTTGGCCTCGCGAGAAAACCGGATGCGACCCGTGGCCGGGTGGTGTGTGATCACGGGCATGGCGATCACTGTGGAGAAGCCGGGCATCGACGGCCTTGAAGAGGCCGTGGCCGAGCTGCGGGAGTGGCAGTCCGATGGGGTGGCCTGGCAACTGCATCCCGGTGACCTCGGCTGGTTCTGGCGCAAGGGACCGGAGGAGACGGCCGCGGCGGTCCGGATCTGGCGCCGGGACGGCCGGATCCTCGCCGTCGGGTTCCTGGACGGAGCCGACCTCCTGCGGTTCACGACCGCGCCGGACGTCCGCCGCGACGAGGAACTGGCTCGGCGAGTGGCCGAAGACGTGGCCATGCCGGAGCGCGGTGTCCTGCCAGAGGGGAACGTCTTCGTCGAGGCACCGATGGACGCGCTGCTCCAGGACGTCCTGCCCGGGCACGGCTGGCACGTCGACGAGGAAGAGCCGTGGACGCCACTGAGCCTCGACCTCACCGAGCCGGTGAAGGTGCCGGACCTGCGGATCGAGACGGTCGGAGCGGAGCTGGCGGCCGCGTGGGCCGAAGTCGTCGGGACGGCGTTCACCGGCTCGACGTTCACCGCCGAGAAGTGGCGGACGATGGCGGCCGGGCCGGCGTTCGCCGATGCCCGGTGCCTGCTCGGCTATGACGACCGGGGTGCCGCCGTCGCGGCGGTGGCCGTCTGGTCGGCCGGTCCCGGCAAGCCCGGGTTGCTCGAACCGATGGGCGTGCACCGGGACCAGCGCGGCCACGGCTACGGCCGGGCGATCACCGTCGCCGCGGCGGCCGCGCTCCGGGAGCTCGGCTCGTCGAGCGCGACCGTGAACACGCCCAGCTCCAACGTCGCCGCCGTGACGACCTACAAGTCGGGCGAGTTCCGGCCGTGGGCCGAGACCCGGGACCTGACGCGGGATGCCTGAGCCCCGGGTCGGGTGGTCGTGAGTGGCAATTCGGGCTAGTGGGGGTAAGGCAAAGGTGGCGTGGTGCTTCGCTCGCCTACCTGCCGATCTCGGGTGTCGCGAAAGCCACTTTCGGGACATCAGACGTCCCGAAAGTCGCACCAGTCCAACCGAACACGACCCGGCCGAAAGCGTGCCCAGCACCGTTTCGAGG
>NZ_JBFBGL010000106.1:0-17703 GCF_040684635.1 Amycolatopsis sp. NPDC089917 | reverse complement strand
GGCACGAGCGGCGCGACCCCGATCACCTGCGGAAACGCCGGTCTGCTGTTCCAGATGTGGGCCGACGGTGTGTTCGACGGCGGCCCCGGCAAGGGTAACCCGAATCGCCACTCACGACCACCCGGACCCACCGTTCCCTTCCCGGCTTGGACGACCTGGACCGTCGAGATCACCCGAAGCTACCTTCAACCGACATGGAGCGGTGCGATGACAAGGAGTCCGTTGATGCTGCCCGGTCTCGTCCCGCGGAACGCGGTGCGCCGCCGCGACGACCGTGACCACACGGACCGGATCGCGGTGTCGGCGGCGACCACCGCCGGGGCGCACATGCGTACCGAGGACGTCCGTTCCTGGATCGCTGAACGCCGTGAGGCCAACGCCTTCCACGTCGAACGCATCCCGTTCGCGGACATGGACCAATGGTGGTTCGAGGCGGCCACGGGAAATCTCGTGCACCGCAGCGGCCGGTTCTTCGCCATCGAAGGCCTGCACGTGGTCGAGCACGACGGCCCGCACGGTGACGGCCCTTATCGCGAATGGCAGCAGCCGGTCATCAAACAGCCCGAAGTGGGCATCCTCGGCATCCTGGCGAAGGAGTTCGACGGCGTCCTGCATTTCCTGATGCAGGCCAAAATGGAGCCGGGGAATCCCAATCTGATCCAGCTTTCGCCGACCGTGCAGGCCACCCGCAGCAACTACACCAAGGCGCACGGCGGCACGAACGTCAAGATGATCGAGTACTTCGCCCCGCCCGACCCCGAACACGTCCTCGTCGACGTTCTCCAGGCGGAGCAGGGTTCCTGGTTCTTCCGCAAGTCCAATCGCAACATGATCGTCGAGACCGTCGACGACGTGCCCGCGCTGGGCGACTTCTGCTGGCTCACCCTCGGCCAGATCGCCGAGCTGATGCACGAATCCGAGATGATCAACATGAACGCCCGGAGCGTGCTGTCGTGCCTGCCCTACCGTGACACGGCTCCCGGCGCGTCGTTCTCCGACGTCCAGCTCCTGTCGTGGTTCACGAACGAACGTTCACGGCACGACGTGCGGGCACACCGCATCCCGCTCAAGGACGTGGGCGGCTGGAAGCAGGGCGTCGAAGCGATCGAGCACGAGGACGGCCGGTTCTTCAACGTCCGCGCGGTGGCGGTGAAGGGCAGCAACCGCGAGAAGATCAGCTGGACCCAGCCGTTGCTCGAATCCGTCGGTGAAGGGATCGTGGCGTTCCTGCGGCGTGAGATCGGCGGGGTGCCGCATGTCCTGGTGCACGCCCGCGCCGACGCCGGGTTCCTGGACACGGTCGAGCTGGCGCCGACGGTCCAGCGCACGCCGCTCAACTACGCGCATCTGCCGGCGGAGAACCGCCCGCCGTTCCTCGACTTCGTCCAGGACGCTCCCCGGTCGCGGATCCGGTACGAGGCGGTCCATTCCGAAGAGGGTGGCCGGTTCCTCAACGCCAGGGCGCGCTATCTCGTGGTCGACGCCGACGACACGGTCGACCCGCCGCCCGGTTTCGCCTGGGTCACCCCGGCGCAGCTCACCACGCTCACCCGGCACGGGCATTACGTCAGTGTCGAGGCCCGCACGCTGCTCGCCTGCCTCAACGCCGCGGCGGCCCGGCCGCGCGCGGAGGCCGTCCTCGATTCCTCCACAGCTCACGGAAAGGTTCGCGCATGACCACGCGTGTTTGGGACTATCTGGCCGAGTACAAGGCCGAGCGGGACGACCTGCTGAACGCGGTCGAGACCGTCTTCGAGTCAGGGCAGCTCGTGCTCGGCGCGAGCCTGCGCGGATTCGAGGCGGAGTTCGCCGCGTACCATGGGGTGGGGGATTGCGTCGGTCTCGACAACGGGACGAACGCGATCAAGCTCGGCCTGCAGGCGCTGGGGGTCGGGCCGGGTGACGAGGTCATCACGGTGTCGAACACCGCCGCCCCGACCGTGGTCGCCATCGACGGCACGGGCGCCACCCCGGTGTTCGTCGACGTCCGCGAGGACGACTTCCTGATGGACACCGACCAGGTCGAAGCCGCGATCACCGAGCGCACCAAATGCCTGCTGCCCGTTCACCTGTACGGGCAGTGCGTGAACCTGGCCCCGCTGAAGGCGCTCGCGGCCAAGTACGGACTGTCCCTTTTGGAGGACTGCGCGCAGGCGCACGGGGCGAGGCAGAACGGCGTCGTCGCGGGCGCGACCGGTGACGTGGCCGCGTTCTCGTTCTACCCCACCAAGGTGCTCGGCGCGTACGGCGACGGCGGCGCGGCCATCACGTCGGAAGAGTCCGTAGCGGCGAAGCTGCGCCGTCTGCGCTACTACGGCATGGAAGAGCGTTACTACACCGTCGAGACGCCTGCCCACAACAGCAGGTTGGACGAGGTCCAGGCCGAGATCCTGCGCCGCAAGCTCAAGCGGCTCGACGCCTACACCGAAGCGCGCCGGGCCGTCGCCCAGCGCTACGTCGAGGGCCTCGGCGACACCGGACTGAAGCTGCCGCAAACCGTCGAGGGCAACGAGCACGTGTACTACGTGTACGTGGTGCGCCACCCGCGTCGCGACGAAATCCTCGAACGCCTCAAGGCCTACGACATCCACCTGAACATCAGCTACCCGTGGCCGGTGCACACCATGACCGGGTTCGCCCACCTCGGCTACGGGACGGGTTCGCTGCCGGTCACCGAAAAGCTGGCGGGCGAGATCTTCTCGCTGCCGATGTACCCCGCGCTTTCTCCCGACCTGCAGGACAAGGTCGTCCACGCGGTCCGCGAAGTGCTGTCCACTCTCTGACCGACCACGCCGATCACAGGAGCAAGCTGTGCAAGCACGCAAACTCGCCGTCGAAGGCGCGATCGAGTTCACTCCTCGCGTCTTCCCCGACGACCGGGGCATGTTCCTCTCGCCGTACCAGGAAGAGGCCTTCGTCGAGGCTCACGGCGCCCCGCTGTTCCGGGTGGCGCAGACGAACCACAGCGTGTCCAAGCGCGGTGTCATGCGGGGCGTCCACTACACCGTGACGCCGCCGGGCGTCGCGAAGTACGTCTACTGCGCGCGCGGCAAGGCCTTGGACATCGTGGTCGACATCCGCGTCGGCTCGCCCACGTTCGGCAAGACCGACGTCGTCCTGATGGACCAGGAGACGCACCGGACGATGTACTTCCCGGTCGGGCTCGGGCACGCGTTCGTGGCGCTCGAAGACGACACCGTCATGTCGTACATGATCTCCGGAACCTACGTGCCGCAGAACGAGCTCGCGCTTTCGGTGCTGGATCCGGCGCTGGAACTGTCCTTGGACATCGGGGTCGAACCGATCCTGTCCGAACGGGACCGGGTGGCGATCACCCTCGCCGAGGCGAAGGAACGGGGTCTTCTGCCGGATTACGCCACCAGCCGGGAACTCGAACGACGGCTGACCGAAGCCCCGGTCACGGCCTGACATGCTCGAAGAGAGGAACGGAGACAACGAAGATCCCGTCGCCGCCCTGCGTGGTGCCGGGGTCGTCGTCACCGGCGCCGGCCGGGGCATCGGGGCCGCGCTGGCGCGGAGATTCGCCGAAGCGGGCGCGCGGGTCGTGGTCAACGACAGGCACCCCGAACGAGCCGACGCCGTCGCCGCCGAGATCGGCGGGTTTTCGCTGCCCGGAAACGCTTCGGACCGGCTGGTGCCCGCCGCCCGCGAGCTGCTGGGCGGAGCGGTCGACGTCTACTGCGCCAACGCCGGCGTCCTCCGGACCGGAGGCCCCGAAGCCCCCGACGACGACTGGGCGGCGTCGTGGGACGTCAACGTCATGGCGCATGTGCACGCCGCCCGTGACCTGCTGTCCGAATGGCTGGAACGCGGCCGGGGCCGGTTCGTTTCGGTGGCCTCGTCGGCGGCTCTGCTCACCCTGATCGGATCCGCGCCGTACGCGGTCTCCAAACACGCGTCGCTCGCGTTCGCCGAATGGCTGTCGGTGACGTACCGGCACCTCGGCGTCCACGTGCACGCGATCTGCCCCCGCGCCGTGCGCACCGAAGCGTACGAAGCGGAGCTCGAATCCGCCGAACTCCAGCTGCTTTCGACCGCCATCGGTCCCGAGAAGGTGGCGGACGCCTTGTTCGAGAGCATCGCGGCGGACCGGTTCCTGGTCCTCCCGCATCCCGAGGTCGCCGACCACGCGGCCCAGCGCGTCACCGACCGCGAACGCTGGCTCAGTGACATCAACCGGATGCAGACCAGCACCTCGCGCTGACGGATCGCCATCACGGGACCAGAACCGGCTTCGCCGTCCGTGATGGCGATTTTTCTTGCGCGATAAAGGTTTCCGGCCTTGGACGCGTTGACCGCCGTGATCGGCGAAGCCTAATTTCGAAATGTTCGCACCAGTTTCGCGAAAGGTGAGATCCATGCGCGCCGCGCCGTTCAAGCAGCTGCTTCGAAGCAAGCTCAGAACTTGGGGGTGGATGTACCGATGACTGCCATCGTCGAACCCGCCGAAGAACTCTCCGTTTTCACCGGTCTGACCGAGATCACCAGGTTCGCCGGAGTGGGCACCGCGGTTTCCGCGTCGTCCTATTCGCAGTCCGAACTCCTCGAAATCCTCGACGTCGAGGATCCGAAGATCCGGTCGGTCTTCCTCAACAGCGCCATCGACCGGCGCTTCCTCACCCTTCCGCCGGAGAGCCCGGGCGGCGGCCGCGTGTCCGAACCGCAGGGTGACCTCCTCGACAAGCACAAGAAGATCGCCGTCGACATGGGATGCCGGGCGCTGGAGGCCTGCCTGAAGTCGGCGGGCGCGACGCTTTCGGACCTGCGTCACCTGTGCTGTGTCACGTCGACCGGGTTCCTGACCCCCGGTCTCAGCGCGCTGGTCATCCGCGAGATGGGCATCGACCCGCACTGCAGCCGCTCCGACATCGTGGGCATGGGCTGCAACGCCGGTCTCAACGCGCTCAACGTCGTCGCGGGCTGGTCCGCGGCGCATCCGGGCGAACTCGGCGTCGTCCTGTGCAGCGAGGCGTGCTCCGCCGCCTACGCCCTCGACGGCACCATGCGGACCGCGGTGGTCAACAGCCTGTTCGGCGACGGATCCGCGGCACTGGCCGTCATCTCCGGCGACGGGCGCGTGCCGGGCCCGCGAGTGCTGAAGTTCGCCAGCTACATCATCACCGACGCGGTCGAGGCCATGCGGTACGACTGGGACCGTGACCAGGACCGGTTCAGTTTCTTCCTCGACCCGCAGATTCCCTACGTCGTCGGCGCGCACGCCGAGATCGTCATCGACCGGCTGCTGTCCGGGACCGGCCTGCGCCGCAGCGACATCGGCCACTGGCTGGTGCACTCCGGCGGGAAGAAGGTGATCGACGCCGTCGTCGTCAACCTCGGCCTGAGCCGGTACGACGTCCGCCACACCACCGGTGTGCTGCGCGACTACGGAAACCTGTCCAGCGGCTCCTTCCTCTTCTCCTACGAGCGGCTCGCCGACGAGAACGTCGCCGGCCCCGGGGATTACGGCGTGCTCATGACCATGGGGCCCGGCTCCACTATCGAAATGGCGCTGATTCAATGGTGACGCGTGACGAAATCAAGGGCGACCTGGTACTGCGTTTCGACGGTTCCCGGCCGCTGACGATCGCGGCGGTCGAGGAGATCGACGCCCTCTGCGATCGTGCCGAGGACCGGCGTGAACCGGGACCGGTCACCGTCCACGTCACGGGCGCTCCGCCCGACGGCTGGGCGAAGGGGCTGACCGTCGGCCTGGTGTCCAAATGGGAGCGGGTCGTCCGCCGGTTCGAACGGCTCGGCAGGCTCACCGTCGCGGTGGCGGCGGGCGAATGCGCCGGAATGGCGCTGGACCTCCTGCTTGCCGCCGACGTCCGGATCGCCGAACCCGGCACCCGGCTGCGCCTTTCCAGCGCGGGCGGCGGCACCTGGCCGGGTATGACCGTGTACCGCCTCACCAAACAGGCGGGCGCGGCGGGCATCCGGCGGGCCGTGCTGCTGGGGACCCCGATCGAGACCGAGCGCGCGCTCGCCCTCGACCTGATCGACGAAGTGTCCGAAGATCCGGCGAAGACGGTGGCGGAGCTCGCCGTTGTCGCGGACGGCGCCGAGACGGCCATCCGCCGTCAGCTGATCTTCGAAGCGGGGTCGACCACCTTCGAGGAGGCGCTCGGTTCCCACCTGGCGGCGGCCGACCGGGCCTTGCGGCGGGAAGCCAAGCCATGACCGCTCTTTCGCCAGGGCTCGGCTTCCGGGCCCTGGCGGAGGAGGCGCACCGGGTCGACGACGAGATCCGCGCGCTGCGCACGGCCTTCGTCGAGGCGCACGCCGAGGAGATCTACGACGAGCTCACCGACGGCCGCACGCGGTACCTGCGGATCGACGAGCTCGTCTGCGCCGCGGCTCGCGCGTATCCCGGCCTGGTGCCTTCGGAAGAGCAGATGGCGGCCGAGCGCTCCCTGCCCCAAGCGGAAAAGGAGGGGCGCGAGATCGACCAGGGGATCTTCCTGCGCGGGATCCTGCGCGCGCCGAAAGCCGGTCCGCATCTGCTCGACGCCATGCTCCGGCCCACCGACAGGGCGCTGAAGCTGCTGCCCGGGTTCGTCGAGACCGGCGTCGTGGAGATGGAGGCCGTCCGGCTGGAACGCCGTGACGGCGTCGCGCACCTGACCCTGTGCCGGGACGACTGCCTGAACGCCGAGGACAGCCGGCAGGTCGACGACATGGAGACCGCCGTCGATCTCACGTTGCTGGACCCGTCCGTCCGAAGTGGACTGCTACGGGGCGGGGTGATGAGCCATCCCCGGTATCTGGGACGCCGGGTTTTCTGCGCCGGGATCAACCTGAAGAAACTCAGCTCCGGGGACATCCCGCTCGTCGATTTCCTGCTGCGACGGGAGATCGGCTACATCCAGAAGATCTTCCGCGGTCTGCTCACGGAGGGTTCGTGGCATTCGCGGCTGACGGACAAGCCGTGGATGGCGGCTGTCGACTCCTTCGCGATCGGCGGCGGGACCCAGCTCCTCCTGGTCTTCGACCACGTGCTGGCGGCCTCGGACGCGTACCTCAGCCTGCCCGCGGCCAAGGAGGGGATCATCCCCGGCGCGTCGAACTTCCGGTTGTCCCGGATCGCCGGGCCACGGGTGGCGCGTCAGGTGATTCTCGGCGGCCGCCGCCTCAAGGCCGGGGAGCCGGACGCCCGGTCCATCGTCGACGAGGTCGTCCCGCCGGAGGAGATGGACGCGGCGATCGACAGCGCGCTGGCCCGCCTCGACGGGGAAGCCGTGGTCGCCAACCGGCGGATGCTGAACATGGCCGAGGAACCGCCAGAGGAGTTCCGCCGGTACATCGCCGAATTCGCGCTGCAGCAGGCATTGCGCATCTACGGCGCGGACGTCATCGGCAAGGTGGACGGTTTCGCGGTGGGTGCCCGATGAGCGAAACCGGGGTGCGATACGAAAAGAAGGACCACGTCGCCCACGTGACGATGGACCGGCCCGACGTGCTGAACGCGATGGACCGGCGGATGCACACGGAGCTCGCCGGGATCTGGGACGACGTCGAGGCCGACGACGACATCCGGGTGGTGGTCCTGACCGGGGCCGGGGATCGCGCCTTCTCCGTCGGACAGGATCTCAAGGAACGCGCGCGGCTGACCGAGGACGGGGTGGAAGCCTCGACGTTCGGCAGCGCCGGTCAGCCGGGGCATCCTCGGCTGACCGACCGGTTCACGCTGTCGAAGCCGGTGGTCGCCCGCGTCCACGGCTACGCGCTGGGCGGCGGTTTCGAGCTGATGCTGGCGTGCGACATCGCGATCGCTTCCGAGGACGCGGTTTTCGCGCTGCCGGAAGTCCGGCTCGGACTGATCGCCGGTGCCGGGGGAGTGTTCCGGCTGCCGAGGCAGCTTCCGCACAAAGTGGCGATGGGCCATCTGCTGACCGGGCGCAGAATGGACGCGGCGACCGCGCTCCGCTACGGGCTGGTGAACGAAGTCGTGCCGGTGGCCGATTTGGATCGGTGTGTCGCGGAATGGACGGACAGCCTCGTGCGGGCCGCCCCGCTTTCGGTCCGCGCGATCAAGGAGGCCGCGCTGCGGTCGCTGGATCTCCCGCTGGAACAGGCTTTCACCACCTCGTATCCGTGGGAAGAACGCCGCCGGCGGAGCGCGGACGCGGCCGAAGGCGCCCGGGCTTTCGCCGAGAAACGCGATCCGATTTGGACCGGCCGATAGAATCTCCGATCGGCTGCGGAAACCGGGTTGGACGGCGCTTTTTCCGTTGTTTTGCGTGCCGGATGGTGGGAGATTTCGAGGTGGGAGAAATCACCGAAAAATCTTCTCGCGATGCCGGGCTTTTCCGAGCTTGCATCATCGTCCACCCGAGACCGCCGGCCGGGCCGGGGAAATCCCGGCTTTCCCAGTGCCCGGTGCCGGCAGAAATCCTGGATATCCGTGATGACAACCATCGCCGCCGTCGATCTCGACAACCAGCGCATCGACCGCCTGGTCCCGTTGGTCACCCCCGCCCTGCTGCACCACGAACTCCCGCTCAGCGCCACCGCCGCCGACACGGTCCGACAGGGGCGGGAAACCGTCGTCCGTGTCCTCGACGGCACGGACGACCGGCTGCTCGTGATCGCGGGCCCGTGCTCCATCCACGATCCCGCCGCGGCACTCGAATACGCCGACCGGCTCGCCGCCCTCGCCGGCCGGTTCGCCAACGACCTGCTGATCGTCATGCGGGTCTATTTCGAAAAGCCGCGGACGGTCGGCGGCTGGAAAGGGCTCATCAACGATCCGCACCTCGACGGCACCGGCGACGTCAACCGCGGGCTGCGGATCGCCAGGGACCTGCTCCTCGAACTCGCCGAAGGCGGCCTGCCCGCCGCGTGCGAATGGCTGGACACCACCATCCCGGCGTACCTCGCCGACACCGTCTCCTGGGGCGCGATCGGCGCCAGGACCGTCGAAAGCCAGAACCACCGCATGCTGGCCAGCGGCCTGTCGATGCCCGTCGGCTTCAAGAACCGGCGCGACGGCGATGTCGCCGTCGCGGTCGACGCGATCCGCGCGGCCGAGGCACGCCACGTCGTCCCGGGCGTCGACCCCAGCGGCATGCCCGCGATCCTGCACACCGCCGGCAATCCCGACTGTCACGTGGTGCTGCGCGGGGGGAACAGCGCGCCCAACCACAACCCGGCGTCCGTCCGCGCGACGCTCACCGCCCTGCAGAACGCCGGTCTGCCCCGTCGCGTCGTGATCGACGCCAGCCACGACAACAGCCGCAAGGACCACACGCGGCAGGCCGTCGTCGCCGAACAGATCGCCGAGCAGGTCCGGAACGGTCAGCGCGGCATCGTCGGCGTCATGCTCGAATCCAACCTCCAGGCGGGCCGTCAGGACCTCCACCCCGACCGGCCGCTCACCTACGGGCAGTCGATCACGGACGCCTGCATCGACATCGCCGCCACGCAGGAGGTTCTCGAGAACCTCGCCAAGGCGACCGCCGCCCGCCGGACCGCCGCGAAGTGAGCGTCGCGTTCGGGTGAGATGAGCGATCACGCGTGATCAGACGGCGAACTCGCGTGATCAGAGACGGGACTCGCGTGATCAGGCGACGTTCACCGTGTTCGCCTTCTGATCACGCGAGTCCCGTTCCTGATCACGCGAGTCGCGCCGATCGGATCGCGTCGGCGCAGCCCATCGCCGCGTTCGGCGCGGTTTCGCCGTGGGCGCGCCGGAGATGCGCCTCGCCCCAGACCCTGACTTCCTCGACCACGGGCAGGACCGTGGTCCCGTACGGAGTGAGCCGATAGATCACACGCGCCGGGACCGGCCCGGTCACCACGCGTTCGACGAGTCCGTCGGCTTCGAGCTCCCGCAGTTGCTCGGCCAGCACCTTGGGCGTGATCGGCGCGCCACGGCGGCGAAGGCCGGCGAAATGGGATTCGCCGTGGGCGAGCCAGTACAGCAGCGTCAGTTTCCATTTCCCGCCGATCGCGGCGAACGCCGCGGCCATCGGACAGCCGGGCAACGGGTTGGGGCGCGGGAGGTTACCTGCAGGTGCCTTCTTGTCCATGGCCGTTCTCCGCTCCGATAGTCGAACCATGACCGTGCCATACAGACGAATCCTGACAGCGGGCCTTTCGGCCCTCCTGCTGATCGCGACGGCGGCGTCGGGCGACGCGTCGACGCCTCCCGCCGCCGACGGCCAGCGAGACTTCGATTGGGAGATCGGCTCCTGGCGCTCGACCGTGCGGGTCCTCGCCGAGCCGCTTTCGGAGTCCGCTGACCAGTGGCTCCGGTTCGCGGGGACCAGCACCGTGCGCCCGCTCGTGGACCGCCGCGCGAACGCCCTCGAATTCCAGGTCTCCGGGCCGGACGGCCGCATCGACGCACTCAACCTGCGGTTGTACGAACCGCAGGCGCGGCGGTGGAGCCTGACCTTCGTCAACATGCGCGACGGGCTGCTCACCCCGGCGGTGTACGGCGGCTTCCGGGACGGCGTCGGCGAGTTCCGAGGCGACGACCGGCTGGGTGACCGTCCGATCAAGGTGCGGTTCCTGATCTTCCGGCCCGGTCCGGACGAGGCGCGGTTCGAGCAGGCGTTCTCGGCCGACGGCGGAACGACGTGGGAGACGAACTGGGTCGCCGTGGACCACCGGATCCGGAGGTGACCTGAACCGGTGGCCTGAGTCAGCGGCCTGAGTCAGTGGCCGAACGGGTCCGGGACGGTGCCGGGCAGCCAGGTGTGTCCCGGCCCGGTCCAGCCGTTCCGCTTGAGCATCCGCTTCGCGCCTCGCGTGTGCCTGCCGACGAGGCGTTCCAGGTAGAGCACGCCCGCCAGGTGATCGGTCTCGTGCTGCAGGCAGCGCGCGAAGTATCCGGTGCCCTCGACGGTGATCGGCGCACCGTGCTCGTCGAGGCCGTCCACGGCGGCCCAGCGCGCGCGGCCGGTGGGGAAGACCTCGCCGGGAACGGAGAGGCAGCCTTCGAGGTCGTCGTCAGGATGGGGCATGGTCCCGGGGATTTCGGACGTCCGCAGGACCGGGTTGACGACGTGCCCCCGGTGGCGCGTTCCGGTGCTGTCCGGGCAGTCGTAGATGAAGACGCTCCGGGGATCCCCGATCTGATTGGCCGCCAGTCCGGCTCCGTTGGCGGCGGCGTTGGTCTCGTACAGGTCCTCGATGAGGCGGACGAGGTCGTCGTCGAATTCGGTGACAGGGACCGCCGCCGTGGCCAGTGGCTGCTCACCGCGGATGAGGATGGGGCGGATGGTCATGCGCACGAGAGTACTCAAAAGCGAGTACTCGTGTTGTACTAGTGCGGTGAACCCGACCAGACTGTTCATCCTCGGCGCCCTGGCCAAACGCGGGCCCATGCACGGCCATCAACTCCGTCGCGAGGCGCGGATGGATCGCACCGATCTGTGGTCGCAGGTCAAACCGGGTTCGCTCTACGGGGCGTTGCACCGGCTCGAAGGCGAAAAGCTGATCGAGCCCGTCCGGACCGAGCAACTCGGCGCGCTGCCCGCGCGAACGGTGTACTCGATCACCGCCGAAGGGCACCGTGAGCTGCGCGCCTTGCGGGACGAGGCCTTCGCCGAAGTGGTCCTCAAACCCGATCCGGTGGACCTCGCGCTGGTCGTCAGCGGAGATCTCGATCGCGAGATGCTGCGCGGCTATCTCGAAGACCGCCTCGCGGCGCTGACGGCCCAGGCGACCCAATTCGGTCACCTGGGCGAACGGCGGTGGCCCGATCAGTCCGTCGCCGACGACCTCGTCCTGGAACACGCCCGCCTCCGGATCGAAGCCGAGCTGAACTGGCACGAGCTGGTGCTCGCCCGGTTGGACAAGCTGTCCGAGGTGGACGAGGCCTGACTGCCCGTTAGGCGTGCGCGATGGTGTCGAGCAGGGCCAGTTCGTCGTCGCCGAGCCGGATGCCGCCCGCCGCGACGTTCTCCTCCAGGTGCTTGGGGTCGCCGGTCCCGGGAATGGCGAGAACGTGCGCGCCCCGGTGCAGCGTCCAGGCGAGCCGGATCTGGGCGGGGGTCGCGTCGTGCGCCGCGGCGACCTTCGCGATCTCGGCCTCGCCCGGAACGCTGTCGGGTGCGGCGGCGCCGGGAAGCGAGGTCGTCACGGCGAAGAAGGGCACGAACGCGATGCCGTGTTCGGCGCACAGGTCGACCAGGGCGTCGTCCTCCCGGTCGGCCAGACCGTAGCGGTTCTGCACGCAAACCACCGGGGCGATCGTCCTCGCTTCGAGCAGCTGCTCCGGCACGATGTTGGAGATGCCGAGGTGACGGATCAAGCCCGCTTCGCGCAGGTCCGCGAGCGCGCCGAAGTGTTCGGCCACCGAACCGGGTTCCTTGCCCATCCCGGCGCCCCAGCGCAGGTTGACGACGTCGAGGTGGTCGAGCCCGAGCTGCCGGATGTTCTCCTCGACCTGGCCGCGTAGCTGGTCAGGGCGCGCGTGGAAGAACTCGCCGTCGCGGTTTCGGCCCGCGCCGACCTTCGTGGTGATCACCAGGTCATCGGGGTACGGCTGGAGAGCGGTGCTGATCAGCTCGTTCGCCGAGCGCGTGGGCGTGAAATAGAACGAAGCGGTGTCGAGGTGGTCGACGCCGAGCTCGATCGCGCGGCGCAGGACGGCGATCGCGTCCTCGCGGCTCTTGGGCTTCTCGTCCCAGGGCATCCCGGTCAACCGCATCGCGCCGAGGCCGAGGCGGTTGACCGTGAGGTCACCGAGCCGCCAGGTGCTGTCGTGAGTGTTCGTCATGGACACCAGCGTCGCCACGGGCCCGCCCGAAGTCAGGAAATGGCAATAAGCTGCCACGTGGTCGCGAACCGCGAGGGTGGGGCAGTATCGATGGCATGCGGACGAGCGACGGTCTCACCAGGGCGGGCGACGCGGTCACGGTCGTGCGCGGCGAAGAGGAGCTGTTCCACCGGGTCGGGCACCTGTTCTCGACCGTGACCGACCTGGCCTGCGCCGCCAACGACCTCGCGACCTGGGTGGCCGATCGCCGGTCGGACGAACTCGCCGCGGCCGCCGAACGCCGCGCGGGCGACGTGCGGATCCGCAAGATCTACCGGGCCGGGCTGCTGCTCGACTCGATGTCCGCGCAGGAGCTGGCGAAGACCCGAGACCGGTTCGGCGCGCAGATCCGCATCTCCACCGAAGACCTCAACGAAACGATCATCATGGACGGCAGGCTCGTGATCCTGGCCGGTGACCTCACCGCCGGTCAGCGCGGCTACAGCGTCATCACCCAGCCCGAAACCGTGCAAGGCGTGATTTCGCTGTTCGAATCGGCCTGGCGGTCCGCGACCGACCTCGCCGTCTTCGACGCGCAGGTCACCGAGATCCGCCGGCTCGCGCCCGCGGTGCTGGACCTGCTCGGCAGCGGCGTCAAGGACGAAGCCGCCGCCCGGACCCTCGGCCTCGGCGTGCGGACCTACCGGCGCCGGGTGGCCGAGCTGATGGCCGCGCTCGGCGCCGAGTCCCGTTTCCAGGCGGGCGTCCGGGCGCGCGAACTCGGTCTGGTCTAGGAACCCGCGCCCGGGTGCCGGGAAAGCGAATTCAGCGGGCGCGGTCGAAGACCATGCCGCGCAGGGCGTAGAACCGCTCGAAGTCCTCGTCGTCGACATACGCGTCCTGCTGGCCGTGCGGGCCGGTCCCCGACGGGTTGTGCATCACCAGCCCCGACTCGGTCACGGCGGTGACCAGCACCAGATGCCCGCCCCGCCTGGGCGGGTCGCACTTCGGCTCCCTGATCGACTTGTGCACCGACGCCATCACCACCTGCCCTTGCGCGACAAGGCTCCGCAGCTCGGACAGGCCGAGATCGACCCGCACCTCGCCGTGGAGGCCGAACCGGTCCGCGACCCAGCCGAGGAAAGGCGCGTAGATCAGGCCGTGCACGCCGTTCTCGTGCCGCACGTACCCGCCGAACCGCTCGCATTCCTTGGCCAGATCGACGCTCCGCGGAACCTCTTGTCCCCGATGGGCCAGCATCATCCGCAGGCATGCCATCCCGCAGGCGCGCCACGACCAGAATTCGTACTCCTGTGCGGAAACCGCGCCGGAATCCGCCCAGCGCGGATCGTCGGCGGCGGACATCGCGCCGGTGACGATCGCCGCGACGAGTTCGGGGGATTCCCATTGCGAGAAATACGGAATGGGCATGCGCGCAGTCTTCCACACGGGAACCGGCGACCTGCCCCGAGGCCCGCGCCTACAGGCCGCCGACCGTCGTTTCGATCCACGGGCGGACCTCCGGCGACGTCAGGTCCACATAGATCGACGGACTCGCGCCACAGTGGATCCCCGTGCCCCGGCTGTCGCTGCCGATCAGGTTCCAGACGCCGTCGACCTTCGTGATCTGCGGGCCACCGGAGTCGCCGTAGCAGTCGCCGCCGTCGTTCGGGTTGTCGGTGCAGATCTCGTGATCCGCGTTGATCTTGTAGCAACTGCCGTCCGGGAGGATCGAGGTGTCGAACTCGTTGTTGTGGACGGACATCGGGCCACAGCCGGGAAGGTCGCAGGTCTGTCCCCAGCCGAGCAACCGGGTGGCGGTGCCCACGGTGGCGGCCTCCGGGCCGGGGATCTTGATCGGGGCGTAGGGCACGGATTCGGCCAGTCGCAGCAGCTTCACGTCGACGAAGCGGTGGGGAACGTCCTCGACGACGCTCACGCTCTTGGCCTTGGTCCGGTCGTTGTTCCCTATCCGCACCGATTTCACCGCCGGGTTGCAGTGCTTGGCCGTGATGACCCAGTTGGGTTTGATCAGCGAGCCGGTGCAGCCGTCGACGATGTAGACCGCGAAAGGATAGGCCTCGGTGGCTTTGCGGCCGCCGACGATCGAAGTGATCGGACCTTCGTCGCCGGTCGACGCGATGGCCGCCGTCGGGGCGAAACCGGAAACCGCTGTCGCCGCCGTGACAAAGAAAATCGCCAGCAAGGATCTGACCTTCAAGGTGACTCCGTTCAGGGGTGCAGGAGATGTGCGAATAAGGACAAGGGAAAGCGTATGGGCGGAATCGGCCCGTGAATTGAGGCATTCGGCCGAATTGTTTCGGGGTTCTCTTCGCGGTTAAGGGAAGGCGCCGAAAAACGCAAGCCCGTCCAATTCGGTTCGACGCCGCGAAACGAAGGCCGGGGGCGCGCAGTCGGTGGGGTAACCCGGTCGAGTGGACCTTGGTTACTGAAAGTAGTCGATGTTCGCGGCCTTGACCTGCGACAAGGGAGGAATCGGTCGCCGGTCCGCCGTGACCTGGCCGCGCCGCCGGGTGCCGTCGGCATCCGCCGGTCCGAGGGTGCCGAGGAGGTAAGATCTTCCGGTCGACGTCGGGGAACCTGATCGCCACCGGGTGCGTCGATGTACACGAACGGCGGCATCGCCGTTTCGGGAAACGGCGCGCACGGGTGGGCGTGAGCTCATAGGGTGCGCGGTACAGCGGTGTGGGCAGGCAAAGTGCGGGCGCAGGTGCCGGGACTGGGAGGGATCATCCATGACTCGCCGATTCGATCCGGAGCAGATCGCGTCGTTGGCCAAGAAGGTCGGCGGGCTCAAGGAGGGCTTCAGCGGGACGAGCAAGGACCTGGGTGACGGCGACCCCGGCGCCGCGTTCGGCGACCTGAAGAACGCCGCCGGCACGGGCAAGACGATGAAGGGGTTCCACCAGGGCGTGAACGCGCACCTGGACGCCGCCTCGAAGCTCGTCGACGCCGCGTCCATCGCGCTGTCCAACGCCGCCCAGCGCATGCGGAACGACGAGGCCGCGGGTGTGCACACCCTCCGTGGCGGCGACCGCGAGCGGGACTGAGAAGACGGGAACCAGGGGGATTAACCGATGACCACCGCGGAGCGGAATCCGGGCACGCTCGACGACCCGTCGCACGACCGTCCGAAGTCTCTGGACGCCATCGACAAGCACGCCCAGCAGACGCAGAAGCTCGACTCGGGCGCGGTCAACGACCAGGCTCGGAAGGTCGGCGGAGCCGCGACCAGGGCCAACGACCTCGGAGACGACCTCAAGGTCTTCCGCGACGACGTCCTGCGCCACTGGGAGGGCAAGGACGCCGACGCCGTCGCCGACCATCTCGAGAAGCTCGGCAAGGCCAGCTACAAGGTCAGCGACAAGGCCGAGGCGGCCAAGAACATCCTCCAGCGCGTGTCCGAGATCCTGGACGACGTCAAGAAGAAGGTCGCGCAGCTCGCCCAGGAGGCCAACGACAAGGACGCGGACAACCGCGCGCTGATCGACTCGGCCCGCCGCCGCAAGAACAGCTCCAAAGACGACAACGAGATCGCCATCGCCGCGTCCGACATCGAGCGGCTCCGGCAGCTCAACGAGAAGGACTCGAACGGCAAGAAGGACGAGATCGAGAAGGCGCTGGACGACGCCGAGAAGCAGATCGACGACCTGCTCAAGCCGCTCGGCCTGGAGATCGAGGGCGGTTTCCTGGAGCTGGTGCCCGCCGACACCGGCCAGACCACCGCGTCGAGCGTCCACGCCACCCCGGTCAACCACGTGCCCAGCCACGGCGGCGGGGACGGCGGTGGTGGAGGCGGCGGCCACGGTGGCGGTGGTGGAGGCGGCGGCGTCGCCGGGGTCCAGGGTGACGGACGGCCCGCCAAGCCGATCGACGCGCGCGGCGACAACCCGGCCAAGATCGCCGAGAAGTTCCTCGGCCGCAACGCCGGCGACCTCAAGGGCAGCGGTGAACTCCCCGCCATGCAGTCGTGGGTGCCCAACAACGTCAACTGCGCGAACTTCGTCTCCGGCTGCCTGGAGGCGTCCGGCCTGATCGACAAGGGCCAGGCCAGCGCCTCGGTCGCGGGCCTGACGGCGAACCTCCAGGCGGACGGCTGGAAAGAGGTACCGCTTTCCCAGGCGAAGCCCGGCGACGTGGTGATCTCGAACAACGGCGGGCACGTCGTGCTGTACGCGGGCGACGGCCAGTTCATCGGCTCGAACAACATCAACCCCGACGGTTCGCAGAAGATCAGCATGGGCGGCGGTGGCGGCCTCGTGAAGATCCTCACCCCGCCGACCTGATCCGACAGCACGCCGTAGCAGTACCGGGCAAGCCGACGCGGCGTCGTCGCTGCCCCGCCAGTGGGAGGTAGCTTGATGTACACCCGATCGTTCCCGGTGTCGCTGAACCCCGGCGACCCGGTCCGGGAAGCGGTATTCCGGGCCGCCACCGCCCGGCTCGACGAGGAGTTCGGCGATCAGGTCCAGGTGGCCGTGGAGCAGTTCGACCGGCTCGGGCCCTGGGTGTTCCTGCAGGGGACGATGCGCGGCACCCAGGCCGGGCGGCCGTACTACGCCGGCACCATCTACGAGAACAAGCGCGCCGACGGCGTCATGTCCGACGTCTACGTCGCCCTGCTCAAGAAGACCAGCGAGACGACCGTCGACGACGATCCGCGGTCGTGGCGCTTGGCGCGCTACGCCATCGG
Organism: Amycolatopsis sp. NPDC089917; assembly: GCF_040684635.1. Classification (NCBI taxonomy): domain Bacteria; kingdom Bacillati; phylum Actinomycetota; class Actinomycetes; order Pseudonocardiales; family Pseudonocardiaceae; genus Amycolatopsis; species Amycolatopsis sp. NPDC089917. Next base: position 259 of record NZ_JBFBGL010000106.1, on the reverse strand, counting down.
CCCGACCGACGTCGCGTGGCTGACCTGGCCGGACGAGCACGAGGTGCCGCAGGCGCTGTTCGGCTTCTGATCCGGTCCTTCGCGAGTCGAGAGCGGCGCCTTCGGGCGCCGCTCTCTTCGTGTGCGGGGGTGGAGGGGTGGCGATGAGTGGTGGGCCGGGTTGGTCGTGAGTGGCGATCATCGACTTCCTGGCGTCGAAGTTCGGGCGGTACCCGGTGGACGCGGCGGGCGGCATCTTCCTCGCCGAGCCGATCGGGTT
>NZ_JBFBGL010000105.1:0-17999 GCF_040684635.1 Amycolatopsis sp. NPDC089917 | reverse complement strand
GTTCTCCTCGCGGCGGTGGCGGTCCCCCTCGACTCACGCCTTCTCGTGGGGGGGGTGGTGGGTTGGGGGGGTTGGGTTGGAGGGGCCCCCCCCGCCCAGATGCGGGGGAGCGCCGCCGTGTCACTTACGCACGCGGCTTTTCGCGCTGCTCGTACGTCTCGATGACGTCTCCGACCTTGAGGTCGCTGTACGACCCCAGCGTCAGACCACACTCGTACCCGTCGCGAACCTCGACCACGTCGTCCTTGAACCGCCGCAGCGAGCTGATCGGCAGGTTCTCGGCGATGACGGTCGCGTCGCGGAGCAGACGGGCCCGCGCGTTGCGTCGGATCTCGCCCGAGATGACGAGACAACCGGCGATGGTGCCGATCTTCGACGACTTGAAGACGTCGCGGATCTCCGCCTTGCCGAGCTCGACCTCTTCGTACTCCGGCTTGAGCATGCCCTTCAGAGCCTGCTCGATCTCCTCGATCGCCTGGTAGATGACCGTGTAGTACCGGACGTCGACGCCTTCGCGGGTGGCCCGCTCGGTCGCCTTGCCCTGCGCACGGACGTTAAAGCCCAGGACGATCGCGTCGGACGCGGTCGCCAGGTCGATGTCGGACTCGGTGACGCCACCGACACCGCGGTGGACGACGTTGAGTTCGACGTCGTCGCCGACCTCGAGCTGCACCAGCGAGGCTTCGAGCGCCTCGACGGTACCGGAGTTGTCACCCTTGATGATCAGGTTGAGGCTGTTCGTCTCCTTCAAGGCGGAGTCGAGGTCCTCGAGGCTGACCCGCTTGCGACGCGACGCGTTGAGGGCGTTGCGCGTCCGGGCGGAACGGCGCTCGGCGATCTGCCGGGCGACGCGGTCCTCGTCGACCACCAGGAAGGTGTCGCCCGCACCCGGCACCGAGGTGAACCCGATGACCTGGACGGGACGCGACGGGTACGCCTCGGTGACGTCGACGTTGTGCTCGTCGACCATCCGGCGGACGCGGCCGTAGGCATCACCCGCCACGACCGAGTCACCGACGCGCAGCGTGCCTCGCTGGACCAGCACCGTGGCCACCGGACCGCGGCCGCGGTCGAGGTGCGCCTCGATCGCGACACCCTGGGCCTCCATGTCCGGGTTGGCCCGGAGGTCCAGCGCGGCGTCGGCGGTCAGCAGGATCGCCTCGAGCAGGCCGTCGATGTTGATGTTCTGCCGCGCGGAGATCTCGACGAACATCGTGTCGCCGCCGTACTCCTCGGCGACCAGGCCGTACTCGGTCAGCTGCTGCCGGATCTTGTCCGGGTTCGCGCCTTCCTTGTCGATCTTGTTGATCGCGACCACGATCGGCGCCTTGGCGGCCTGCGCGTGGTTGATCGCCTCGACCGTCTGCGGCATCACACCGTCGTCGGCCGCCACCACGATCACCGCGATGTCGGTCGAGTTCGCACCACGGGCACGCATGGCGGTGAACGCCTCGTGACCCGGGGTGTCGATGAAGGTGATCAGACGCGGGTTGCCCTCGAGCTCGGTCTCGATCTGGTAGGCGCCGATGTGCTGGGTGATGCCACCGGCTTCACCTTCGCGCACCTTCGTCTTGCGGATCGTGTCGAGCAGGCGGGTCTTACCGTGGTCGACGTGACCCATGATGGTCACGACCGGCGGGCGGACCTGCAGATCCTCTTCCTCACCCGCGTCTTCGCCGTAGGTGATGTCGAAGGTCTCGAGCAGCTCACGGTCCTCTTCCTCGGGACTGACGACCTGAACGTTGTAGTTCATTTCGCCGCCGAGCAGTTCCAGGATGTCGTCGGACACCGACTGCGTCGCCGTGACCATCTCACCGAGGTGGAAGAGCACCTGCACCAGCGAAGCCGGGTTGGCGTCGATCTTCTCGGCGAAGTCGGTCAGCGAGGCACCGCGCGGCAGCCGGATCGTCTCGCCCTGGCCCTTGGGCAGGCGGACGCCGCCGACGCTGGGCGCCTGCATGTTGTCCATGTACTCCTGGCGCTTCTGCCGCTTCGACTTGCGGCCCTTGCGCGAGGGACCACCGGGACGCCCGAAGGCACCCGCGGTACCGCCACGGCCACCGGGGCCGCCACGACCGCCGCCACCGCGGAAGCCGCCGCCACCGGCCGGGGCGCCGCCGCCACCGGGGCCACCGCCACCGGGACGGAAACCGCCGCCACCGCCACCGCCGGGACGGAAACCGCCGCCGCCGCCACCGGGACCGCCGCGGAAACCGCCGCCGCCACCGGGACCGCCACGAGCGCCGCCACCGGGGCCACCACGGGCTCCGCCGCCGGGTCCGCCACGACCGCCACCGGGACCACCGGCCGGACGGGCCGGACGGCCCGGCATCATGCCGGGGTTCGGGCGCGGGGGCATGTTGCCCGGGCTCGGCCGGTTACCACCGGGAGCGCCGCCACCGGGACGCGGAGCCGGACGGTCGCCGCCCTGTCCGCCACCGGGACGCGGCGGACGGTTGTCGCCGCCCTGCTGGTTGCCGCCACCGGGACGCGGGGCGGACGGGCGCGGGGCCGGGGCACCGGAACCCACGCCGAACGGGTTGTTGCCGACGCGCGGGGTGCGCGGGCCGGGCTTCGGACCGGGGGGCTTGGGGCCCTGCGGCTTCGGCGGCACGACCGAACCCTGCGACGGCGCCTGGGACGCCGGCGGGGTGGCCGGAGCCGCAGGGACGTCCCTGGTGGATTCAGCCTTCTTCGGCTCGGCCGGAGCGGCCTTCGCCGCCGGAGCGACCTCTTCCTTCGGCGCCGGCGGCCGGGGGCCGGGGCGCGGACCCGGGCGGGCGCCCGGGGTCGGCCGGGACGACTGGGCCGGAGCCGGAGCCGACGGGGCCGGGGTGGACGCCGCGGGGGCGGCCGGAGCCTCGGTCTTCGCCACGGGCGCGGGCTGGGCCGGCTTCGCGGCCGGAGCCGGGGCAGCGGGCTTCGCCGGCGGACGCGGGCCGGGAGTCGGGACGGGCTTCTTGCTCTGGCCGTCCTTGGACGAATAAGCGTCACGAAGACGTCGGGCCACGGGTGCCTCGACGGTCGACGACGCGGACTTCACGAACTCGCCCTGATCCTTCAACTTGGCGAGAACTTCCTTGCTGGTGATGCCGAGCTCTTTCGCGAGCTCATGTACTCGGGCCTTGCCTGGCACAGCTCTCCTCATCTGGGGAGGCCGGCGGCAGACCCGCAGACCTCGTCCTATTGTCGCGCGTTCATTGATTCAGCTTCACGGCTGACTCATGACGGGTCGACCTGCTTCCTGATTCCATCCGGCACCGGGGATGTCCCGGCGCCCTTCATCCTTCGGCGAGCCGCTCCAGGCGTTCGTGGACACCCTGGGCGTCGAGCGACCCCGGAACACGAAGTGCTCGGGGAAACGCTCTGCGCCGCTCGGCCTTGGCCAGACAGTCCGGCACGGGGTGCAACCAGGCACCCCGGCCCGGCAACCGCCGACGCTCGTCGACGATCAGCCGCCCGTCCGCCGCGACCACTCGCAGCAACTCGCCGATCAAGGCCCGCCGACGGCAACCCACACAGGTGCGGACCGGGGCTACCCGGTCGTGCTGGGGGTCGGTTCCCGGCGGCGGACTCTGAACCACTCGTAAGTCTAGCGCTTCGACCTTCACTCAGCCGAACCGGTTGCCGCGGCGGGCCGCGGCTGTGCGGCGTGTGCTTCGTCACCCTGCTCAGGCGCGGCGTCGCTGCGGATGTCGATCCGCCAGCCGGTGAGCCGGGCGGCGAGGCGGGCGTTCTGCCCTTCCTTGCCGATCGCGAGTGAAAGCTGGAAGTCGGGGACGACGACGCGCGCGGTCTTGGCCCGCTCGTCGACGACCCGGACCGATACAACCTTCGCGGGCGACAGCGCATTCCCGACGAACTTCGCCGGGTCCTCCGAGAAGTCGATGATGTCGATCTTCTCGCCCGCGAGTTCGCTCATCACGTTCCGCACGCGGGCGCCGACCGGGCCGATGCACGCGCCCTTGGCGTTGACGCCGGGCACCGTCGAGCGGACGGCGATCTTGGTCCGGTGTCCGGGCTCGCGCGCGACGGCGGCGATCTCGACCGTGCCGTCGGCGATCTCGGGGACTTCGAGGGCGAACAGCTTGCGCACCAGGTTCGGGTGCGACCGCGACAGCGTGATCTGCGGACCGCGGTTGCCGCGCGCGACGGTGACCACGAAGGCCTTGATGCGGCTGCCGTGTTCGTAGGACTCGCCGGGCACCTGCTCGACCGAGGGCAGGACGCCTTCGATGTCGCCCACCTGGATCACGACCATGCCGCGCGCGTTGGCGCGGGCGTCGCGCTGCACCACGCCCGCGACGATCTCGCCCTCCTTGGCGGAGAACTCGCCGAAGGTCTTCTCGTGCTCGGCGTCGCGCAGACGCTGCAGGATGACCTGGCGCGCGGTGGTGGCGGCGATCCGCCCGAAGCCCTCGGGGGTGTCGTCCCATTCCTCGTCGGGCTTGCCGTCCGGGGTCAGGGTGTGCGCGAGGACGCGCACCAGCCCGCTCTTGTGATCGATGTCGATCCTGGCGTGCGGTTCGTGGCCCTCGGTGTGCTTGTACGCGGTGAGCAGCGCGGTTTCGATCGCTTCGATCACCGTCTCGAAGGGGATGTCCTTGTCCCGCTCGATCGCGCGCAGCGCTGCGATGTCGACGTTCACTTCGGCTCCTCCTTCGGCTCCGTGGTGGCGGCGTTCAGGGCCGACGCATCGGTTTCCAACAGTTTCAGGTCCTCGGCAGGTGGTTGCTTGAACTCGATCTCGATGACCGCCTTGGCCACCGAGGCGTAACCGACGTCCCGGATCTCGCCGTCGACGAGCACGCGCACGGACTTCTCCCCCGCGTGCCCCACACGGCCGATGAACGCGGCGCCCTCGGCCGGGGTGACCTTCACGAGACGGAACTTCGCACGGCGCCAATGCCGTCGCAGGGTCAGCGGCCGGTCGAGACCGGGCGAAGTGACTTCGAGCGTGTACGCACTGGCGATCACGTGCTCGTTCTCGTCGAGCGCGGCGGAGACGGCGCGACTGACGTTCGCCACCTCGTCCAGCCCGACTCCGTCGTCCCCGTCGACGACGACCTTGACCAGCTGACGGCGGCCTGCCTGCTGGACCTCGAAGGAATCGAGGTCGAAACCCGCGGCCTTGACGGCTTCGGCCACGATGGGCTCCAGCCTGCTGGCGAGGTCGTTGGGCACGGTGGAGCGCTCCTGTTCGGCTGTGGGCGACCCGGCGGCGTGGATCCGGGTTCGGTAGTGGACCAGCTTATCTGGTGACCCCCGCGCGACGCGCGAGCGGCGGCCCCGCACGGGGTACTGGCAGGATGGGGCGGCGTGACCGGAAGATCGACAGAGCCCACCTCGCCGAGCCGTCGCACTTTCCTGCGCTGGGGAGCGCTGGCCGCGATGGCCGCGCCGCTGGCGGCCGCCTGCTCCCCCGGGTTCGACGAAAGCCCCGACCCGCTGGGTCCGCTGCTGCGCGCGGCGGAGACCGACGCGGCGGGCGCGAAGGCGGTGACGGGCGCCGAAGGCGAGGCCGTCGCGACCGCCCGGGCCGCGCACGCGGCGGCGCTCAAGACCGAGGTGGACCGGCTCAACCGGCCCAAGCCGGAGCAGTCCGGACCGGCGGAGACCCCGCCGTCGTCGGTGGACGGGCTCAAGGAACGCCTCGCCGCGGCGCGCAAGCAGGCCGAGGGCCTCGTGCCGGCGCTTCCCCGCTACCGCGCCGGGATGGTCGCCTCGATCGCGGCGGGCTGCGCGGCGCTGCAGCAGAGTTCGGAGAAGCTCGGCCGGGGCGACGACGCCGGTGCGGTCGACGTGCCTGCCGGTGTCCAGCTCGGCGGGGAGACGGCGGACGCCGTCCAGCAGGCGCTGGGCGCCGAACACGCGGCGATCTGGGTGTACGGGCTGGTCAGCGCTTATCTGCCCGCCGCCTTCACCGGCGCGGTGTCGCGAGGGACGGCCGAGCACGTCAAACGCCGGAACGTCTGCGAACGGATGCTTTCCGCCGCGGGACAGACCCCGACGGGCCCGGAGGCCGCGTACGTGCCGCCGAAGCCGGTGACCGACGCGAACTCGGCGATGGAGATCGTGGCCACGGCCGAGTCGGACGTGGCGGCGGCCTGGCTCGGCGTCATCGACCGGACCGACGACGGGGCTCTGCGGACGACGGCGCTCAACGCGCTGGTCGGGTCGGCGCGGCGGGGAACGGCTTGGCGGGCGGAGTTCGGCGCGAAGCCGGTGGCGATCGCGATGCCGGGGCAATCGGTCTGAGGTACATGAAGGCCCCCTTGCTTGCGCCTGGCGCAAGCAAGGGGGCCTTCATGTACTGGAAGCTCAGCGGCGCAGGTCGCCCGAAAGCCGCAAGGCGTCGGTCGCGATCCGCTCCAGCAGCGGCTTGTCCTTCTGCTTGTCGTAGAAGCCTGCCAGCACGATGGCCACGTCGGCCCCCGTGACGTGGGAGTCGTAAGCCGCGTCCTGTCCGGAGATCTTCGGGGCGCCCTGGGCCTTGAAGGTGCCGTCACGCACCAGGTCGGACACGTTGCCCGTGCCGTCCTTGTCGGTGAGCGCCTTGAGCTGGGTCGCGGTGACGTCGCCCGGCATGGTGACCAGGACGACCGACACCAGCGCCTTCTTGCCGCCGCTCTCGGTCGTGTACAGCGCCCGCGACAGCCGCGTGCACGGCGTCTCGGTGAAGAACGCCTTCGTGTCGCCGTAGGCCTTGCTCGCGCAGTCGGTGGTGACCTGCGGCCCCTCGGCCAGCGTGTACTGGAATTGCCCGGTCTTCGACGGCGTGTCCGCGACCGGCGCCGTCTCCGGCTCGTGCCGGATCAGCCACCAGAGCAGCGCCGTGACGACCGCGATGGCGACCAGACCGGCGCCTTTCAGCGCCAGGGCCTTGGTGTCCCTCGACGGCTTAGGCGCAGGCGGCGGCCCTGCCGGCCCTGCCGGTCGCACCGGCTGAAGCCGGGCAGTTTCCGTCGGTCCCGGAGTAAATTGCGCACCAACCACGGGAACATACGGTAGTTCACGCCGGTCGAGCGGTTCACCTGAACGTGCTTATCACCCGTTCGACGTCGTCAGCGGTGTTGTAGAGGTGGAACCCGAAACGCTGCTTTCCGGCCCGGGTACCGGCCACGATGCCCGCTTGCCGCACCTTGGCGGCGTCGGCGGCGAGTGAAACGATCGCACTCCCCTGAACGGGTGATCCGAGCGCTTCGAGGAGCGAGTCGGCGAGCCCCACGCAGTGCGCGCGGACGGCGTGGAGGTCCAAGGAGCCGAGGTAGTCCAGCGAGGCGGCGGCCCCGACGTACGCGAGCCAGGCTGGGGACAGGTCGAGCGACCGGGCGCCCTCCGCGAGCCGCAGCGGGAGGCCGTAGACGGTCTGCCAGCGGTCCTCTCCGGCGTACCAGTTCGCCGCGACCGGCACCGCCCGCTCCAGCACCCTCGGATGGACGGCCAGCCACGCCGCCCCGCGTGGCGCGAGCAGCCATTTGTACCCGGCGGCGACCACCCAGTCTGCCCAGCCGAGGTCGAGCGGCTGCCAACCGGCGGCCTGGGTGGCGTCGAGCAGGACCGCCGCGCCCGCCGCCTCGGCCGCGGCCCTGAGCCTGGCGAGGTCGACCTGGGCGCCGTCGGCCGACTGGACGACGCTGACCGCGACGAGGTCGTGCCCCTCGACGCGTTCCGGCAGCTCGGCGAGCGGGACTTCGGTGACCTGCACACCGCGGTGCGCCTGCGCCGCGAACGGGAAGGTCACGCTGGTGAAGTCGTTCCCGGCGACCAGCACGCTCGCGCCGTCGGGCAGCCCGGCGGCCACGTTGGCGATGAGCTGCGAGACGGACGCGCCGATCGCGACGCGCTCCGCCGGGACCCCGATCAGCGCGCCGAACCCCGCCCGGGTCCGCGCGACGGGCTCGTCGAAGTCCGTCGGACGGGCCTCGCCGCGCCGCCACCGCTCGACCGCTTCCGCCACCGCGTCGGCCACGTGCGCCGGCGGGATGCCGATGCTGGGGGTGTTCAGATATCCGGGCGGGACGGCGAATTCGGCTCCGAAGGTCGGCATGGTCCCGAGGTTAATGAGATTCCGGGAGCAGGGCCGCGACGTCGGCGTAGGACGGCGGGCTCAGCGGGAGTTCGCCGCCGTCGCGGACGGCCTCGACGGTGCGCAGGGTGGCCGCCAGCGCCATCCGGTACGGCAGCGAGCCGAGGCTGACGCGCGCGACGCCGAGCCCGCCCAGGCCCGCGACGGTCACCTTGCCGGGCAGGAACAGCAGGTTCACCGGCACCCCGACGGCGTTCACCAGCCGCTCGACGTCCGCGGGATCGACGAGCCCCGGCACGAACACCCCGTCGGCCCCCGCGTCCACATAGGACAGCGAGCGCTCGATCGCGGTGTCGATGTCGGGCTCCCCCAGCCAATGCGTGTCCGTGCGCGCGTTGACGAAAAGCCCGGGAGCGTGTTCCTTCGCCGCCGCGATCTTGGCCGCGTGCCGCACGGGGTCGCCGAGGGCGTCTTCGAGGTTGATGCCCGCGACACCGGCCTCGGCGAGCTCCGCAGCCAGCGCGCCGACCTCGCCCGGGTCCTCGCTGAACCCGTCTGCGAGGTCGACGCTGATCAGCGCGTCCAGCCCCGTCAGCCGCCGGGCCAGCCGGACGGTGGCGTCCCGTGAGGACGGGGCGCCGTCCGGCTCGCCCTCGACGGCCGAGACGCCGAGGCTCGTCGTGCCGAGCGCCGGGAAGCCTTGCGCGGCAAGGAAGGCGGCCGAACCGAACTCCCAGACGTTCGGCAGGAGCAGCGGGGAACCGGGGACGTGGAGTGCGGCGAATGCGGTCATGACACGACGGTAGCCAGCGGACGCTTCGGTGACGGCCGAAGCGTCCGTCCGGCGTGACTCGCGTGCTCAAAGGCGGAACTCACGTGCTTGAGCCCGGAACTCGCGTGCTCAGAGGCAGAACTCGCGTGTTCGGGAGCGGAACTCGCGTGTTTGGAGGGACGACACGTGTGATCAGACGGACGACAAGTGTGATCAGGCGGACGACACACGTGTCCGGACGGACGACCCTCGGCGCATCGCGGGCGCGCGCGTGTCGTCCTTCTGATCACGCGAGTCGTCCGCCTGATCACGCGAGTCGTCCAGCCGGTCACGCGACATCTCCAGCTCGGTCCAGCGGGTCGTGAGTGGTCTCGGACGTCGCGAAAGTCACTTTCGGGACGCCTGGTGTCCCGAAAGTGACTTTCGGGACACCCCTTGCGGGGCCAAGTGCCCGCCGGCGTGACTCGCGTGCTTGAGCCCGTGACTCGCGTGCTTGTGGACGGAACTCACGTGCTTGAGGGCGGAACTCACGTGGTGGGACACGGGACTCACCTGAGTGGGTGCCGCACTCGAGCGTGCGGCCTCTGAGCACACGAGTCCCGCCTCTGAGCACATGAGTGCGGCGTCCGAGCACGCGAGTCACGGGTCAGGGCCGCTCCAGGAAAGGCGTCAGCAGGTCCGGCACGGACTCCTCCGCGAACAGCAGGCCTTGTTCCTCCCCCGCGTCGTACACCGAGTACGCCCCGCTACCGGCCGCCGTGGTCGCCACGACCGTCAGCAAGCCTTTGCGCCGCTGGAAAAGCGACTGCTTGACCGTCCAGCCGATCACGCCGTCGCGCTCCAGGGCGAACGTGCTCCGCCGCACGGTCCCGTGCCGTCCGACGAGGTACCGGCCGGTGATCCCGTGCCCGAGGTTGCGGTAGGCGTCCAGCGCCAGCAGCACCGACACCGGCAGCAGCACGACACCGAGCGCGGCGCCGATCACCAGCAGGACGTCGGTCAGCAGGAAACCGAGGATCGCGAAGACCGCCAGGAGGACCACCACCGAACCGGCCCACCAGCGCAGCAGCCGTCCCCGCGCGGCGCGCGGATGCCCGGCGAGCCGGACGGCTTCGGTCGGCGAAACCGGTTCGCGCAGGACCTCCGCGCCGATCCGGTTAGCCGTCGCGACCGGCGCGGCGGGCAGGAGCGTGTGGTAGTCGGTCTTGTCCTGGTCGTCGCTCTGCCGCATGCCGGTGGCGATCGCGTCGACGCGGGCCGCGCCGGCGATCCGGTTCCCGAGCGGCTCGACGAGTTCGATGCCGCGCATGCGGCGTTCCTCGATCGAGATCGAGCGCGTGGTGAACAGCCCGCGGCGCACTCGCAGCGTGCCGCCGGCCTCGCGGTCGAGCCGATAGTTCCACCACATCTCGACCCACAGGCCCAGCGCGCCGACCACGCCGACGACCATCGCGATCGCCAGCAGGATCAGGATCGCCACCACCAGCGGGATGCCGCGGAACAGGTCCATCACCCAGGCGATCAGGCCCTTCTGCAGCCCCGCCCATTCGGAGACCTGCATGAGACCGCCGCCTGCCGCGAGACCGAGCGCCGGGGAGAGGAACGACATCGGCGCGTAGCGGATCCAGCGCCGGTCCAGTTCGGCGAGCGGGGCGTCGTCGTCCGTCTCCGTGATTTCCGCGCGGCGCAACAGATCCGCGCGCAGCTGCTCGGCCTCGGCACGGGAAACCGGGTTGAGCTTGATCCGGCCCTGCCCGCCCGACTCGTGCGAGCCGGTGCCGATGGTCACCACGGCGACGCCGAACAGCCGGTGCAGCGGGTTGGCGGTCAGGTCGACGTTGCGGATCCGTTCGCGCTGCAGGGATTTCCGCGATCGGAAGACCAGGGTGAACGCAGTCTCCAGCCGGTCCGGCGTGACCCGGTACCGCACGCCCTTCCAGTAGAACAGTTCCGCCAGCACGCCGCCGCCGACGAGCACCAGCGCGCCGCCCACGACCCACGCGAGCGCGACCCAGAGCCGACCTCCCCCGCCGACGATCGCGGCCGTGGTCGGGATCGCGGCGCCGATGGCCACCCCCGCCATCGTCAGCGCGGTGACGGGGAGCGTCCGCCTGTCGAGTGTGCTCCAGCCCTCGAACTCCCCCGACGTCATGTCGCGTCCCCGGGTGTCGCCTGCGTAGTCTCCGTGAGCTGCTCCGCCAGACTCGCGGCCAGTTCGTGGTCGAGGCCGCGGATCTTGACCGCGCCGCGCGCCGACGCCGTGGTGACCGTGACGGTCGCGAGCTTGAACACCTGCTGCAGCGGCCCGCGCAGGGTGTCCACGGTCTGGATCCGCGACATCGGCGCGACCCGCCACTCCTGCCAGAAGAACCCGGAACGCGCGTAGACCGCGGTTTCCGTGACCTCCCAGCGGTGCACCTTGAACCACCACACCGGCATCGCGAGCACCCAGATCAGGCCGAGCACCGCGAGCACCGCCGCCGGTGTCAGCAGCCAGGTCCGCGCGGGCGCGATGAGCAGCCCGAGCACCACCAGGATCAGCACCGGCGTCACCCAGAAGAGCGTTCCCTGCAGCCGCCACCAGCTCACGACCCGGTGATCCAGCGCGTTCCTCGGCGGCCGCAGCCGCACCTTCCCCCGATCGGCTTCCACCGGATCCTCCCCCGACGAATCGTTTACAATGCGATCGCATCGTAATAGCGGACGAGAGTAGTGGCAATGCGATCGCATTGCAAACGGCGGAACGGATGGTGAAGGTGCCGAAGCAGGTGGATCACGCCGCGCGGCGCGCGGAGATCGCCGAGGCACTGACGCGGCTGACGGCCACGCGAGGTCTCGAAGGGGTCAGCCTGCGGCACGTCGCCGCCGAGGCGGGCATGTCGATGGGGTTGGTGCAGCACTACTTCAAGACCAAGGACGAGATGCTGCTGTTCGCCGTCGAGCGCCGCTCGCAGGTCTACGAAGAGGGCATCAAGGCCAGGCTGGAGTCCGGCGAACTGCCGTCGACGCCCAAGGCGATCCTCCGCGCGATCATGACCGAGATCCTGCCGCTGGACGAAAGCGGCCGCGGGAACTGGCTGATGGGCGTCGCGTTCTTCATCCGCGCCGTCTCCGACCCGTCGTTCGCGGCCGCGTACACCGAGGGCGTCCCCCAGCTGTTCGAGCTGTTCGCCTTGCTGATCCGCCAGGGCCAGGAGGCGGGCGATGTCGACAAGTCGGCCGACCCGATGCACGAATCCGCGATCCTCTGGGCGCTCGCGGATTCGCAGGGCACCAACATCGTGATGAAACACCGGACGCCGGACGAGGTGCTGTCCACAGTGGACTACTACCTCGACCGGCTGTTCGGCTCAGCCCCCGCCGGATGACGACACGGCCGACGCCCGCACCGCCCGCAGTTCCCGGAACAGCTTGCGCAGCGCGGGAACCGCGTCCCCGCCTCGTTCGCCCAGCTCCTCGATCCGGTCCTTGTAGCGGCGCCGGTCCTTGCCCGAAACGACGCCGCGGAGTTCCACCGCGGCCACCAGGGCGGTGAGCGCGGCGTCCGCGTCCGACACCGGCGAGGGGCCGCGCAGCGCCTGATCGACCGACGCCCGCAGCCGCTCGACGACGGCCGGGTCCCGCACGACCGGGTTCCGCGACGGGAACAGGCCGAGCACCCGGCCCGTCTTCACGCTGATCACCCCCGCCGTGTCCAGCTGGGACTCCAGCGCCTCCAGAGTGCCGCGCGCGTCCTTGCGCACCCACCATTTCCACTTGCGGGGACTCTCCCCCGCGATCTCGGTGAGCATCTCGTCGAGGACGAGGTCACCGGTCGGCCCGGCACCCGACGCCGCGACCTTGCCGTCGTCGTCGGCGACGCGGCCGCGCAAGGCGAGATCGGTCAGCGCGGCGCCGCGGATCATCAGGCCCGCCCGCTGCCGGTCGCGCAGTTTGTCCTTCCCGACGTCGCAGGCGAGCAGATATGCCTTGGCGGGCAACGAAAGTTCGGTCATCATCAGTGCCTTTCCAGCTTGGGCCAGATTTCGTCCCAGGAACCCTGCCTGCCGTCATACCGCCACAGCAGCCCCTCCACCACCGGGGTCACCGAGGTGAAGTACGGCTTGAGCAGTCCCGGATCGAAGCCGAGGAACAGCACGCTGTCCGCGGACTCCGGTGGCCGGTCGAAGTACCAGTAGCCGCGGTGGCCACTGTAAACGCGATCGATGCCGTACCGCTGACCGTAGAACTCGGTCGCGGCGGCGAACGGGTAGATCTCGGCGTAGACGGCGGTGCGCGCCCGCTGCTCCGGCGGCAGGGCGGCGTAGGTCTCGCCGATCGCCTTGACCAGCTCCTGCTGCGGCAGTTCACCACCGGCGAAGGAGCTGCCGAGGGTGATCGGGCCGAAGCTCGTCCGGGTCATGGTCGCCGGATAGAGCGGCAGGCCGGCGAGGGTGATCACGGCCGAAAGCACCATCGCCGGCCAGGCCACGAGCCGCCACTTGGGGACGTGCTGCGCGAAGCCTGCCGCCGCGGCGGCGAACGGCAGCGCGAAGACGCTCATCAGATAGTAGGAACGGCCGTGCAGCAGCAGGAACGCCACGATGAGCGCGGCTATCGCTACCCCCAGGAAGCGATAGCCGCGAAGTTCACGCGAGAAGATCAGCCGGACGAGACCGCAGACGAACGCGAGCACACCCGCGCCGACACCCGCGGTCAGGAATCCGTCGCGCAGGAAGGGCCACGTGCCGGGGAACTCCGCCGAGACGACGTCGTTCATGATCAGGTACGGCCAGCCGTTCGACGCCTGCCAGACCAGCGTGGGGATCGTCGCGACGACGGCGATTCCCGCGCCCAGCCACAGTTTCGGCCGCCGCAGGAGCTCCCTCGGCCCGAGCACGAGCGCGGCGAGCAACGCCAGCGCCCAGAAGGCGGGAATGAGGAACTTCGTCTCCAGGGAGACCGCAGTGACGACGCCCGCCCAGACCAGCAGCCCGTCACGGCGGACGCGGACCCAGCGGACGACCAGCCAGACGATCACCGTCCAGAGGAACGGATCGAAGACGTAGGTGCCGATCCAGTGGCTGACGATGATCACCCCGGACGACGCGTAGAGCGCCGCCGCGAGCACCTGCGCGCCGCGTCCGCCGCCGAGTTCCCTGGCGATCAGCGCGGTGACGACCACCCCGGCGGCCGCGGCCAGCGTCATCGGCAGGCGCAGCATCACCAGCGAGCCGGGGAACAGCGTGTCCATCGCCCCGGCCAGGGCGGGGATCAGCGGCGGCTGGTCGAAGTACCCCCACGCCAGGTGTTCCCGGCCAGCCATCAGGAAGTACAGCTCGTCGAAACCGTGCGCGTACCGGCCGCTCGTGGCCAGCAGCGCGGCGGCGGCCAGCGCGGCGACGGCGAACACCGGCAGCCGGGCGAAGACCTGCTCCTGTCCTGTTCGGACTGTTTGCGTCGCTGTGCTCATGCTCTCCAGTCCAGCGGAGACGGTCGCGGCCGGAAACCGGGTAAGGAGGGCAGCCGGATAGACGAAAGTTGCGGATCTCCCCGCCGTCGGTCGACGGCTGGTTACCGTGACCGGGTGGAGAGAAGCAGGCCGTTCCGGCCGGGTCCGGTCGACACCTTGTGGCTCACGCTGGCCTCGCTCGCCTTCGTGGGCCTGGACCTCACGCTGTACGTCTTCGGCGAGCCGACGACGGGCTGGGCGGGCCCCGCCGCGGGCGTCACCCTGCAGGTCGCGCTCGATCTCTCGCTGATCCTGCTGTTCCGATACCCGAAACTGGTCGCCGGCCTGGTCACGGCGGGCGGGCTGCTGATGCTGGCCTCCGATCTGTTCTCCCCCGGGCTGCTGGTGCCCGAACGGCAGCTGACGCTGATGACCGTCCCGACGATCACGCCGGTGGTGCTGAGCCAGCTGGCGCGCCTGATCGACCGGCGGACGCTGCTCTGGCTGACCGCGATCCTGGTGGTCTGCGCTTCGCGTCCGTGGGACGCGCAGTGGAACACCACCCCGTTCGGCCTGCTCGGCACGGCGTTGCCCACCACGCTTTCGCTGTATTTCGAGGCGCGGCGCCAGTTGCTGCGCTCGCTGCGGGACCGGGCCGAACGCGCCGAACGCGAACAGCATCTGCTCGCCGAACGCGCCCGCGCCGAGGAACGGCGGAAACTCGCCGAGGAGATGCACGACGTCGTCACGCATCGGCTGAGCCTGATGGTGCTGCACGCCGGCGCGCTCGGCGTCGTCTCGGCGGACGAGGCGGTGCGGACCTCCGCCGAGGACATCCGGCGCGAAGGCGCGCTGGCCCTGGACGAGCTGCGTGACCTCGTCGGGGTGCTGCGCAACGGCGCGAACGCCGGGCCGCGCACGCTCACCGACGGCGCGGCGGGCGATCCGGCGACGCTGGTCGCGGAATCGGCGTCGGTGGGCATCCCGACCGAGCTGACCGTGCGCGGCGATCCCGGGCGGATCTCCCCCACCGTCGCCCGCACGGCGTACCGCGTCGTGCAGGAAGCGCTGACGAACGTCCGCAAGCACGCGCCGGGGTCGACCGCGACCGTCGACCTCCGCTATCACTCGGGCGGGCTGGACATCGCGGTGGAGAACACCCGGGCGGGTGTCCCGCCGGATCCGGCGCTGGCGGGGAGCGGTTCCGGCGCGGGACTCGCCGGACTGCGGCAGCGTGTCGAGCTGATCGGCGGCCGGTTCGACGCGGGGCCGCGAACGGGCGGCGGGTACCGCGTCGGTGCGATACTTCCGGCCTACGTCCCGACGACGGAAGGAGATCGGTGATCCGGGTGGTCGTCGTCGACGACGAACCGATGGTCTGCGCGCATCTGCGGACGATCCTCGGTTCCGCGGCCGACATCGAGGTCGTGGCTCAGGCCCAGGACGGCGCCGAAGCGGTCGAGGCCGTGGTCCGGCACAAGCCGCGCGTGGTCCTGATGGACCTGCGGATGCCCGGCGTCGACGGGCTGACCGCCATCGGGCGGATCGCGAAACTCCCCGAGCCGCCCGCGGTCGTCGCGCTGACGACGTTCGACGCGGACACCTACGTCATCCGCGCGCTGCGGGCGGGCGCGGCCGGGTTCCTGGTGAAGTCCACGCCGCCGGAGGATCTGATCGGCCTGGTCCGGGTCGCCGCGGACGGGCACACCGTGCTGTCCCCCGAAGCGGCGCAACGGCTCGTGGCGATGTCGGCCGACGGAAGGCGTCGCGGGGACGACGCGCGGCGGAAGACCGATGGGCTGACCGAACGCGAGACCGACGTCCTGGCCTGCCTCGGCGAAGGACTGTCCAATGCGGACATCGCGGCGCGGCTGCATCTGGCCGAGGCGACGGTGAAGAGCTACGTGTCGCGGATGCTGGTCAAGCTGGACTGCGCGAACCGGACCCAGGCGGGGCTGCTGGCGCACGAGGCCGGCTTGGTCAAGCGGTGAGCTGCCCGTCGTGGGCACGGCGGGCGTCGAGGACCTCGCCCATGTGGACGCGGGCCCATTTGTCGAGCATGTCGAGCGGTTCGGCGAGGTTGCGGCCGAGCGCGGTGAGCTCGTACTCGACGTGCGGCGGGATCTCCGGGTACGCGGTGCGCGTCAGGATGCCGTCGCGGACGAGGCTGCGGAGCGTCTGCGTGAGGACCTTCTGGGAGATGCCGCGCACGCGTTTGCCGATCTCGGTGAACCGGAGCGGGCCGTCGCCGAGCACGCCGACGATCAGCACGGTCCACTGGTCGCCGATGCGGTCGAGCAGCGCGCGGGTGGGGCAGTCGGGGTCGTACGGGTTTCCGAGCACGTGACCTCCTCACTCTCTCCGGGAGAGTAACACGCCTAGCGAGAGGGAGTGGGCTGCATCAGGGCCTCGAACAGCAGGATGAGGTGACGGCGGCCGCGCTCCCAGCGCGCCTCCAGTTCGGTCTGGTCGCGGGTCGCCCAGCTGGCGATGAGGATGCCGCGGACGACGTCCATCGCCGTGTACACCGCGTGCAGGAACTCCGGATGCGCCGAATGGTCCGGCAGCAGCGCCTTGCCGAACTCGACCAGGCTGCTCGTCGCGATCGGCTCGACCACCGCCATCTGGGCGCGCAGTTCCGCGTCGGTCCGCGAGGCCACCCACAGCTCCACGGTCGCCGAGAAGACCGGGCCCTGGTGCATCTCCCACAGCAGTTGCAACGCGTCCCCGACCGGGTCGGCCGACGCCTTGAGCCGGTCGATCTCGGCCATCGCGACCTCGGTGCGCTTGGCCGCGAGATGCCGGATCGCGGAGGTGACGAGGTCGGTCTTGGTCGGGAAGTGGTGCACCTGCGCGCCGCGGGTCACCCCGGCGCGATCCGCCACGCGGGTGGTCGTGGTGCCCGCGTAGCCGTACTCGACGAGGCAGTCGATCGTGGCGTCGAGCAGCCTGACGCGCATCGCGGCGCTGCGTTCCTCCTGCGTGCGTCGTGGGGCTGCCATGCACCTACTTTATGGGGCGCCTCGCGAGGCCCGCGCCACGAGGCCGTCGACCATGCGCTCGAAGAAGCGGCCGAGGAACCGGCGGTAGAGCCCGCCGGTGCCCGGGATCTTGGGGATGAACGACGCGTGCCAGTGGATGTCGGTGCCGCCGAGCGCGGGCGTGAGGTCGACGTACGCGCGGTAGTCACGCAGCGGCATCCCCTTGCGCAGCGTGTAGCCGAAGCGTTTGCCCGGTTCGAGCGTGATGACCTCTTCGCAGGCGTTGACGCCGTTCGTGGTGAAGACGCCGATGGCGCCGAGGCCGTTCTGGTCGCCCTTCTCGAGGAGGCGGAACCTGCCCAGTGGGGACCAATCGGGCCAGTGCTCGCGGTCTTCGAGGAGGGCGTAGACGGCTTCGGGGCTCGCGCTCGTGTGGCCGTTCGCGGAAATGCGCTGGATCTTCGCCATGCGGTCTCCTTCTCTCGCGACGTTGGGCGCCGTCGGACAGCACTGGGTCGGGGTGGTCGTGAGTGGCGATTCGTGTTCTATTGGGAGGTAAGTCAAATATGCCATGATCGAGCCTGACTTCTTCGCCGCCTTGAAGACATGGTTCCGGACTTCCCGGCGCGGCGATCGTGTCCGATTGACGCCTGCATGAGCGGTTTCGCGTCAGGTCGTGAGTGGCAAAGAGTGCGCGACTACCTGGACTGATCCCAGGCTCACGGAAGACCCCGTCACCGTTTCGGTGGCGGGGTTTTTCGCGTCCGGTGTCGATTCCCGGCCCGC
>NZ_JBFBGL010000104.1:0-18590 GCF_040684635.1 Amycolatopsis sp. NPDC089917 | reverse complement strand
GGGGCATCGGGTGTCCCGAAAGTGGCTTTCGCGACACCCGAGGCCGACGCACGGGCGAGCGACACAACACGCCACATTGGCCTTGCCCCTCAATAACCCGAATCGCCACTCACGACCCCTTGGCAAAATCGCCCATTCGGCCACGAAACAGACATCCAGCCGGTGACAAGTGTCCGCAGTGGACACCAGTCCAGCCGGGAGGACCGTCTCTTGTGGACGGTCGAGGCCTCGATCGGCTCCTGCGGAGCGGTTCGGGCCGCGTGCCTCGAAGGCCCTGCTCGGCGGGCGACTCGATCGAGCCATATTTGCCTTGCCTCTCAATCAGAACGAGAAGGAAGTCCCGAAACCCGCAAAGTGATGTTCAGCCGCCCCACCAACCCCAGCTCGGGATCAGCCGTCCCCGGCAACACCCGCGGCACCCCGTGAAAAGCCAGCCTCGACTCCCCGCCGAACACGAACAGATCCCCCGACCGCAGATCCACGTCCGTATAGGGCCGCCCGCGATCCGACGTGTTCCCGAACCGGAAGACGCACGCGTCCCCGAGGCTCAGCGACACGACGGGCTCCAGCGAGGCCTCGTCCTTGTCCTGGTGCATCCCCATCTTCGCGGCGGAGTCGTAGAAGTTCACCAGCGCGATGTCGGGTTCATACGACGAAGATCCGTAAGCGTCAGTGACAGCCCGCCGCCCGAGATCGCCCAGCCAGCCCGGAAACGGGAGGACCGGCGAGCCGTCGTCGGTCACCTTCGAGTACCGGTACGGGTGCCAGTGCCAGCCGAGACAGACCGTCCGCACCGACATGACCCCGCCGTTCGGCAGCCGCGTCCGCCGGTAACCGCGCCAGCCGCGGCAGGTTTCGACCAGACGGCGCTGGGCGTCGAGGTCGAGCCAGTCGGGCACATGCACGGCACCGGGCGCGACTTCGGCGCGCGGGCGAGGGATCAGCGCGTCCACGGGTCGAGTCTGCCAGGGCGCGCGCCGATGATCCGGTGCCCCCGCACCAGGACACCGGCCGCGGTGAACCGTCGCAGCACCCGCTGGACGAGACGCGGGCGAGACGGGGCATCCCTGACTGTCACAGCGAAGAAACCTTCCACAACCGGCCGCGAGAAACCACCTTTCGGATTAGGCCGATCGGCGGGTTGACCACAACGCGTACACCCGGTCACCGCGCGAGTTCGACCACCGTCACCCCGGCCTGGGCCGGGACGGGATCGTTCATCGCCGCCAGCACCGCGGGGATGTCCTCGAGCCCGACCCGCTTGCCGATCATGGCTTCGAGATCGATTCCGGCGGTCTTCACCACCCGCAGCATCTCGGGGTACTCGTGCGCTTGCAGGCCGTGGACGCCGACGATCTCCAGTTCCCCGCCGATCACCCGGTGCATCGGGATCGGCGCGATGCCCTGCGCGGGCGGCATCAGCCCGGCCTGGACGTGCCGTCCCCGCTTGCGGAGGCTGCCGATCGAGGCCGCGCAGGTGCTCGGCGAGCCGAGGCAGTCGAGGGAGACGTGCGCACCGCCGCCGGTCAGTTCCCGGACCTGAAGAGCGACGGCTTCGTGATCCTCGAACGCCGACGGATCGACGACCAGCGCCGCCCCCATCCGTGAGGCCAGCTCCCTGGCCCGCGGCGACGGGTCGACGGCGACCACCGAGGCACCCGCCGCGACGGCCAGCAGGATCGCCGACACCCCGACGCCGCCACAGCCGTAGACCGCGACCCACTGACCTGGCCGGACCCCGCCTTGGCGCAGCACCGCCCGGAACGCCGTCCCGAACCGGCAGCCCAGCGCCGCCGCCTCGGCCGAGGAGAGCGAGTCCGGCAGCGCCACGAGGTTGACCTCGGCGTTTTCGAGGGCGACGTACTCGGCGAACGAGCCCCAATGGGTCGCGCCCGGCTGGAACTCGCGGTCGCAGATCTGCTGGTCGCCGGCCGCGCACCGGTCGCAGGTGCCGCACGCGCAGACGAACGGCACCGTCACCCGGTCGCCCGCCGACCAGCCGCGGACGCCCTCGCCGAGCGACGCGATCCGGCCGGCGAGTTCGTGCCCGGCGACGTGCGGCAGCGTCACCGACGCGTCGTGGCCCTGCCAGGAGTGCCAGTCGCTGCGGCACACCCCGGTCGCCTCGACGCCGATCACCACCCCGCCCGGCGGCGCGACCGGATCCGGCACCTCGCGTACCTCGGGCAGCACCCCGAACTCCTCGAAGACGACCGCCCGCACCCCTTGCTCCCTACGTTCCCGTGTCCCGGCCCCGCTGCGTCACCAGGCCCTCGCCGGGCACCGTACACCGGGCCGCACGTCCGCGTGGCGGCCCGAGAAGCCGGGAGAGGGACTCCGGCGGCACCCCGAGTATTTCTTCGAGATTCTTGAGCACCAGCAGGGATTCCGGCCGTTCGGGACGGCAACGGCCGGACTGCCAGTGGCTCAGCGTCGCGAGGCTGACCGAGCACCCCCGTCCCCTCAGCCGATATCGGATCCGATCGAGACCGAGACCCCTGGCCCTGATCGCCGCCCTGAGGGCGTCCGCGAACGGCCCGGTCTCCAGCAGCCGCCTGAGTTCACGTCCTTCCGCCACCCCCCGGTCGATGGTGTGTGTCCGCTGACCGGTCATCGTCATCGCCTTCGCACGCTCGCTTAGCCACCCGGAATAGCGCAGCCTAGGCGTGGGGGCACATGATCGGAAGGGTCTTAGATCACCGATCCGCACGGCATGTGGGTGACGTGCGCGGAATCCGAATTATGCAGGGACGTAGGGAAAATTCCCACCGCGCGCACCGTCCGATAGGTGTCCACAGTGGACACGTCAGCGCAGCGCGACCGACAGTGCCTGCGCGATCTCCTTGCCGATGGCGTGCGTCGCCGCGTCCGGCGGCGAGCCGACCTTGACCACCATCGGGCCGCCGAACGGCTGACGTTCGACGACCTCGATGCGCTCGCCGAGGCCGATCGAGTGCTCGGTCAGGTAGCGCAGGAGCTCCGGGTCGGTGTCCCAGACGCGGACGATCTCGCCGACCGCGCCGGGCGGGAGGTCGTCGAGGATGCGCATCGGCATCTCCTCGACGCTGCCGTCGGGCGCGGGGATCGGATCGCCGTGCGGGTCGCGGACCGGGTTGCCGAGCTTCGCCGCGATCCGCTCGACCAGCCTGTCCGACACCGCGTGTTCGAGCGCGTCGGCCTCGGCGTGGACCTCGTCCCAGGTGTAGCCGAGCTCGGACACCAGGTACGTCTCGATCAGCCGGTGGCGGCGGAGCACCGAACGGGCGAGCTGCCTGCCTTCGGTGGTCAGCTCGATCCCGCGGTACGGCACGTGCGCGACCAGCCCCAGCTGGGACAGCTTGGTGACCATGCCGGACGCCGAGGACGGGCTGACCTCCAGCCGTCCGGCCAGCGACGTGTTGGTGACGGCCTCGCCGCGCTCCACCAGCCCGTAGATCACCCGGACGTAGTCCTCGACCGACGACGACCTGCGGTTTGCCCCTTCACCCATGGGTGCGAGTTTACGGCTTGCCGCTCGGCCGTGACTCACCCAGCGTGCGGTCGCCAGCGGTACCGGATCCAGCCGGGGACGGGGTCGGCGCCGAGCTGGGCGTAGAACGCCTCGCCCTTCTCGTTGCCCTCCTGCATGTCCCATTCGACCCGGCCGGGGGTCCGGGCGCTCAGCTCGTCGAGCAGCTCCCGCCCGAGGCCGAACCGGCGGTGGTCCGGACGCACGAAGAGGTCGTCCAGCCAGATCCCCGGCCGCGCTTCCCAGGTGGAGAAGTTCCAGCTGCAGAAGGCGAAGCCCGCGACCTTTCCCGGATCGTCCGGCGGGGTGGCGAGCAGCACCCACGCCTTCGGGTCGGGTCCGAAGAGGAACCCCGCCATCTCCTGGCGGTCCAGCTTCAGATCGTGTTTGTCCTCGTAGACCGCGTGCTCCTCGATGAGCGCGCAGATCTCCTCGATGTCGTCCGCGACGGCGTCCCGCACCGGCATCAGTCTCAGCTCCGTTCGTAGACGAGGTCGCCGCCGACGGCGGTGGCGACGACGTGGATCGAATCCAAAGTGGACTCGTCGGTCGGGTCGGCCGAGAGGACGGCGAAGTCCGCGAGCTTGCCGATCTCCAGCGTGCCCAGGTCCTTCTCGGCGAAAGCGGCGTACGCGGAGCCGTGGGTGTACGCGCGCAGGGCTTCGACGGGCGTGAGCCGCTCATCGGGACCCAGCACGACACCGGACGCGGTCTTCCGCCGCACCATGTCGGCCAGCGCGAGCAGCGGCGCCCCTTCGACGACGGGGCGGTCCGAGCTGGCGGGGAGCACGCAGCCCGCGTCGAGCAGGCTCTTGAGCCGGTAGCACCACGGTTCGCGTTCGGGGCCGAGCGCGGCGCGCATCCCGTCGCCGATCTCGTTGACGAACCGGCCCTGCGGCGACGCGATCAGTCCCATCGAGGCCAGCCGCTTCAGCTCCTCGGGCCGCAGCACCGCGCAATGCTCGATGCGATGCCGGTGATCAGGCCGCGGGTCGGCCTTCAGCGCGGCTTCGTAGGCGTCGAGGACGACGGTGATCGCGCGGTCGCCGATGGCGTGCGTCGCGATCTGCCAGCCCGCCCGGTGCGCGGCGGCGATCGTCCTCGCGATCTCGTCCTCGGGCACCTGGAAGTAGCCGACGTTGTCCGGTTCGCCGGCGAACGGCTCGTGCATCGCGCAGGTCCGGCCGATCAGCGAACCGTCGGCGAACAGCTTCATCGCGCCGATCCGCAGCCATTCGTCGCCGAATCCGGTGCGCATCCCCAGGTCGAGCCCGTACAGCGCTGATGGCTCCTCGGCGGGAAAACGTGCCTCGGAGCGGGCACCCGCGTCGAGGTCGTGGAGCACGCTCGCCGCGACCATCACCGTGCTCCGCACCCGCAGCACCCCGCGCTCGCGCGCCAGCTGATAGGCGGCGAGTTCCGCGGGAGTCTCCCCCACGAGACCCCCGCCGATCCCGGCCTCCTGGACGCTCGTGATGCCCTCGGCCAGGTAGCGCTCGCTCGCCCGGTCCAGTCCGCGCACGACCCGCTCGACCGGCGTCGGATAGGTCAACGGCCGCAGCAGGAGCTGGGCCTGCTCGCGCAGCAGGCCGGTCGGCGAGCCGTCGCCGTCGCGGACGACGTCACCGCCCACCGGCACGTTCCCCAGGTCCAGCCGCTCCAGGACGGCGGAGTTGACCACGGTCATGTGCCCGGACGTGTGCTTGAGCCGCACGAGATGCCCGGGAGCGGCGCGGTCGAGTCCCTGCCGCGTCGGATGGCCGCCCACGAGCTTGTTCTGGTCGTAGCCGCTGCCGATGACCCAACCGCCCGGCGGGGTCTCGGCCGCGCGCCGCGCGACGGCGTCGTACACCTCGTCGACGCTGCGGCAATCCGACAGCGCGACGTCGTCGAGCGCCATGCCGAACCAGGCCATGTGGTTGTGCGCGTCGTGGAAACCGGGCACCACGACCGAGCCGCCGAGGTCGACGCGCTTCTTTGCGGAAAGCGCGGCTGCGTCGTGTCCCAACGCGACGATTCGTCCGTTCAGCGCTGCAAGCGCTACGGATTCCCCCGTGCCGGTGAGGAACCGGGCGTTCTCGTAAACCATGTCGACCCGCATGATTCGACCCTATCGATCGATCGATCGGTCGTCTAGGCTCGGCGTCATGAGCACCGTGGACTACGCACTCGACGACGGCATCGCAGTGATCTGGCTGAACCGCCCCGAACGGCTCAACGCGGTGGTCGCCGAACTGGTCGACGACCTGCTGGAGGCGCTCGACGCGGCTGCGAAGTCGGACGCGCGGGCCGTCGTGCTCGCCGGCCGGGGGCGCGCGTTCTGTGCGGGTCACGATCTCAAGGAGCCCACCCCCGAGGGTGATTCACGCCCGCGGCTCGACCGGTTACAGGACGTGACACGCCGCCTTCGCGGTCTCCGCCAGCCCGTCATCGCCGCTGTCCACGGCTACGCGATCGGCGCGGGCGCCGAGTTCGCGATGGGCTGCGACCTGATCCTCGCCGCCGACGACGCGGTCTTCGCCTTCCCCGAGGTCTCGCTCGGGCTGAGCGTCACGGGCGCCGCGTCCCGGCTGCTGCCGCTACTGGTCGGCCCGCTGAAGGCCAAGGAACTCCTGCTGCTGGGCGAACGCGTGAGCGGCGCCGAGGCGCACGACCTCGGCCTGGTCAACGCCGTCCTGCCCGCCGACGGCCTGATGGACACCGCGCTCGCCTGGGCGGCCAAGATCGCCTCCCATCCGGCGGCCGCGGCCACGATGGCCAAACGCGCCCTCGATTCCGGTATCGACAGCTCGCTCGACGCCGCGCTCGAACTGGAGGTCAGCCACGCGCTGATCACGGAGCACTCCGCCGAGGTCGCCGCGTCAGCCGAGGCCTTCCGGAGCCGGACATGACCTCGCTCGCCGGGATCGACACCCTCCTCGGGCTGACCACCAGGGCCGCCGCGCTCTGGCCGGACAAAACGGCGTGGATCTTCGACTCCACCGGCGAAAGCTTCACCTTCGCCGAAGTCGACGCGCGCAGCACGGAATTCGCCCGCGCGTTGCAGGACCTCGGCGTCCAGCCCGGCGACAGGGTCGCGGTCATGCTGCGCAACCAGCCCGAATTCCCGTTGCTGTGGCTGGCATTGGCCAAGATCGGCGGCGTGCTCGTCCCGGTCAACACCGGGTACCGCGAATTCGACGGTGCCCACGTGCTCCGGCATTCCGGCGCCCGGTTCGCCGTCGCGGGCGAAGAATTCCTGGAATTGCTGACCAGGATCGCGCCGGAAACCTCGCTGGAACGCGTGCTCACGCCGGGCGAACTCGCCGATCCCGGCGGCGCCGCCGAATTCGGCGGCGAAGGCGAACGCCCGGTCAACATCCAGTACACCTCGGGAACCACGGGCGCCCCCAAGGGCTGCGTCCTGCCGAACCGGTACTGGACGACCCTGTCCATCAGCCTGGCGACGGACTTCCCCGCGGTCGGCGCGGACGACGTCATCCTGACCGCGCAACCGTTCCACTACATCGATCCACAGTGGAACGTCGCGCTGGGGCTCGCGGGCGGCGCGACACTGGTGGTGCTCGACCGCTTCCACCCGTCGACGTTCTGGGAGAAGGTCCGCGAACACGGCGTCACCTGGTTCTACTGCCTCGGCCTGATGCCGACACTCCTGCTGCGCCAGCCGGAAAGCGAGCTGGACAAGGCCCATCAGGTCCGCGCGATCTGCGCGTCGGCCATCCCGCGCGACCTGCACGCCGCGCTCGAAGCACGCTGGGGCGCGCCGTGGTACGAGGCGTTCGGCATGACCGAGACCGGCGGCGACATCCGGATGTACCCGGCGGATCACGAGGAGACCGTCGGCACCGGCTGCCTCGGCAGGCCCGCCCCCACGCGCGAGGTGATGATCGCGGACGCGGCAGGGAAACCGCTGCCGCGCGGGGAAACCGGCGAACTCCTGATCCGCGGGGTCGGCCTGATGCACGGCTACCACGACGACGTCGAAGCGACCCGGCGCGCTTTCGACGGCGGCTGGTTCCACACCGGCGATCTGGCCACAATGGACGACCAGGGCCGCGTGTACTACGTGGGCCGCACCAAGGACATGATCCGCCGCAGCGGCGAGAACATCTCCGCCGACGAGGTCGAACGGGCGTTGCAGCTGCATCCCGCGGTCAAGCTCGCCGCCGTCGTCGCGGTGCCGGACGAGATCCGCGGCGAGGAGGTCAAGGCGTACCTCGTCCTCGGCGAAAACGAGGGCCACCGCTGCGAACCGGCCGAGCTGGCGGAGTTCTGCGCGGCGAAACTGGCCTACTTCAAGGTTCCCCGGTTCTGGGCCTTCGCGGCGGAACTGCCGATGACCCCGTCGGAACGGGTCGCCAAGGGCGAGCTGAAGAAGGCGGAAGACCTCCGCGCCGGATCTTGGGACAGGACCACCGGGACATGGCTGTGAACACCCGTGAACGGGTCCGGCAGGCGGCGGTGAAACTGTTCGCCACCAAGGGGTTCCACGGCACCGGCATCCGGGATCTGGCGCAGGAGGCGGAGCTTTCCTCCGCCAGCCTGTACCACTACATGGGCACCAAAGAGGATCTGCTGGTGGCCATCATGAACGAGTCGCTCCGGCGGCTGCTCGACGCGGCCGAGCAGGCGACCGCCGGGCTCACCGATCCCGTGTCCCGGCTCGGATCCCTGGTGGCCCTGCACGTCCTCGCGCACGCCATCCAGCCGGATGACACCCGCGTGGTGGACAACGAGGTCCACGCGCTCACCGCGGGCGCCAGGGCCGGCGTCGTCGAGCTGCGCGACGCCTACGAAAGGCTGTGGGCGGACGCCATCGAAGACGGTGTGACGGCCGGCGTCTTCCACACCGGCCAGCCTTCGGTCACCAGGCTCGCACTGGTGGAGATGTGCAGCGGGGTCGCGCGCTGGTATTCGCCGAGCGGGCCGCTCACCCTTGATCAGCTGGCCTCGCATTACGCGGAACTGGCTCTGCGCGCACTCGCCTGTGAACGTCCTCTCGACGTCGCGGCACTGCAAAACTGCCGTGAAGTGGTCTCGGGAGTGTGGCGAGTGCCCGTTTAGCGGCGACTTTAGGCTTGTACGCCTTGCTCAGACGGCTTCTCTGGGGGACGCTCGAAGGGTGACTGAGCAAACGATCCAACTCGAACTGGACGACTCGGGTCTCTCGCCGGCGTTGCCGGTGCCTTCGAACCCCCGTGATCAGGTGCAGGACGTCCCCTACCGCCCGGTGGGCTTCCGCGACGACGACCTGCCCACGGCCCTCGAACGGTGCGCGACATGGCTACGCCAGGCTCAGGAGTGGCTCGGGGAACCGGTCGATGTGCTGGCCGTCCATCTCGACTACGACGACCGCAAGGGTTCGCCCTACTACGACGTGAAGCTTCTCTGCAACGAGGAGGACCTGGCCGGGGTCCCGATCGCGATGCGGAACCAGAAGGAAGACTAGAGCCGACACAAAGGGGCCTTTCCCGGGCGGACAGCGCCGGGGAAGGCCCCTTCGTCGCTTCACCGGGTCTCAGCCCAGGGTGCCGCCGACCTTGACGTGCCCCTTCAGCAGGTTGCGCGCGATGGTCCGGCGCTGGATCTCGTCGGTGCCCTCGTAGATCCGCAGCAGCCGCAGTTCGCGGTACCACCGCTCGACCGGCAGTTCCCGCGTATAGCCCATTCCGCCGTGGATCTGCAGGACGCGGTCGACGATCTCGTTCGCCTTCACCCCGCCGTACAGCTTCGCCATCGACTGCGCGTGCCGCGAGTCCAGCTTCTGGTCGACCTGCCAGGCGGCGTGCAGCACCAGCCAGCGCAGGGCCTCCAGTTCGGTGCCGGAGTCCGCGATCATCCACTGGATGGCCTGGCGCTCGGCGATCTTCTGCCCGAACGTCTCCCGCGTGTTGGCCTGCTCGATGGCCATCGAGATCAGCCGTTCGCAGGAGCCGATCGCGCGGGCGGGCAGCAGGTAGCGGCCGGCGCCGATCCACTGCATGGCCAGGTCGAAACCGTGGCCGAGTTCACCGAGGATCTGCGTCTCGGGCACGCGGACGTCCTCGAAGACCAGCGCCGCCGGGCCCCATTCGCCCATGGTGTCGATGTATTCGGACTTCCAGCCCGCGTCGCGGTCGACGAGGAAGCAGGTGACGCCGCCGTTCGCGCCCTTCTCCGGGTCGGTGATCGCGAAGACCATCACGAAGTCGGCCTCGTTGCCGCCGGTGATGAAGGTCTTCTCGCCGTTGATGACCCAGTCGGTGCCGTCCTTGCGGGCGGAGGTCCGGATGGCCTTGGCGTCCGAGCCCGCGCCGGGTTCGGTGATCGCGAAGCACGACTTGCGTTCGCCCGAGATCGTCGGGAGCAGGTAGCGCTCCTTCTGCTCGTCGTTGGCGTAGTAGAGGATGTTGTCCGCGGCGCCGCCGAAGCGGAACGGCACGAACGTGCGGCCGAGTTCGGCCTCCAGCAGCGCGGTCATCACCGCGGAGAGGCCCATGCCGCCGTACTCCTCGGGCGTCTGCACGCCCCAGAAGCCGGATTCCTTCGCCTTGAGCTGCAGCTCGCGCAGCTCCTCACCGGTGAGCCCCGGCTGACCGGCGCGTTCGCGGCGCAGCACCTCCTGCTCACGCGGCATCAGGTCCTTCTGGACGAACGTGCGGACCCAGTCGCGCACCTCGCGTTCCTCGACGCTGAGAGAGAAATCCATGGTCAGCCCGCTCCTCTTCGGCATTGACTAAGCGCTCGCTTAGTTCAGCGTACCGCTTCGGTTGTCGTTCGCCGAGAAACTGTCATAAGTTTTCGCAACCTGTTCTCGTCTCGTTGAAGGGCACCCATGAGCACGCAGGCACCCGCGGCGAAGCGGGACCGGACCCATTACCTCTACATCGCCGTCATCGCGGCCGTCGGTCTCGGCATCGCGGTCGGCATCCTGTTCCCCGAGCTCGGCAAGGAACTCAAGCCGCTCGGGACCGGGTTCGTGAACCTGATCAAGATGATGATCTCGCCGATCATCTTCTGCACGATCGCGCTCGGCGTCGGCTCGGTGGCGAAGGCCGCGAAGGTCGGCCGCGTCGGCGGGCTCGCGATCGGCTACTTCCTGGTGATGTCGACGGTCGCGCTGGTCATCGGCCTGGTCGTCGGCAACATCCTGCAGCCGGGCACCGGGCTGCACCTGACCCCCGAGATCGCCGAAAAGGGCCAGGACCAGATCGCCAAGAGCGAGGGCACCGTCGAGTTCCTGCTCGGGATCATCCCGAAGACGCTGGTCTCGGCGTTCACCGAGGGCGAGGTGCTGCAGACGCTGCTGGTCGCGCTGCTCGCCGGGTTCGCGCTGCAGAAACTGGGCACGAAGGGCGAGCCGATCCGCCGCGGCATCGAGCACATCCAGCGGCTCGTGTTCCGGATCCTGGCGATGATCATGTGGGCGGCCCCGGTCGGCGCGTTCGGCGCGATCGCCGCCGTCGTCGGCGAGACCGGCTGGAAGGCGCTGCAGAGCCTCGCGGTGATCATGCTCGGCTTCTACATCACCTGCGGGCTGTTCGTGTTCGTGGTGCTCGGGCTGATCATCGGCGTGTTCGCCAGGGTCAACATCCTCAAGCTGCTGAAGTACCTCGGCCGCGAGTTCCTGCTGATCCTCTCGACGTCGTCCTCGGAGTCGGCGCTGCCGCGGCTGATCGCGAAGATGGAGCACGCCGGCGTCTCCAAACCCGTCGTCGGCATCACCGTGCCGACCGGGTACTCGTTCAACCTCGACGGCACCGCGATCTACCTGACGATGGCGTCCATCTTCATCGCGGACGCGCTCGACAAACCGCTGACCATCGGCGAACAGATCTCGTTGCTGGTGTTCATGATCATCGCGTCGAAGGGTGCCGCCGGGGTCACCGGCGCGGGGCTCGCGACGCTGGCGGGCGGGCTGTCCTCGCACCGGCCGGAGCTGGTCGACGGCGTCGGGTTCATCGTCGGCATCGACCGGTTCATGTCCGAGGCCCGCGCGCTGACGAACTTCGCGGGCAACGCCGTCGCGACCATCCTGATCGGCACCTGGACCAACGAGATCGACCGAGAGCAGCTGGACCGGACGCTGAACGGCGAGTCGCCGTTCGACGAGGCGACGCTGCTCGACGAAAACTCGAGTGATGCCAGTGCCGAGTCGGGTAAAAAGGAGACGTGATCGAATGTGCGGTCCGCTGGTCCCCGCCCCTGCCCGCTGAACCCCGGTTCCTGGCCCTGCTCGACGAACTCGAACAGGGCCGGTACGAGAACTACCGTCAGGACATCGACAAACGCCGGTTCCTGACCGGCCGGGTGCTGGCCAAGTCCGTCGCCGCCGAGCGGCTCGGCCTGGCCGTCGAGGACGTGAAGTTCGACGCGACCTGCGAAGACTGCGGCAAGCCGCACGGCCGCCCCCGGGTCCCGGACGCGCCGCTGATGCTGTCGATCTCGCATTCCGGCGACCTCATCGGCGTCGCGGCCACCGCGGGGACCGCGGTCGGCCTCGACGTCGAGACGGCCACCAGGCGGGCCGAGGACTCACTCATGGAGTACGCGCTGACCCCGACCGAGCAGGCCGCGATCTCCGGTCTGCTCGAAGCGGACCGCGCGACGGCGTTCTTCACGTACTGGACGCGCAAGGAAGCCGTCATGAAGGCCACCGGGAAGGGCCTCAAGATCCCGCTGCAGAGCATCACGTTCTCCGGGTACGACGAGGAGGCGCGGCTGGTCCGGTCGAGCCACGCCGCGCTCGACCCGGCGCGGACCCGGCTCGCGGACCTGAAGGCGGCCGAGGGCTACCGGGCCGCGGTCGCGCTGATCACGTCGGACGACATCTCGGTCACCGAAGACTTCGTGACCCTCTAGATCTCCAGGCCCATGGCGGCCAGCAGGGTGCGGAACTTCGCCGACGTCTCGTCCAATTCGGTCCGGGGGTCGGACGCGGGCACGATGCCGCCGCCGGCGTACAGCCGCATGGAGGTGTCGGCGATCTCAGCGCACCGGATCCCGACGGCCCATTCGCCGTCTCCGGCCGCGTCGACCCAGCCGACGGCGCCTGCGTAGTACGCACGGTCGAACGGCTCCAGCTCCTGGACCAGGGCGCGCGCGGCGTCGGTCGGCGTTCCGCAGATCGCCGGGGTCGGGTGCAACGCGGCGGCGAGGTCCAGCGCGGTGACGTCCTGGTCGATCAGCTCACCGGTGACCGTGGTCGAGAGATGCCAGATCGCCGGCGTCGAGACCAGTCCGGGGCCGCGCACGTCGAGCGTGCGGCAGAACGGCCGCAGGATCTCGACGACGGACTCCACCACCACGGCGTGTTCGACATGGTCCTTTTCGGACGCCAGCAGTGCCTCACCATTCGCCTTGTCGATCGCCGGGTCCGCCGACCGGGGCATCGACCCGGCGTGCGGCCGGGACAGCACGGCGCCGCCGGTGCGGGACAGCAGGAGTTCGGGGGTGGCGCCGACCAGGGTGCGCCCGCCGGGGAGCTGCGCGGCGTAGGTGGTGTGCCGGGGGTTCCCGTTCGCCAGGTTCCGGACGACGTCCGCGACCGGGACGGCGTCCGCGAAATCGAGGTCGAGCGCGCGGGCAAGGACGACTTTGCGCAGGTCGCGGTCGCTCAGCGCCGCGACGGCCGCGCGGACGGCGGCGAGATGCGCCTCCGGTTCGGGCACGGAAGTGACCTTGACCGGCTGAGGGAGGGCGGTGCGCGACGGGACGGCCCCGCGACCGGAAGACGCGCGGTGCACCGTGCGGGGCAGGACCAGATGACCCGGCGTCGAGGTGCCGTCGCTGGTGTCGAAGGGCAGGACTCCGACCGCGATCGGAGCGCCCGAGTCGGTGAACAGCCCGGGGAGCGCCCGGGACAGCCGCGCCGGATCGGTGTCGGTCGCGGTGGCCGCGGTGCCGCTCGCGAGGAGCGCGTGCCGGGCCGTGGCCAGGAGGAAGTCGCCCCGCACGTAGCGGGCGGCCAGGTCTGCCGGGGTCGCCGGTGCGGTACTGGTCGTCACCCCACCAGCGTCCCAGGCTCCGGCTGAGACCAGGGGAAAGTGTTGCCCGGGCAACAGCCTCTCAGGCAACACCTTCCCCTGGACAGCCCGTGACCTGGGCTGAAGCGTTACTTCAGCGCCTCGAGGAGGGCCTCGCGCTGCCGCTCACCCAGGCCGGCGGCACGCCGGTCGGGGTCGATCCCGGCCTGCTCCAGCAGGGCGGCGACCTTGACCGCGCCCAGGCCGGGCACGGCCTTCAGCAGCTGCGTGACCTTCGTCTTGCCGATGGTCTTGTTCTCCTTGGCCTGCTTGAGCACCTTGTCGATGCTCTCCTTGCCGGACTTGATCGACGCAAGCAGCTCGGAGCGCGCTTTGCGAGCCTCAGCCGCCTTGGCGAGGGCATCGGCGCGCTGCTCCGGAGTCAACGTGGGCAGAGCCAACGTAGTAGTCCTTTCATCTCAGGTCTCCGCTTTCGCGGCCGACGGCCTTTAACCATGCTTGCAAGAGCAAGCGCTGGCCAGCCGTCTCTGTACCACGGCTCCAGTAAACGCCACCCGTTCCCCGGCCGTGAAACCGACACGCACTTATTACCCCTCGACCACGCCACGGGCAACCCGCCTCAGCCTGCGGAAACACGCCGTTCGGGCGGCGATTCGATGGCGTTCATCACCCTTATGAGCGATGTCATCACTTCGCACTGTTAGCCATTTTTCGTTTCATGGTAGGAAAAATACGAATTATTGATGATCTTGACCCGAACCGGCGAACACCCGTTAGCGCGACACTGTGACCGAACGGTTGCCTGCGACGTTACTGACCAGTTCACCCGCATTAGAGTCGGCCCAACCCCAGTTCACCGGAGAACGAGCACCACGGGAGTACGCGATGTTGAGCACGATGCAGGACGGACAGCTGTCGCTGGGCAGGCTGCTCCGCCACGGCACCAAGGTGCACTCCGAGAGCGAAGTCATCACCTGGACCGGTTCAGAAGCCCGCCGCGAGACCTACGGTGAGCTCGGCGAACACGCCGCCAAGCTCGCGAACGCGCTCCGGAGCCTCGGCGTCACCGGCGATCAGCGCGTCGGCACGTTCATGTGGAACAACGCCGAGCACATGGCCGCGTACCTGGCCATCCCCGCGATGGGCGCGGTACTGCACACGCTGAACATCCGGCTGTTCCCGGAGCAGCTGGTCTTCGTCGCCAACCACGCCGAGGACCAGGTCGTCATCGTCGACGGCACGCTGATCCCGCTGCTGGCCAAGCAGCTGCCCGAGCTGAAGACCGTGCGTCACGTCATCGTGGCCAACGGCGACGCCTCCGCGCTCCCGGCGCCCGACGGCGTCCAGGTGCACTCCTACGACGAGCTGCTGGCCGGCCAGCCGGGCACCTTCGACTGGCCCGAGGTGGACGAGCGTTCGGCCGCCGCGATGTGTTACACCTCGGGCACCACGGGTGACCCCAAGGGCGTCGCGTACTCCCACCGGTCGATCTGGCTGCACTCCATGCAGGTCACGATGACCGACAGCATGCGGCTGGCGCAGCACGACAAGGCGCTCGCGATCGTCCCGATGTTCCACGCGATGGCCTGGGGCATGCCGTACGCCGCGCTGATGGTCGGCGCGTCGCTGCTCATGCCGGACCGCTTCCTCCAGCCCGCCCCCATCGCCCAGATGCTCGACGCCGAGAAGCCGACCTTCGCCGGCGCCGTCCCGACGATCTGGCAGGGCCTGCTGTCGCACCTCGACGCGAACCCGCAGGACATCTCGCATCTGCGCGAGGTCGTCGTCGGCGGCTCGGCCGCGCCGCCGTCGCTGATGCACGCGTTCGAGGACCGCTACGACGTGCCGATCCTGCACGCCTGGGGCATGACCGAGACGTCGCCGCTGGGCAGCGTCGCGCGTCCTCCCGCGGCCGCGACCGGCGAGAAGGCGTGGGAGTACCGCTACACCCAGGGCCGGTTCCCGGCGTCGGTCAGCGCCCGCCTGATCGGCGACAACGGCGAGGAACTGCCGTGGGACAACGAAAGCGTCGGCGAACTCGAAGTGCAGGGGCCGTGGATCGCGGCGTCGTACTACAGCGGCACGAGTGGTGACGAACCCGATCCGGAGAAGTTCCACGACGGCTGGCTGCGCACCGGCGACGTCGGCAAGATCAGCCCGGACGGCTACCTCACGCTGACCGACCGCGCGAAGGACGTCATCAAATCCGGCGGCGAGTGGATCTCCTCGGTGGACCTGGAGAACCAGGTGATGGCCCACCCCGCGGTGGCCGAGGCGGCCGTGGTCGGCATCCCCGACGAGAAGTGGGACGAGCGCCCGCTGGTCGCCGTCGTGCTCCGGGAAGGCCAGAGCGTCACGGCCGAGGAACTGCGCGAGTTCTTGTCCGGCAAGGTCGCGAAGTGGCAGCTCCCGGAGAACTGGACCTTCGTGGACGAAGTGCCGAAGACCAGCGTCGGCAAGTTCGACAAGAAGCGGCTTCGGGCGTTCCACTCCGAAGGCAAACTCGACATCAGTCAGCTCTAACGGGTTAATCTCCCGCGCGCCTGCCCTTCCGTGAAGGCCATCTTGAGGGACCCTGTCCCCGGAGATGGCCTTCACGGCGTTCGGCGAAGGGTTTGTTGGTGCGTAAGACAAGCAGGCGCGCGTTCCTGGCTCTGGCGGGGACGACGGCGCTCTCCTCGCTCTCCGCCTGCGGGTCGAACAGTGTCCAAACAGGAAGCCCGCCCCCGTCGACGGCCTACTCCGCCGGGATGACCCGGCCGAAACCGAAGCCGGTGGACCTCGCGCAGTGGTACCACCCGTATCCCGAACCCGGTGTCCAGGAAGCCGTCACGCGCTACGCGGCCGCGTACCAGAAGTCCAAGGTCGCGGTGCAGTGGAATCCCGACGACTACGAGACGAAACTGAACGCCGCGCTGACGGCGGGCCCGGTTCCGGACGTCTTTGAAGGCCGGGTCACCGTCGACCGCGTCCGGCAAAACCTCCTCGTCCCGCTCGACGACGTCGTCGGGCCCGCGCGCGGCGATTTCAACGCCTCGGTGCTCACCGCGCAAACCGTCGACGGCAAGATCTACGGCGTCCCGCAGGCGCTCGACACCCAAGTTCTCTTCTACCGCAAGAGTTTCCTTCAAGAGGCCGGAGTGCGGCCGCCGCAGACGCTCGACGAACTCGTCGACGCGGCGAAGAAACTCTCCAAGGACGGCGTCAAAGGGCTGTTCGCCGGCAACGACGCGGGCGCGGCGGCGCTCGCCGGGCCGCTGCTGTGGTCGGCCGGGCTCGACTACGTCAAGGACGGCAAATCCGTCGGCTTCGACGATCCGCGTGCCGCCACGGCGTTCGCGAAACTCCACGAGCTCAACGGTTCGCTGCTGCTCGGCGCTTCGACGGACTGGCCGGACCCGATCCCGTTCATCGACGGGCTCGCCGCCATGCAGTGGACCTGGCTGTGGAACCTGCCGAAGATCCAGGACACCGTGAAGGACGACTTCGGCGTCCTGGCCTTCCCCCGGCTCGACGAGTCGGGCGCGCCGTCGGTCCCCGTCGACGGCCTGAGCGCGATGGTGCATTCCAAGAGCCTGAACCCCAACGCGGCCAAGGACTTCGTCAAGTGGCTGTGGCTGGAGCGCACCGATTTCCAGCAGGAGTTCGCCACCAGGTTCGGTTTCCACCTGCCCGCGCGGCTGAGCGTGCTGGACAAGGTCGCCGCGGCGGGCGACGCCGCGAAGCTGGTCAAGGAGAACGGCCGCGCCGCCGGTCCACTGTGGACGCCGACGGCGAACACCGCGCTCGTCGACGCGCTGGGCCGCATCGCCCGCGACGGCGCCGACCCGGCCGCCGAGACGAAGAAGGCCGTCGAGGCCGTCAAAGCCGAACTGGGCCGCCTGTCCGCGTGAGCCGCCGCGAGCGGACGTACGCGACGATCAGCACGATCGCCAGGATCAGCGCACCCCCGTCGGTGACCAGCGACGGAAGCACCCCCGCCCAACCGTGTTCGTCGATCGCGGCCCGGTGCACCTCGAACGGCACGACGAACACGCCGAACGCCTGACCGACGTTGACCGCGAGCACCGGCCAGAAGAGCGGGCGCCAGCGGAACCAGACCAGCAGTCCGAGCGCGTTGCCGACGATGAAGACGTTCCCCACCAGCCGCAACGCACTGAGGTAGGAGGGCGCGTCGGCGGTGTCCGCGCCCTTGAGCCGCATGCTCGCTTCGATCAGGTCCAGATCGATGATCACATAGTTCTGCACCGCCGTCCCGATCACGAAAACGATCGAGCACAGCACCGTGACCAGGCGGATCCTCGGTGTCCAGAGCATCACTTCCCCCGTTCTCTATCAGTGATAGAGACGAATCTATCACTGATAGAGTCCGCGGGTGGCACGCAAAGGCTCGCTGGACCTCGCCAAGATCACCGAGGCCGCCGTCGAACTGCTCGACGAGACCGGTCTCGCGGAGCTGAGCACCCGGCGTCTCGCGGCGAAGCTCGGCGTCAGCTCACCGACGTTGTACTGGCACGTGAAGGACAAGGCGGAGCTGCTGGACCTCGTCGCCGAGGCGATCTGCGCCGACGCCTTCGAGATCGACAGCTCGCTGCCCTGGCGTGAACAGCTCGCGAGCGGGCTTCGCCAGTTCCGGGCCCTGCTGCTGCGCCACCGGGACGCGGCCGCGCTGGTGCGGGAACGACCGCCGACCGGGCCGCACCGGCTGGGCCACATCGAAACGACCGCGCGGATCCTGCTGAAGGCGGGGTTCTCGGAAGAGGACACCGCGGGTGTCTCGCGACTGCTCACCGCGCACGTGCTCGCCTCGGCGGAGTCCTTCTCCGCGCGGAAGCCGGACGAAGCGTTCCTCGAACGGCTCGCGACCTACCCCCACGTGAGCAGGCTCGGCCCGGCCTTCGCGGCGCAGAGCGGCGAAGACCTGTTCGAACTGGGCGTCGAGGTGATCCTGGACGGCCTCGAAGCCCGCACAAAGGGCCCGAACAAGAGCGCCGGCACCGCGTCGGTCGAGGTGGTCGTGAGTGGGGGGGGGGGGGTGGTAGACCAAAACCCCAAGAACGCGAGAGAAAACAAAAGAAAAAAAAACAAAAAAAAAATAAAAAATGATTTGGGGTATT
>NZ_JBFBGL010000103.1:0-20053 GCF_040684635.1 Amycolatopsis sp. NPDC089917 | reverse complement strand
TTGCCCTTGGGGGGGGGCGGCGGTGGTGTTCACTCGGCGCCGGGGCGCTTGTGGTGGGGGGGGGGGGGGCGGGGGGGGGGGGGGGGGGGGCCCCGCCCCCCCCCCCCCCCCCCACGACTGGTCGCGCGGGTTTCCGGGGCCGCGACTGCTCGCTCGCGCCGGTATGCGTCGCGAAAGCCACTTTCGCGACGTCAGACGTCCCGAAAGTGGCTTTCGCGACATGCGCGCGGCCCGTGTTCGCGGCCGGGCCCGCTCTCGTGGCCAGGCCGGCTCGAATTTCCCCTCACGGTCCCCGAGTACGTGAAGGCCCCCTTCACGGAACGAGTGGTCAAGCAGGCTTCAAGGTGACGACGGTGGCGCTGGTCTCGCCGCGCGGCGTCCGGTACGTGATCTCGTCGCCCTCCTTGGCGCCCACGAGCGCGAGGCCGAGCGGGCTGTCCGAGGTGACCGTGAACGCGTCGGAGTCCTCGCCCGGGATCGTGACGATGTGGAGTTCCTCTTCGTCGCCGTCGGCGTACCTGATGGTGACGGAGGTGCCGTCGGGGAGCAGGCCCTTGCTGTCGCGCCCGCCGTGCTCCAGTTTCGCCGCGACGTCGGCGATGCGCCGGTCGAGGTAGGCGGCGGCCTCCGCGCGGTCCAGCACCTCGGCCTGATCGGCCGCGTCACCGGTCCGCTCCTGCTCGCCGATCCTCGGCGCCATCGCATCGCGCTGCGCTCGCAGATCGGCGAGTTCCTTCTCCAGCTGCCGTCGTGCGGCCGGGCTGAACCCGTTGTCCCCTGAGGTCACCATGCCGCGCATTGTCCGCTACGGATCGATCGCTAGCCACCTAGATTTTTCACCCGCTGTGATCGGCCAGGACGGCTGCCCTAAGCTTCAGGGCCACCGTCCTGACTACTTGGTGTAAGGAACTTCGTGACCGCCGTTCCCGGCCGCAGCGCGCGGCTCTCCCCCAATCAGCTGCAGAAACAGGAGCAGATCGTCGAAGCGGCACGTGTCGTGCTCGCCAGGGACGGGCTCGCGGGCTGCACCGTGCGTGCGATCGCGGACGCCGGACCGCTCACGAAGAGTGCGATTCATTACTACTTCGCCGACATCGACGTCCTGATCGACCGCGCGATGGCGGCGCACATCACAACGTTCACCGCCGATTTGCGCAAAATTTCGGCGAAACACGATCACCCGGACGAGCGGCTGTTCTCGGCGCTGGAGGCCTTCCTCGCCGAGTTCTCCGGCCGCCCGAACGCGGCCTTCCTCTGGTTCGAGTACTGGATCGCCGCGGGCCGCGCGCAGCATCCGCAGGCCATCGACGTCATGCTGACGTCGATCACCGAACTGCTCGCGGAGCTGCTCGCCCCGCTCGACGTCGAGGACCCCCGGGCGCGGGCTCGCGCGCTGCTGTCCTACCTGCTCGGAGCGATCGTCCAGCAGCGTGTCCGGCGTCGGCCGTTCGCCGCGCTGCGCGGCGACATCGAAGCGCTCTGCTTCGCGAACTACGGCTAGAAATACGCATTAGATCCGTACCGTTACGGATTGTTCTCCTCTTCCGGCTCCGGCCATGGTGGGGTTCCCCTTCCCTGCCTCAGAGCTAGGAGACGACGATGCGCATAAGACGGTGCATGGCCGTGGCGATCGCGGCCGTCGCGGCGTTCACCATCCCGGTCGCCGCGAGTCCGGCGACCGCCGACCAGCAGGCCGAAGACGCGCAGGTCCAGATCTACGAGGTCTTCGGCACCGGCACCTCACAGCAGCGCACCCAGATCTCCCGGCTGGGCGTCGACGTCCTCGCCACCTCCGGCTCCACGACCACGGTGATCGGCGAAGCGCGCG
This sequence comes from Amycolatopsis sp. NPDC089917, assembly GCF_040684635.1. Taxonomy (NCBI): domain Bacteria; kingdom Bacillati; phylum Actinomycetota; class Actinomycetes; order Pseudonocardiales; family Pseudonocardiaceae; genus Amycolatopsis; species Amycolatopsis sp. NPDC089917. Next base: position 18,225 of record NZ_JBFBGL010000103.1, on the reverse strand, counting down.
ACGCGGCGAAGATCCGTTCGCTCGGCTTCCGCGTCGAGCAGCGCGGCGTCGTCGACAGGTCGGAGAAGGTCGGCGCGAACGCGATCAACGACTTCCCGCCCGCGGACTCCGGCTACCACAACTACACCGAGGTCACGACGGAACTGCGCAACGCGCAGGCGAACTACGGGTCGATCGCGAAGCTGAGCAGCGTCGGCAACTCCTACCAGGGCCGCGCGCTGAACATGCTCAAGATCAGCGACAACGTCGCCACCGACGAGAACGAGCCCGAAGTCCTCTTCACCTGCAACCAGCACGCGCGCGAGCACCTCACCACCGAGATGTGCCTGCGGATCGTGAACCGGTTCACCCAGGGCTACGCCACCGACCCGGCGATCAAGCGGTTCGTCGACAGCACCGAGATCTACGTGATCCCGAACGTCAACCCCGACGGCTCGGAGTACGACATCTCCGGCGGCAGCTACAAGTACTGGCGCAAGAACCGCCAGGGCAACGGCACCGACACCAACCGGAACTGGGGCTACAACTGGGGCTGCTGCGGCGGTTCCTCGGGTTCGACGAGCAGCGAGACCTACCGCGGCCCGTCGGCGTTCTCCGCCCCGGAGACCAAGGCCGTGTCCAACTTCGTCAACTCGCGCAAGATCGGCGGCGTCCAGCAGATCAAGGCGAGCATCGACTTCCACACCTATTCGGAGCTCGTCCTGTGGCCGTTCGGCTTCACGTACAACGACACCGCGCCGGGGATGACGCAGGCCGAGGCGCAGCGCTTCCAGACGCTGGGCAAGCAGCTGGCGGCGACCAACGGCTACACGCCGCAGCAGTCGAGCGACCTGTACATCACGGACGGGACGATCGACGACTGGATGTGGGGCACCCACAAGATCCTGAGCTTCACCTTCGAGATGTACCCGCGGGGTTCGAACCCCGGCTTCTACCCGCCCGACGAGGTGATCGTCCGGGAGACCACGCGTAACGACAAGGCCGTGGACATCCTGCTGAACGCCGCCATCGGCTGACGGTTCAGCGTTCCGTGAAGGCCTCCTTGAGGGACCCTGGGTCTCTCAAGGAGGCCTTCACGGACTTTCGGCATAGGGTGCGGGGCATGCCGATGTTCGAATTCGAGGGGCACCGCCCCCAGGTGGATCCCGAAGCGTGGATCGCCCCCACCGCCACCCTGATCGGCGACGTCGTCGTCGAAAAGGGCGCTTCCGTCTGGTACGGCGCCGTGCTGCGCGCCGACTTCGGGCGGATCCTCATCCGCGAGGGCGCCAACATCCAGGACAACTCGGTCATCCACACCAACGGCGGCGTGACCGAGGTCGGCAAGAACGTCACCGTCGGGCACCAGTGCCTCGTCCACGACTGCACGATCGGCGAGCAGGCTCTCATCGGGAACGGCTCGACCGTGCTCGACAAGGCCCAGATCGGCGCGAAGGCCCTGGTCGCGGCCGGCGCCACGGTGACGCCCGGGATGGTCATCCCGCCGGAGACCGTCGCCATGGGCAGCCCGGCGAAGAAGCACGTCCCGCTCGACGGCACCGCCCGAGGCTGGGTCGAGCACAACGCGGTGATCTACCAGGAGCTGGCGCGACGGCACGCGGAAAGCGTGAAGCCGATCGATTGACTCTCCAGTAACTGGAGACCATAGCTTCGGGCGCATGGCACCGAAGTCGAAGAAGAAGACGCACCAAGCGACGCTCGAGTTGACCGCCGGCGACGCGCCGGTGGTCGACCTCGGGAAGACGCTCGGGCAGACCGGCGTGAACCTCGTCGAGGTCAAGAAGGCCTACGACGCGGCGACCGCGGCGCAGCGCGGCGACATCGTCCCCGTGGTCGTTTCGGTGTTCGAGGACCGCTCCTTCGAACTCCGGCTGAAGACCCCGCCCGCGTCGTTCCTCATCAAGAAAGCGCTGGGCGGCAAGGGATCCGGTCGTCCCGGGCATGAGGTCGCCGGAAAGTTGACACAGGAACAGCTGCGCGGGATCGCGGAGCGGAAACTGCCGGACCTCAACATCGGCGACCTCGGCGCGGCCGTGCGCACGATCGCGGGCACGGCCCGCTCGATGGGCGTCGCGATCGAAGAACCGTGACGCGCAAGCACGTGATCGTCCCGCCTTCCGCGAGCTCGACCCGGCACTCGGGATCGCGGAAAGGCTGCTGTCGCAAGGGAATCCCTGGCTCGCCGGAGTCGCCGCGGCGCTGCCGGACGAGCACGCCGCCGCCGACCGGCTCAACCGGGTCCTCGCCGGGACCGGCGCCGCACCTCGGCTGGTCGAGGCCGGAAACCGTTGGCGCGTGGTGCAGGTGACGTCGTGGCCCGGCTGCGGGGAGCTGGTCGCGGGTGCCTCCGGGCTGGCGGAACTGGTCGCGTTCGGCGGCTGGCGGCGGCTCAAACGCTGCGCCGTCTGCGCGCAGGCGTTCTGTGATCGCACGGCCGGGTGCGGCCGCCGCTGGTGTGCCGGGCATCGTCCGCACGCCGGCTCCCGGTCCACCGGGGTGCACTAGGCTCTGAGGGCATCCAGCGACTGGCGCATTTGAGGTGGAGCACCACCGGGAAGCGAATTCAGGCCGGCACCGCGCGCCTGGGTGAAGGCCACTCCTGAGCGGGAGTACGCCATGACACACCAGCCAGCACTTTCCGCGCTCGCCGCCGCCGATCCGAAGATCGCGGGGCTCGTCGAGGACGAGGCGAAGCGGCAGCACGACAAGATCCGTTTGATCGCGTCCGAGAACTACGTCTCCCAGGCCGTCCTGGAGGCGACCGGCACCGTCCTCACCAACAAGTACTCCGAGGGCTACTCCGGCAAGCGGTACTACGAGGGCCAGCAGCTCATCGACCAGGTCGAGAACCTGGCCATCGAGCGCGCGAAGGCCGTCTTCGGCGTCGACCACGCCAACGTCCAGCCGTACTCCGGTTCCCCGGCGAACTTGGCCGTGTACCTCGCTTTCGCGAAGCCTGGCGACACCGTGCTCGGCATGGCGCTGCCGGACGGCGGGCACCTCACGCACGGCTGGAGCGTGTCCGCGACCGGCAAGTGGTTCACGCCGGTCCGCTACGGCGTCCGCAAGGAGACCGGCCGCGTCGACCTCGACCAGGTCCGCGAACTCGCGCTGAAGCACCGGCCGAAGCTGATCTTCGCGGGCGGCACCGCGATCCCGCGCACGATCGACTTCCCGGCGTTCGCGGAGATCGCCCGCGAGGTCGACGCCGTCCTGGTCGCCGACATCGCGCATATCGCCGGGCTGGTCGCGGGCGGCGCGCACCCGTCGCCCGCCGGGCACGCGCAGGTCGTCACCACGACCACGCACAAGACCCTGCGCGGTCCGCGCGGCGCGATGATCCTTTCCGACGCCGACCACGCGAAGGCCGTCGACAAGGCGGTTTTCCCGGGTCTGCAGGGCGGTCCGCACAACCACACGACCGCCGCGATCGCCGTCGCGCTGGGCGAGGCGCAGAAGCCGGAGTTCGCCGAGTACGCGCACACGATCGTCGCCAACGCTCGCGCCCTGGCCGAAGCGCTGGTCGAGCGCGGCTACGACCTCGTGTCCGGCGGCACGGACAACCACCTGCTGCTGATCGACCTGACGAACAAGAACGTGCCGGGCAAGCCCGCCGCGCAGGCGCTGGACCGCGCGGGCATCGAGCTGAACTACAACACCGTCCCGTTCGATCCGCGCAAGCCGTTCGACCCGTCCGGCATCCGGCTCGGCACCTCCGCGATCACCACCCGCGGCCTCAAGCCGGAACACCAGGTGCGGGTCGCGGACTGGATCGACCGCACGATCACCGCGGCGGCGGGCGAGGAAAAGTCCGCTTTGGACACCATCGCCGCCGAGATCCGCGAGTTCCTGGCGCCGTTCCCGATCCCGGGTTACTCCGCGTAGAAGTACATGAAGGCCCCCTTCCTTGCGCCAGGCGCAAGGAAGGGGGCCTTCATGTACTTGGAGAACTAGTGCGACGGACCGTCGATGGCTTCCTTGGCCAGCCGGTCGGTCTCACGGTCGAGCGAGCGCTTGATCTCGGCCTCGGCGTCGGAACGCCCGACCCAGCTCGAACCCTCGACGCTCTTGCCCGGCTCCAGGTCCTTGTACACCTCGAAGAAGTGCTGGATCTCCAGCTTGTGGAACTCGTTCAGGTGGTGGATGTCCCGCAGGTGCTCGAGGCGCGGGTCGTTCGTCGGGACCGCGAGGACCTTGTCGTCCGGGCCCTTCTCGTCGGTCATCCGGAACATGCCGATCGCGCGGCAGCGGATCAGGCAACCCGGGAACGTCGGCTCCTGGACGAGCACCAGCACGTCGAGCGGGTCGCCGTCCTGACCGAGGGTGTCGTCGATGAAGCCGTAGTCGGCGGGGTACTGGGTGGCCGTGAACAGGGTCCGGTCGAGTTTGATCCGACCGGTCTTGTGGTCCACCTCGTACTTGTTGCGCTCCCCCTTGGGGATTTCGATAGTGACGTCGAATTCCACGCCGGCCTCGCTGCTCTCGTCTTTGGTACGCCCCGCCTCGCGGACGGCTCACCGAAATCATCGTCTTGTCTTCACTAGTGTGGACCACGGGGGCTCGGGCGGTCGCATCGATGTGGTCGTATGTGAGCTTGGCCCCTTCCCCGGACGGTGGATGAAGGAGTGTTACGTGCCGGAAAACGATGTCCCGAGGTGGCCGTCGGACGACAAGGACACCTCATCCGCCGAGCCCAAGGGCACGAAAGGCGGGAGCGAGGCCACCGTCTGGCTGCCCATGTCGGGACTGGCGAGCGGCAAGACCGAAGAGCTGGCAGTGCCGAAGGTCACACCCGAAAGTGATTCCTGGTTCCAGCCGGTCGTCGAAGTCGAGGAAGAACCGGACGTCCCGGACACCCCCACCCCGAAGTGGTCCGCCTTCGAGCCGGTGACGCCGGTCGAACCGGAGCCCGAAGCGCCGAAGACCGTCTTCGTCCAGCCCGTCCAGCCGCAGCAAACGGACAAACCCGACTGGGACCAGTTCGACCGCGGCGCCGCGACGCCCACGCGTGACCACGAACTGGCGAGACCCGAACCCCAGCTCCCGGAGCCGCCGCGGAGCCAGCCGGCGGGCCCGCCGCGCCGTCCCGAGCAGAGCCGGGTCGAGCCGCCGCCTCCCGCGCCGGTCCCGTCCGCGACCATGCACGCGCGCCCTGTCCGCATCGAGCCCGCCGAAGAGCGCTTCGACTCCGAAGCGACCATCGGGATCCAGCAGCCCGAGCCGCCGTCCCAGGAACCTCCGGCCGCCGAGGCCGTGGCCTCGCCCGCGCCGAAACCGAAGCGCAAGCGCAAGGCCCTGCTGATCACGACCCTGGTCGTCGTCCTGCTGCTCGCCGGGATGGGCGGCGCCGCCGCGATGCCGAAGGTGTCGAACCGGCTCGGCCTGCCCTGGGCGCCGAACGCGCCGAAGGGGGAGATCCCCAAGCCCGCCGGCGTCACCCGTGTGCTCCACGGGCCGGACATCAACGGCGTCGCGCCGTCGAAGGACGGTCTCGCGTCCGCGCTGGCCGGTCCCGCCGGAGCCCCGGACCTCGGCACGCTCACCGGCACCGTCGTGGACGCGTCGACCGGGGATGTCCTCTGGGACAAGAACTCCGGCACGCCGCTGACCCCGGCGTCGACCACGAAGATCCTCGTCGTGGCGGCCGCGCTGCTGTCCATGGACCACGGGACGCAGTTCTCCACGAAGATCGTCCAGGGCGCCGACCCGGGCACGGCCATCCTCGTCGCGGGCGGCGACCCCTCGCTGACCTCACTGCCGCTGGGCACCGACTCGCCGCTGTACCCGGGCGCCGCGCACGTCGACGACCTCGTCGCCCAGGTCAAGAAGGCGAGCGGCGGCAAGATCACCAAGGTCCAGCTGGACATCAGCCTGTTCAAGGGACCGACGTCCGCGAAAGGCTGGGATCCGGAGGACGTTGCCGCCGGGAACACCTACATGGCGCCGGTCCTCCCCGTGATGGCCGACGGCGGCCGCAGCGACCCGAAGAACGACCACGCGCCCCGCGTCGCGAACCCCGCCGCCGCGCTGACCCAGAAGATCGCCGGGAAGCTCGAAGCCCAGGCCGGTGGGACGACGACGGCGCCGAAGGACGCGAAGGTGCTCGGCGAGGTCAAGTCGCAGCCGCTCACCGAGTTCGCCAACTCGCTGCTCCAGCTTTCGGACAACCTGATGGCCGACGTCCTCGCCCGTCAGCTCGCGCTCGCCAAGGGCGCCGAAGCCTCGTTCACCGGCGGCGCGACCGCGACGATGAACGTGCTCAAGGAAGCCGGGTTCGACCTGACCGGCGTCCAGATCAACGACGGCAGCGGGCTGTCCGACCAGAACAAGATCCCGGCCAAGGTGCTCAGCGAGATCCTCGCGGTCGCGGCGGCGCCGGACGGCAAGGACCCGAGGACGGCCAAACTGCGGCCCCTGCTGGCGGGTCTTCCCGTCGCGGGCGGCAGCGGGACGCTGGAGAAGCGCTACGGCGACCCGGCTTCGTCGGCGGGACGCGGCTGGGTGCGCGGCAAGACCGGGACGCTGTCCGGCGTGAACACCCTGGCCGGCGTGGTGCTCGACACCGACGGCCGGATGCTGGTGTTCGCGCTGATGTCGTCCGGTTCGGACCAGAACAAGGGCCGGGCGGCGCTCGACGTCGTCGCGGCGACCCTGCACAAATGCGGCTGTCGCTGATTCCGGTGAGCGACCGGAATCGGAGCGTGAGGAAGTCAGGGCCGAAACCGGCCCGCCAGCGGGTAGCGTCATGAGAGTGACTGAGGAAACGCCGACCAAGACGCGTTCGATGGTCGACTGGTCCCTGGCCGCCTCGACGGGCGCGCTCCTGGTGCGCGGCGGTCCGGTCGTCGACCGCGAAGAGGCCGACGAAGCCGTCGCCGAGCTACGCGACCTGACCATCGAGGCGGAAGGCCACGTCCGCGAGCTGACCGGGCTCGGCCTCGATCTGCCGTTGCTGCCCGCCGAAGTCGTCGACAGGCCCGGCTGGGTCCGCTCGGCCGCCTCGGGGCTCGACGCGCTCACCGGCCGCGCGCTGCCGGAGGCGCAAGGCGGCCCGCTGGCGCCCGTGCTGGCCGGTGGCGCCGGCGTCCAGACCGGTCTGGTGCTCGCGTTCCTGGCTTCCCGAGTGCTCGGCCAGTACGACCCGTTCGGCGGGCCGGAACGCCAGGGGCAGCTCGTGCTCGTCGCGCCGAACGTGGTCGCCGCCCAGCGCGCGATGGACGTGCCGGGGCACGACTTCCGGCTGTGGGTCTGCCTGCACGAATGCACCCACCGGCTGCAGTTCACCGCGGTCACCTGGCTGCGCGACTACTTCGCCGACGAGGTCGAGCGCCTGATCGGCGGTCTCGCCGGGCGGGACGCGGACGGGCTGAGCGATCTGGTCGGCCGCCTGCCGGACACGATCAAGCAGATCGGCAAGGGCAAGGCGGGCGGCGCCGGTCTCGCCGAGCTCCTGCAGTCGCCGAGCGAACGCGCGGTGTTCGACCGGCTGCTCGCGCTCTCCACGCTGCTGGAGGGGCACGCCGACTTCGTGATGGACGCCGTCGGGCCGCGGGTCGTGCCGAGCGTCGAGCTGATCCGGTCGCGCTTCACCGCCCGGCGCAAGGGCGGCGGCCTGATCGACCGCGTGCTGCGCAGCCTGCTCGGCGTGGACGCGAAGATGCGCCAGTACGAGCAGGGCGCGAAGTTCACAAAACACGTCGTCGAAGCCGTCGGCATGGACGGTTTCAACGCCGTCTGGACGTCGCCGAACACGCTGCCGACCCGCGCCGAGATCACCGATCCGGCGGCCTGGGTGCGGCGCCTGCACGGGTGAGCGGACCGGATCCGGCGATCGCGGCCGTCCGGGCGGCCGTGCGGGATTTCCTCGCCGTCGCGGGGAAACCCGGCGAGTTGTGCGTGGCCGTGTCCGGCGGCGCGGATTCGCTCGCGCTGGCCGAAGCGGCCGCGTTCACCGGCGCCCGCGCCGGGCTGGACGTGCGGGCGCTGGTCGTCGATCACGGCCTCCAGGACGGTTCCGCCGAAATCGCGGCCCGGGCCGCGAGCACGGCGCGGGACCTCGGCGTCGCCACCGCCGAAGTGCTGAAGGTGCGGGTCGAGGGCGCGGGCGGCCCGGAAGCCGCGGCCCGTCGCGCCCGCTACGGCGCCTTGCGCGCGGCAGCGGGCGACGGGCACGGCGTCGTCCTGCTCGGCCACACCCTCGACGACCAGGCCGAAACCGTCCTGCTCGGCCTCGGCCGGGGTTCGGGACCGCGTTCGCTGGCCGGGATGCGGCCGTACGACCCGCCCTGGGGACGGCCGCTGCTCGGCGTCACGCGCGCGACCACCCGGAGGGCCTGCCAGGCGCTCGGCGTCGAGCCGTGGCAGGACCCGCACAACGAGGACCCGCGGTTCACCCGTGTCCGGTTACGAACGGAAGTACTGCCCCTTCTGGAGGATGTGCTGTCCGGCGGTGTCGCGGCCTCGCTCGCCCGCACGGCGGCGCAACTGCGCGAGGACACCGAGGCGTTGGACACACTCGCGGACGCCGTCCACCTGCGCGCCTTCACCGGGGAAGGGCTCGACGTCGCGGTGCTCGCCACCGAACCGCCCGCGCTGCGACGGCGCGTCCTCCGCAGGTGGCTGCTGGACTCCGGGGTCCGCGAACTCACCGACGCCCATCTGCGTTCGGTCGACGCGCTGGTGGGGAACTGGCGGGGTCAGGGCGGGGTCTGGCTACCCGGCGACTTGGTGGCCGCGCGGGCGCATGGCAGGCTCTTCCTCGAAGCACCCCAGTCCACCACCTAGAGGGGAACGTCCCGTGTACGAAGGCGAGATCGCCTCCGTGCTCGTCACCGAGCAGCAGATCAACGAAAAGATCGCCGAGCTGGCCGCACAGGTCGCCGCGGACTACCCGGCCGACGGACCCGGCGCCGGGAAGGGAGACCTCCTGCTCGTCGGCGTGCTCAAGGGCGCGGTGATGTTCATGACCGACTTCGCCAGGGCGCTCCCTCTGCCTTCGCAGCTCGAGTTCATGGCGGTCTCGTCCTACGGCTCGGCGACGTCGTCGTCGGGCGTGGTGCGGATCCTCAAGGACCTCGACCGCGACATCGCCGGCCGCGACGTGCTCATCGTCGAGGACATCGTCGACTCCGGCCTCACGCTGTCCTGGCTGCTGAAGAACCTCGCGAGCCGCAACCCGGCCTCGCTCGAGGTCGTCTCGCTCCTGCGCAAGCCGGAGGCGGTCAAGGTCGACGTACCGGTCAAGTACATCGGGTTCGACATCCCGAACGAATTCGTAGTCGGATACGGCCTGGACTACGCGGAGCGTTACCGGGACCTGCCCTACATCGGCACCCTGGATCCGCACGTCTACACGTCCTGAGAACCGCTTGCCCGCTCGTGCGGGAATACGGAACCCTGAGCGCGGTGAACGCGTCATAGGCTGCGATCACGTGCGTTAACCTATGCGAAGACCTTCGCCACGAATCCGTCGTGGCCTGGCCCGGGGGAAACGGAGAGAGCTCAGATGGGGAACAGCAGCTTGGCGGACGCGAACGCGTTCAAGAACGCCGCGGCCCAGGGCCAGGTCGGGATCGACCCGGACGCGGCCCAGACCGCACTGAACAAGATCCGGACCGGCAAGGACGCCGTCGAGGCGCTGCTCCACAGTGCCGGCGACCTCGGACAGGCGCCGAAGCTGGGCAACAACCCGGTCGGCAACGCCATCGCCGCGAAGGTCGCGAACCGCGCCGACGGCGGCGGTGACTCGTACACCGCCGCCCTCCAGAACCTTTACCAGCAGTACGAGGCGGCGGAGACCGGCATCGTCACCGCGATGGCCCGCTACCACGAGATCGACCAGGCCGCGGCCGAGCCGTTCCGTAACGTCTGAGGGGGAGTCAGAAAGCCATGCCACCGAAGCACAGCGCCGACTCTTACGGCGAGAGCAACACCAGCAGCACGCCGGGCCAGAGCAGCAGCGGCGCCCCGGTCCAGCTCGGCGACAACTCGCAGGCCGCGGGCATCGTCTCGTCCGCCCGCGGGCGTTCGGAAGGGTTCGACGTCGGCGCCGACCGCGCCATCACGAACCCGCCGAACTGGGAGAGCGCCCCGAGCAGCCAGGACCTGTGGAACCAGGCCAACCTCGGCAACGACCCCAGCACCGCGACGACGATCGGCCAGTCGTGGACCTCGCACAGCAGCAAGCTGAGCCAGGCGTCGAACGACCTCTACAACGCGATCTCCGAACTGGGCGCCGCCTGGATCGGCCAGGGCGCGGCGAGTGCCCAGGGTTCGCTGGTGGCCATCGCGAACTCGGGTTCGCAGGCCTCCGACGCCGCGGGCACGATGGCGGACAGGCTGCAGAAGCAGGCCGACGCGGCCACCAAGGTCAAGCTGATGCCGAAGCCGACCAACTACACCCCTGAAGGCGCGATGGGCCAGGCCCTCGCCGCGGGCCCGGTCGGCATGATCACCGACCAGAAGCCCCTCGCCGACCAGGACAAGGAAGTGCGGGCGGAGCAGGCCAGGTTCCTCGAGGCCTACACCAAGGAGATGAGCGAGGTCGACAGCTCGACCCCGAGCTTCGGCCCCGAATCCCTCGGCATGAAGCCGACGGCTACGCACAACAGCGTCGGGTTCAGCGGCGTCGGCAACGTCGGCGGCGGCGGACTCAACCCGGGCGCCGTCTCCGGCACCCCGGTCCTCGCCGGCACGCACGGCTACGGCGGCGCGCAGGGCAACGGCGGTGCCCCCGTCGTCCACGCCGGTCCGGATTCGGGCGTGTTCTCGCAGGCAGGCTACAACCCCGCCACCGGGAACGCCCCGGTTTCGGGCGTCGCCCCGGGCGCCGGTGTCGCGTCCGGTGCCGGTGCCCCGATCGCCCCGCACGCCCCGGCGGCGAGCGGCGGCAGCGGGCTCGGCCAGGCGCTCACCGCGGCCGGTCTCGGCGGCGGCCTCGGCTACGCCGGTGCCAAGGCGCTCGGACAGGGCAACAAGTCCGGCGCCAAGGACACCGACGGCACCGACGCCGCGGCGACGGACAACGCCGCGCCCGCGCAGAGCGCCGCGTCCCAGGCCGTGCCGCAGCAGGGCATCGTGTCCTCCAGCGGCACCATCGGCGGCGGCCCCACCCCGCCGATGCAGGGCATGGGCGGCGGCATGGGCATGGGCGCCCACGGCGCGCAGGCCGAGCAGGAAGAGGAGCACACGCACGCGTCGTTCCTCATCGAGCCGGACCCGGACGACGCCTTCGGCGCCAACGAGGCGACCCCGCCGCCGGTCATCGGTGCCTGGACCGAAGACGACGATCGCTAGAGCGGTTTTCACCGGGCGCGCGGCCAACCGGCCGCGCGCCCGCTGACTTGTTTGGGGGCGGAAAGATGGCGAACGGCGAACTGCTCACCGCGGTCGAGCTGGACTTCCTGTGGGAGAGCGCGAACGCCGGCGAGCTGCCGTACCCGCTGCGGCTCCGTTCGCACGGGGCGACCATGGACGAACGAGGCGCGCTGCGGACGCAGACGCTCCAGTCGCTGAACCAGCGCCGTCTCGCTGACGACCGCGGGCGTCCCGAACCCCACCTCGAAGACTATTTCGGCGTTCTCGCGCTGCCGGACCTGAGCCTGGACTGCGTCCAGCTCAACAATCCCAACACCGAACCGCTGCTCGCGGTCGCGTCGCTGCTCGGCGGCCAGGGCCTCCTCACGGTGCAGGACCAGCGCGGTTTCCACTTCCACCCGATCGCCCCGGACGGTCTCGCGAGCGCGATCGTCTCCCTGCTGCCGCCGGGTTCGCGCGGCACGGAGAAGTCGATCACCCTCCCGCTGGACGGGCTCGTCGGCGCTTCGGGCGCGGACTTCCTCCAGCGACGGCAGCCGCAGGTCGACGGCTCGGCGACGTCCGATGAGGACCGCAAAGCCCTCTCGCGGCTCCAGGCACAGCCGCGCCTTCGCGGTGGCCAGTTCGGCGCCAACGCGCGCAGCAAGCACGGCACGCGGAGCCGGTCTTCGGTGCTGAGCTGGTTCGACACGCAGTCCGGCCGGTACTTCACCCAGGCCACCCGCGGCTCCGACGGCCGGGACTGGATCACCATCGCTCCCGCGGACCCGGCGACGCTGCGGCACCGGCTCACGGAAATGCTGGGGAAGATCGCGGCTGAATCGTCTGTCGCGCGCTGACCTCTCGGTTCCTTCGCGTATGTCATGAAAGGGTCGTTCAGGACGAAAAATGTCCTGAACGACCCTTTCATGACACGCGGCCCGGCCCCGGAACCCGCCCCTCGCACGGACAGTTCCCGCATCCGGCCGACGGTTGTCGTACCCCTTCGCTATCGTGAACCTTCTGGGTGTCCCGAGGCCCAGAAGCCAAGGTGCCGGGAGGGCACGAAGCAATGCATCAGGAACACTTCACGCCGCTGGCGTTCGACTTCCTCTGGGAGTCCGCCGAGCTCGGCGACCTGCCGTACCCGCTGCGCGTGCGGTCGCACGGCGCGACCGAACTCGAACGCAGGGCGCTGCGCCAGCGCGTCGACGGCGAACTCCAGGCCCGCGGCATCCGCGACGGCCGGGGGCGGCTGGAGCGGCGGATCGAGGACTGGCTGTACCTCCTCGCCCGCGGCTCGCTGACCATCGACGCGCTGCACATCCCCGAGTTCCAGGCACCGACGATCGCCGTGCTCGGCGCCACCGACGGCCGTGACGGCGTGATCGCCATCCAGGACCAGTCCGGGATCTGGCTGCGCGAGGCACCCGCCGACGGGCTCCCGACCGCGGTCGTCGACCTGCTGCCCCCGGGACAGCGCGGCTCGGAGGCGTCCATCACGCTGCCGATCGACGACGCCCGCCGCACCGAGCCGATCCGCGGCGCGATCAACCCGACGAAGCAGGCCGAGGAGCCCGAAGCGGCGAAGACCCGTCGCAAGGAGAAGTCCCGGGTCTCACTCAGTGAACGCATCACCGCGGATCCGCGGGAGGCGTTCGGCAAGCTCACCGGCCAGCCGCGGCTGCGCGGCGGTCAGCTCGCAGCGAACAGCCGGTCCCACGTGGGCGCCAAGCAGCGGTCCCGTGTCCTCGGCTGGTTCGACACCGCCAGCGGCCGCTACCTCAGCACGTCACAGGCCGGTCCGGACGGTCGCGAGTGGGTCACCGTCTCACCCGCCGACGTCAAGACACTCCGCATGCGACTGGGTGAAATGGCCGCTGGTGTGGCGGTCGACACACGTTAGGGTGGCCGTCGCGGTCACGCTCCGGGAACCCTCGCGTGACGTCCGCCGTTGACGTCCGAGAGGCTCACCACCCTCGTCCGTCCAGGCGGGCGGTATCCTGAGGGGCGGGTGTCGGAGCACCATGGGTCGTCAAGATCGTGATGGCGGGTATCACAGGAGCCGCCCAACCAGGAAGGGTCGAGGCCACCAGGGCCGAGTCGTATGAACCGGAAGAGCGTGCTCAGGAACCCAGTGCTCTGGATTCTCGCGGCGGTACTGGCGTTTCTCGCATACAACACGATCTTCGACAGTGATCGTGGCTACACCCAGGTGCCGATCTCGGTCGCGAACCAGCAGATCACCGCGAACAACATCAAGGAAGCCTCGCAAGAGGACAAGGAGCAGCAGGTCAAGCTGCTGCTCAACAAGAAGATCGAGGTCGACGGCCAGCAGGTCGACCAGATCATCGCCCAGTACCCGGCGAACGTCGCGGGCACCGTCTACAACCAGCTCATCGCCCTCAAGAGCGGTGACAACCCGGTCAAGTTCACGACCAAGGTCACCCAGCAGAACGTCCTCACCCAGATCCTGATCTTCGCCATTCCGCTGGCGCTGGTGCTGGGCCTGCTGATGTGGATGATGAACAACGCCCAGGGCGGCGGGAACCGCGTCCTCAACTTCGGCAAGTCGAAGGCCAAGCAGCTCAACAAGGACATGCCCAAGACGACCTTCGGGGACGTCGCGGGCGCCGACGAGGCCGTCGAAGAGCTGTACGAGATCAAGGACTTCCTGCAGAACCCGGCGCGCTATCAGGCACTCGGCGCGAAGATCCCCAAGGGCGTGCTGCTCTACGGGCCGCCCGGTACCGGTAAGACGCTGCTCGCGCGAGCCGTCGCCGGCGAGGCCGGCGTGCCGTTCTACACGATCTCCGGTTCCGACTTCGTCGAGATGTTCGTCGGTGTCGGCGCCTCGCGGGTCCGCGACCTGTTCGAGCAGGCCAAGCAGAACGCGCCCTGCATCATCTTCGTCGACGAGATCGACGCGGTCGGCCGCCAGCGCGGCGCCGGCCTCGGCGGCGGTCACGACGAACGAGAGCAGACGCTGAACCAGCTCCTCGTCGAGATGGACGGCTTCGACGCGCGCGGCGGCATCATCCTGATCGCCGCGACCAACCGTCCCGACATCCTCGACCCGGCGCTCCTGCGTCCCGGCCGGTTCGACCGCCAGATCCCGGTGTCCGCGCCGGACATGCGCGGCCGCCAGGCGATCCTCGAGGTGCACGCCAAGGGCAAGCCGATCGCGCAGGGCACCGACCTGAGCAGCCTCGCCAAGCGGACCGTCGGCATGTCCGGCGCCGACCTGGCGAACGTGCTCAACGAGGCCGCGCTGCTCACCGCCCGCCAGAACGGGCACGTCATCACCGACGCCGCGCTGGAGGAGTCGGTCGACCGCGTCGTCGGCGGCCCCGCCCGCAAGAGCCGGATCATCTCCGAGAAGGAGAAGAAGATCACGGCCTACCACGAGGGCGGGCACGCGCTCGCCGCGTGGGCGATGCCGGACATCGAACCGGTCTACAAGCTGACGATCCTGCCGCGTGGGCGCACCGGCGGTCACGCCCTGCTCGTCCCGGAGGACGACAAGGAGTTGATGACCCGCTCGGAGATGATCGGGCGCCTGGTCTTCGCGATGGGCGGCCGCACCGCGGAGGAGCTCGTCTTCCACGAGCCCACCACCGGTGCCTCCTCCGACATCGAGCAGGCGACCAAGATCGCCCGCGCGATGGTCACCGAATACGGCATGAGCGCCCGGCTCGGCGCGGTCAAGTACGGCCAGGAGCAGGGCGACCCGTTCCTCGGCCGCTCGGCGGGCCGCCAGGCGGACTACTCCCTGGAAGTCGCGCACGAGATCGACGAGGAGGTGCGCAAGCTCATCGAGACCGCGCACACCGAGGCGTGGCACGTGCTGAGCACCTACCGCGACGTGCTGGACGAGCTGGTCATCGAGCTCCTCGAGAAGGAGACGCTGACCCGCAAGGACCTCGAGCGGATCTTCGCGACCGTCGAGAAGCGCCCGCACATCACCATCTTCAACGAGTTCGGTGACCGCAAGCCGTCGGACAAGCCGCCGATCAAGACCCCCGGCGAGCTGGCGATGGAGCGCGGTGAGCCGTGGCCGCCGCCGGAGGAGAAGAAGGAACAGCGCGTGCTCCAGCCGGCGCCGACCCCGGTCGGTACCGCGCAGGGCGGGGGCGACCTTCCCGGTGGCCCGCCGTACGCGGCCCCGGTCCCGCCGCCGGACCCGAACGCGAACCCGTACGCTCCGCCGCAGCCGGGCGCCCACCCCAACGGGGGCCGCCCTAACGGTGGGCCGAACGGCACCGGCCACTGGCCCCAGGCATATGGTGGGCAGCAGCCGGGCGGACCGGCAGGTGGTTACCAGGGTGGTCCCGTCGGCGGCCCGCCGAACTACGGGGCTCCTCCCGGATGGACCCCGGCGACCCAGCCGGGCGGCCAGCCGAACCAGCCCTGGCGTCCCGCCGAAGACCGCCCGCGTGAAGGCTGGTTCCCTGACCAGCCCGGCGGTCAGCAGGACGAAGGACAGCAACGGCGTGACGACGGACAGGACGACACCAAGCGGTAACGGCGCCGGCCCGGTCTTCGACCAGGATCGGGCCGAGAAAGCCGTACGCGAACTCCTGCTCGCCTGTGGTGAGGACCCGGACCGGGACGGTCTCTTGGAGACCCCGGCCCGGGTCGCTCGCGCTTACCGGGAAATGTTCGCCGGGCTCTACACCGAGCCGGACCACGTCCTGGACCGCACGTTCGACGAGGCGCACGAAGAACTCGTCCTCGTGACAGACATCCCGATGTTTTCGACCTGTGAACATCATTTGGTCCCATTCCACGGTGTCGCCCACGTCGGCTACATCCCGAACGGCCACGGCAAGGTCACCGGCCTGTCCAAATTGGCCCGTCTCGTAGACCTCTACGCCAAGCGTCCCCAGGTCCAGGAGCGGCTCACCTCCCAGGTCGCCGACGCGCTCATGCGCAAACTCAAGCCGCGCGGCGCGATCGTCGTGGTCGAGGCCGAGCATCTCTGCATGGCTATGCGCGGTATCCGCAAGCCCGGTGCCCGGACGACGACGTCGGCCGTGCGCGGGCTGCTGCAGTCTTCGGCGTCCTCGCGGGCGGAGGCGCTGGACCTGATCAAGGGCCGCCGATGACCGCCCTGCCCCGGCCCGGCCGGTGCGCGGTGATGGGCATTCTCAACGTCACGCCCGATTCCTTTTCGGACGGTGGCCGCTACCTCGATGTCGGGCAGGCGCTGGAGCACGCGCACGAGATGTGGGCACGCGGCGCGGACCTGATCGACGTCGGCGGGGAGTCGACGCGGCCGGGAGCGTCCCGGGTGGACGCCGAAACCGAGAATTCCCGGATCATGCCGGTGATCCGCTCGCTCGCCGCCGACGGCGTCGCGATGTCGGTGGACACCACGCGGGCCGAGGTCGCGCTCGCCGCCGTCGAAGCGGGGGCGTCCGTGATCAACGACGTCTCCGGCGGGCTGGCCGACCCGAACATGGCGAAGGTCGCCGCCGAGACCGGTGTCCCGTATGTGCTGATGCATTGGCGCGGGCACAGCAAGGACATGAACGCGCTGGCGTCCTATGAGGACGTCGTCGCCGACGTGCGGGCCGAACTTCTGTCCCGAGTGGACGAAGCCGTCGCCGCCGGTGTCGACAGCAGCGCGATCGTGCTCGACCCTGGGCTGGGTTTCGCGAAGAACGCCGAACACGACTGGGCGCTGTTGAACGGCCTGGATTCCTTCCTGTCACTGGGTTTCCCGGTTCTCGTCGGCGCCTCGCGCAAACGGTTCCTCGGGCGACTCTTGTCCGGAGAGGACGGAAAGCCCGCCCCGCCGGACGCTCGCGAGAACGCGACCGCGGCCTTGTCCGCGCTCGCCGCCGCGGCCGGCGCGTGGGGGGTCCGGGTGCACGAGGTCGGCGCGAGTATCGACGCCGTGACGGTCGCGGCGGCTTGGCGGAAGGGGAGTCCGGGTGTCTGACCGGATCACGTTGACCGGCTTGAGGGTCTTCGGCAGGCACGGGGTCTTCGACCACGAGAAGCGCGACGGGCAGGAGTTCGTCGTCGACATCGTGGTGTGGCTGGATCTCGGCCCGGCCGCCGCGTCCGACGACCTGACCAAGACGCTGCACTACGGCGAACTCGCCGAACTCGCCGCCGGGATCGTGGCGGGCGAACCTTACGACCTCATCGAGAGTGTCGCCGGGAAGATCGCCGACGAGGTGCTGCGCGACGAGCGGCTGACCGCCGTCGAGGTGACGGTGCACAAGCCGTCCGCGCCGATCCCGCTGAACTTCGACGACGTCGCCGTCACGGTGCGGCGGGAGCGATGAGCCGCGCGCTGCTTTCGCTCGGGTCGAACCTGGGGGACCGGCTCGCGTTCCTTCAGTCCGCCGTCGACGCCGTGCGCCCGGCGGTCGTCGCGGTGTCGTCGGTCTACGAGACCAAGGCGTGGGGCGTCGAGGACCAGCCGGATTTCCTCAACGCCCTCGTCCTGGTCGACGACCCGGCCCGTGATCACTGGGACTGGTTGCGCACCGGGCAGGCCGCCGAGCAGGCCGCCGAACGCGTGCGCGAGGTCCGGTGGGGGCCGCGCACGCTGGATGTCGACATAGTGACCGTGGACGGGGTCAGTTCCGACGACCCCCGGTTGCTGCTTCCCCATCCCGGCACGCCGGAGCGCGCGAGCGTGCTGATCCCCTGGCTGGAGATCGAGCCCGCCGCGGTGCTCCCCGGCCACGGCCCTGTCGCCGACCTGCTCGCCGCCCGCCCCGCTTCGGACCGCGACTCCGTCCGGCTCACGCCCCTCTCCCTCGCCTGACCCCCGGGTCGCGTGTCGCGAAAGCCACTTTCGCGACATCTGACGTCTCGAAAGAAGCTTCTATGTCAAGTCTGCTTTGAGTGCTTGGTAGATGGTGTTGGTGAGGTGTCGTTTGAGTGCTCGGAGTGCGGCTTTGGTGGTGG
>NZ_JBFBGL010000102.1:8540-20313 GCF_040684635.1 Amycolatopsis sp. NPDC089917 | reverse complement strand
GCTGTGTTCTTGAAAGGGTCGTTCAGGACGTTTTTCGTCCTGAACGACCCTTTCATGACATCCGGGACCCCTCAGCACGTGTTGTGAAAGCCACAACACGCCAGCGACGCTGGGCCGACCAACCACACCCTCATGTCCCATGGGGACCCCTCATGACACCCGGGACCCACTCACTGCGCGAGTTCAACCACCCCAGCGGGAGCGAAGCGCGCGAGACCTGCGTAAAGCGCGGCGCCCCCGCCCAGATGCCCCAGCGCGTACGCGTATTCCCCGTCCTCCAGCAGCGCTGAAGGCCCGGCACCCGACCACGACAGCCGGTAGTGCCACCAGTGCATCCACCGCCCCACCCGGCGCTTCTCCCGCCAGACCCGCAGCCGCGTCACCTCGGTCCACCGGACCTCGAAGACGCCCGGCACCGCGAAGCCCGAGGCCGACAGCGTCAGCACCGAGGCCGAACGCCGCAGGGCGAGCAGGATCAGCCCCGCGAAAGCCACGCTGAGCAGCCCGAACACGACCCCGTACGAAGACCCGCGCAGGGATACGACAACAGCCACCACGCCGCCCCCGCCGAAGACCACGAAACCGACCAGCGCGAGCCGACGCATCACGACGTCCAGGCGCAGCACCACTGCATCACCGGAGACCATGTCCGGAGCGTAACCGGCGAAACCACGTACCGACGTTAGGATTCGAACCTCGACGTCGCGGAGGAGGCCGGATGACCACCCGTCTGCCCTGGCGTCCCGCCGCGACCGCGGATCCGGTACCGGTGCTCGCCGCCGCCCAGCGCGTCTCCGACGATCTCATGGACGGCCTCGCCGGACCCCGCGCCCGCCACGCCACCCACGGCCTTCGAAGGCTGTTCGGCGTCCCCGGTCTCGGGCTCACCGACCTGTCCGGCTCGCTCCTCTGGTCCGGCCGTCCGGCGGCCGATGACGTCGTCGCCTCGGCGCTCGACGAGGTCCTCCATTCCGAGACGCCGGTGTCCGAACCCGGGCTGCTGGCGCTTCCGCTGCACGTCCACGACGAATTGGCCGGCGTCCTCCTGGTCGCCGGGGGAACGAACGCCGTCGCCCGGCAGGCCGCCGAACTCGTCGTCCACGCGCTCGAACGCGGACGGCTGGAAGCGTCCGCCGAGCAGGCCGCGGAGGCGGAACTGCGCGCGCTGCGGGCCGAGATCTCCCCGCATTTCGTCTACAACGCGCTCACCGTGATCTCGTCGCTGGTCCGCTCCGATCCGGATCGCGCGCGCGACCTCATGCTCGACTTCGCCGAGTACACCCGCTACAGCCTCGCCCGGCACGGCGAGTACACGATGGTCGCCGAGGAGTTCCGCGCCATCGAGACCTACTTGGCGTTACAGCGGGCGGTACTCGGCGAGCGGCTTCGGGTGCAGGTGCGCGTCGCGCCGGAGGTCTTGGCCGTCGCGGTGCCGTATCTCGTGCTGGAACCGTTGGTGGAGAACGCGATCCGGCACGGCATCGAACCGCGCGCCGAGGCCGGGTTCATCCAGGTGCAGGGTATGGCGGAAGGGAACGACTGCGTGATCAGCGTCGAGGACGACGGTCTCGGCATGGACCCCGCCCGCGCGGCGGCGATCCTGGCCGGGCGCGGCGACGACGGCGGCGTCGGACTGGCCAATGTGGACAGACGACTGCGCAGCGTCTACGGGCCGTGGTACGGCCTGACGGTCGAGACCGAGACCGGCGCGGGCACCAGGGTCGTGGTGCGCGTGCCCCGATTCCAGCCGGGGGTCCTGCCGTGACGAACGGGTTGCGGGTGCTGGCGGTCGACGACGTCCCGCCCGCCCTCGACGAGCTGTGCAGCCTGCTGCGCGAGGCGCCGGAAGTCGCCGAGGTGGTCGCGGCCGGTGACGCCCTCACCGCGCTGAAGATGTTGCAGGGAAGCCATTTCGACGCTGTCTTCCTCGACATCTCCATGCCCGGCCTCGACGGGCTCGAACTCGCCTCGCTGCTGGCGCGGCTCAGCGAACCACCGGTGATCGTGTTCGTCACCGCGCACGACGGGCACGCCGTCGCCGCGTACGGCATCGGCGCGGTCGACTACCTGCTCAAGCCGGTCCGCGCGGAACGCCTGTCCGCCGCACTGTCCAAAGTGGTCCGGATGGCGGGCAACCAGGCCGACGAGCCGAAACCCGCGCCGGACGCGATGTCCGCGCTGCCGGTGGAATCCGGCGGGCGCACACGGTACGTCCGGCGCGACGACGTCCAGTTCGTCGAAGCGCACGGCGACTACGTCCGGCTGCACACGAAATCCGGCGTGCACGTCACCCGGATGCCCATCTCCCGGCTCGAAGAGTATTGGGAGGGAACGGGTTTCACCCGCGTGCACCGGGGTTTCCTGCTGGCCGTGGACGCGGTGCTCGAACTACGCAGCGACACCACCGGCGGGCTGCTCGCGCACACCGAGGCGGGCGACGTCCCGGTGAGCCGCCGTCACGCGCGCGACCTGCGGGACAGGCTGCTCGCCGCCGCGCAACGCGGTGAGCTGGGCCGCGGGAGCCGCGCGTGAGCCGCGTCAAACGGGTCGCCGTCACCAGTCCGCAGACCCGGCTCGCGCACTCGCGGCGCCGGGCGCGCGGACGCTGGCGTGTCCCCCGGCTGGCCGCGGGCGACGCCGAACGCGCGGACCGGCTCTACCGCGCCCAGCGCCGTCGCGGGCTTCCCGCGCTGGCCGGGATGTTCGGGCTGGTTTTCGGGCTCCCGCTGGTGTTCGGACTGTTCCCCGGGCTGGATTCGGTGCGGCTGCTGGGGATCCCGCTGTCGTGGCTGATGATCGCGATCCTCCCGTACCCGGCCATGGCGCTGCTTTCGTGGTGGCAGCTGCGCCGGGCGGAAAAGATCGAGGACGAGTAGTGGTGGCCGCGTTCGCGGTGGCCCCCGTCGTGCTGGTCACCTTGCTGATCGGGTTGCGTGGCGTCGCCGCCATGCGCACGACGTCGGACTTCCTCGTCGCCTCGCGCCGGATCTCGCCGCTGGTCAACTCCGCCGCGGTCTCCGGCGAATACCTGTCCGCGGCGTCGTTCCTCGGCGTCGCGGGCCTGGTGGTGAAGGACGGCATCGGCGCGCTCTGGTACCCGGTCGGCTTCA
Source organism: Amycolatopsis sp. NPDC089917 (assembly GCF_040684635.1). Classification (NCBI taxonomy): domain Bacteria; kingdom Bacillati; phylum Actinomycetota; class Actinomycetes; order Pseudonocardiales; family Pseudonocardiaceae; genus Amycolatopsis; species Amycolatopsis sp. NPDC089917. The sequence goes on along the minus strand of NZ_JBFBGL010000102.1, from coordinate 17,203 downwards.
CCGCCGGATACATCGCGATGCTGGTGCTCGTCGCGGCGCCGATGCGGCGTTCCGGCGCGCTCACCGTGCCGGACTTCGCCGAAGCCCGGCTCGCCTCCCCCGCGCTGCGCCGTCTCGCCGCGCTCGTCGTCCTGGTGATCGGAACCCTTTACCTGGTCCCGCAATTCCGCACCGCTGGGCTCGTACTGACCGCCGTCGGCGGGACGCCGTACTGGGTCGGCGTGGTCATCGCGGGCACCGCCGTCAGCGCGACACTGGCGCTCGGCGGGATGCGCGCGGCGACCTACGTCCAGGCGTTCCAGTTCGTGCTGAAACTGCTGCTGTTCCTCATTCCCGCGATCTGGCTGGTCTCACAGGTCTCCCCGGAGGAACGATCGGCTTCGGTGCATCCGGTGGAGTTCACCCACTTCGCGCGCGACACCAAGCTGTCCTTCGAGATCGACGTGACGCTGACCCTGCGCGAGCCGACCACGCTGCTCACCCCGGAAAAGCACGTCGTGCCACCGGGAGAGCTGGTGGCCAGGAGCGGCGAGACGCTGGAATTCGCTTCGGGCACACCTGTTCCCGCCGTCCGGGGCGGTGCCCCGCTGGGCGGGCCGGACTGGCAGCGGCCGCTGCTCGACCTCGGCGACCACGGCTACCCGCTGCTGGGCACGTGGGCGATCCTGATCGCGACCATGCTCGGCACGATGGGCCTGCCGCACGTCCTGATGCGTTTCCACACCAGCCCGGACGGCCGCGCCGCCCGCCGGACCGCGGCGATCACCGTCGCCCTGCTCGGCGTTTTCTACCTGTTCCCAGGGGTTTACGGCGTCCTCGGCCGAGTACTGGTGCCGGAGCTGTACGTCTCCGGCACGACGGACACCGTCGTCGTCGCGTTGCCGGCGCAGGTCGACGACGGCTGGGCGGGGTCGCTGTTCACCGGATTGCTGACGGCGGGCGCGTTCGCCGCGTTCCTGGCGACTTCGCTCGGTCTCCTGCTGGTGATCTCCGGCGCGATCGCGCACGACCTGGCGCCCGGCGGCCTGCGGAGACTGCGGTGGTCGGTGCTCGGGGCCGCGGCGGTGATGGTCCTGCTCGCGCTGCCGTCGGCCAGATTGGACGCGGGCGTCCTCGTCACCTGGGGTTTCACCGTGGCCGCGTCGACCTTCTGCCCGTTGCTGGTACTCGGCATCTGGTGGAACCGGCTCACCGCGGCCGGCGCGATCAGCGGCGTCCTCACCGGACTCGTCGCGTCTTCGGGCTCGATCCTCGTGGCCCTGTTCGCCCCCGGGCTGAGCGGTCTGCCCGCGATCCTGGTCTCACAGCCCGCGCCGTGGTCGGTTCCACTGGCATTCGGCGTGATGATCGTGGTTTCCTGGCGGGGAAGGCCACCCGCCTGGTCCACGGCCGCCATGCTGCGGCTGCACCTGGACGATCGCACGGCCGAGACCCCTTCGTCGTGGTCCGACCACCGTTCGTCGACCGTTCGTCGTCTCGGCAGGCGTTTGAACCGCTGAAGGTTCCGGTCGTCAGGCCCCCTCCCTAACGTGTCGCGGAACACATTCGCGGCGCGAGGAGAGCACGATGAGTACCGAAACGGACACTCAGGGTCCGCCCGACGTGGACTGGGACAAGGCCCACGACAGCCCTGAGTTCAAGGAGCTGCGCTCGCGACTGCGCCGGTTCGTCTTCCCCGTCTCGGCGCTGTTCCTCGTCTGGTACCTGCTCTACGTGCTGCTCGCCGACTACGCGCACGGCTTCATGAGCACGAAGCTGGTCGGCAACATCACCGTCGGCCTGGTCTTCGGTCTGCTGCAGTTCGTGTCGACGTTCGTGATCACCGGGCTCTACGTCCGCTACGCGAACAAGAAACTCGACCCCATCGCGGAGAAGATCCGCACGGACCTCGAGAGTGAGACCAAATGACACTCGCCGCCGGAGTCGAGGGAAGCAACCCCGCACTCAACATCACCATCTTCGGCCTCTTCGTGGTGGTGACGCTGTTCGTCGTGTTCCGCGCCAGCCGCAACACGAAGACGGCGTCGGACTACTACGCCGCGGGCCGCGCGTTCACCGGTCCGCAGAACGGCGTCGCCATCGCCGGTGACTACCTGTCCGCCGCGTCGTTCCTCGGGATCGCGGGCGCGATCGCCGTCTACGGCTACGACGGCTTCCTCTACTCCATCGGCTTCCTGGTGGCGTGGCTGGTCGCGCTGCTGCTGGTCGCGGAACTGCTGCGCAACACCGGCAAGTTCACCATGGGCGACGTGCTGGCGTTCCGGATGAAGCAGCGTCCGGTGCGGGCCGCGGCGGCGACGTCCACCCTGGCCGTGTCGTTCTTCTACCTGCTCGCGCAGATGGCGGGCGCCGGTGGCCTCGTCGCGCTGCTGCTCGGGATCGAGAGCAAGGCCGGGCAGGCCGCGATCATCGTGATCGTCGGCATCATCATGATCGCCTACGTGCTCATCGGCGGCATGAAGGGCACCACCTGGGTCCAGATCATCAAGGCGGCGCTGCTCATCGTCGGCGCGCTGGCGATGACGCTGTGGGTGCTCGGCATGTACGGCTTCAACCTTTCCTCGCTGCTGCAAGGCGCCGTGGACAAGGCGGGCAAGGCCGGTGAGGCGCTGCTCGGACCGGGCAACCAGTACGGCAAGACCGGCACCACCAAGCTGGACTTCCTGTCGCTCGGCATCGCGCTGGTGCTCGGCACCGCGGGTCTGCCGCACGTCCTGATGCGCTTCTACACGGTGCCGACGGCGAAGGAAGCCCGCCGTTCCGTGGTGTGGGCGATCGGCCTGATCGGCGTCTTCTACCTGTTCACCCTGGTGCTCGGCTACGGCGCGGGCGCGCTGGTCGGCGCGGACAAGATCAAGGCGGCGCCCGGTGGCGTGAACTCCGCGGCTCCGTTGCTGGCGCTCGAACTCGGCGGCCCGATCCTGCTCGGCCTGATCGCCGCGATCGCCTTCGCGACGATCCTCGCGGTGGTCGCGGGCCTGACGATCACGGCGTCGGCGTCGTTCGCGCACGACGTCTACGCCAACGTGATCAAGAAGGGCAAGGCGACCCCGGCTTCGGAGGTGAAGGTCGCCCGGATCACCGCGCTGGTGATCGGCGCCGTCGCGATCCTCGGCGGCATCCTCGCCAACGGGCAGAACATCGCGTTCCTGGTGGCGCTGGCGTTCGCGGTGGCGGCGTCGGCGAACCTGCCGACCATCCTCTACTCGCTGTTCTGGAAACGCTTCAACACCCAAGGCGCGCTATGGAGCATCTACGGCGGACTCGCGGTCTGCATCGTCCTGATCATCTTCTCCCCGGCCGTCTCGGGCAAGCCCGTCGACGCCAAGACCGGGAAGAGCGCCTCGATGATCCAGGGCGTCGACTTCCACTGGTTCCCGCTCGACAACCCCGGCATCGTCTCCATCCCGATCGCGTTCTTCCTCGGCTGGCTCGGCACCGTGCTGTCCAAGGAACACAACCAGAAGAAATACGCCGAGATGGAGGTCCGGTCCCTCACCGGCGCGGGCGCCGAGAAGGCCGTCGCCCACTAGTCGCCGGGACGGTGCGGCCGGCATCCAACGCCCCCGGCCGCACCGTCCCGGTTCTCACTACGGCAGCTTCCCCGCTGCCACCCCGGCCAGTTTCGCCTCGATGTCCGCGCGAACGGACTTCCACAGGCCGGTGCCCAGCGAGATCCGCGCCACCCCCAGTTCGGCGAGCGCGGAGAGATCGGGGCCCCCGGGCATCGGGGCGGCGTTGACCGCGCCCGGCGCGACGGCCTTCACGAACTCGGCCAGCGCATCCGGCGACTTGACCATGATCGGGTAGACGCAGTCCGCTCCCGCCTCGAAGTAGGCCTTGGCCCGCGCGATCGCGTCATCCAGGACGGCCCGCTCGTCGGACGCGCCGAGGAAGACGTCGACACGGGCGTTGATCACCAGCGCGTCCCCGGTGGCCTTCCGCAACTCCGCGATCCGGTCCGCCTGCGCCTCCAGCGACCGCAGTCCCCCGGAAGCGTGATCGGTGTCCTCGTAGTTGCAGCCGACGGCACCCGCCTCGGCCAGCCTCGTCGCGAGTTCCGCCGCTTCGAGGCCGTACCCGCCTTCCGCGTCGACGGTCACCGGAACGGAGACCGCCCGCGCGATCCTCCCGGCCGCCGCGAACATCTCCTCGACGGGCGCGCCCTCCCCGTCGTCGTACCCGAGAACCTTGGCGATGGCGAAGGAACTCGTCGCCACGACGGGAAAGCCGGCGGCTTCCACGAGCCGCGCGTTGTCGGCGTCCCACGCGTTCGGCAAGACCAACGGAGTACCCGCGACATGCAGTTCCCGCAGGAGCGCCGCGGTCATTCGGCGCGCTCGGGCAGCGGCGCGTGGCTGGTCACGCACATCCGGTTCCAGCTGTTGATCGCGATGACCTCCCACGCGACGGCGCGGTACTGCGCCTCGTCGAAGACCCGCGTCGCCTCTTCGTAGACGTCGTCCGGGACGTCGTGGAGGGTGGCGACGGTGGTCATCGCCTCGGTCAGCGCCAGCGCGGCGCGCTCCTGCTCGGTGAAGAGTTCGGTCTCGCGCCAGCCCTGCAGCACGTACAGCCGCCGCGGCGACTCGCCCTGCTGCACCGCTTCGTGGGAGTGCATGTCGAGGCAGAACGCGCAGTGGTTGATCTGAGAAGCGCGCATCTTCACCAGTTCGAGGATCTTCTGGTCGACACCGGCGTTGGCGGCGGCCTTCTCGACTTCGGCCTGCAGCTTCGACATGGCCTGGTAGATCTCGGGCACTCGCTTGCCCAGGTGGATTCGCTCGGTCATACCTGCGAATCTAGCGCCGACTGGCCCACGAGTATGGTCCAGTCACATGGCGGAATCGTGGTCCAGTTCGGGAATGGACGTCCACCTGGACTGGCAACCGGAAAGCGGCCGGACCGGGCTCGCCACGGCGATCCGCGCGGCCATCCGGGAAGGACGCTGGCAGGCGGGCGCCACGGTGCCCTCGACCAGGGCATTGGCGCAGGATCTCGGCGTGGCCAGGGGCACGGTCACCCGCGTCTACGCCGATCTCGCCGCCGAGGGGTACTTGAGGACCGCGCAGGGCGCCCCGACCCGCGTCGCGACGGCGGGCGCGCTGCCGGCGTCGGCGCCGAGGCCGGTCCCCCGCGACCCGGCGCCGCGCTGGGACCTGCGGCCCGGCAGGCCGAACCTGTCCGCGTTCCCCCGGTCGGCCTGGCTCGCGGCGACCCGCCACGCCCTGCACCAGGCGCCGATGTCGGCGTTCGACTACACGGCCGAATCAGGGACGACGGAACTGCGGGAGACGCTCGCCGCGTACCTCGCGAGGAGCCGCGGCGTGATCGCGGACCCCGAGCGCATCATCGTGTGCTCCGGGTTCTCGCACGCGATCGCGATCCTGGCGAGGGTCCTGCGCGCGCGCGGCGCGGAGGAGATCGCGTTCGAGAACCCGTCCCTGCACATCTACCGGAACATCGCCGCCGCCAACGGTCCCCGCGTGGTCGGCGTCCCGGTCGACGACCACGGGATCACGGTGTCCGCTTTGGACAGTCCGGCGGTGGTGGTCACCCCGGCGCACCAGTACCCGCTGGGTGTCACGCTCGCTCCCCGGCGACGGGCGGAACTCACCCGATGGGCGGAGGATACCGGCGCCGTCGTCATCGAGGACGACTACGACGGCGAGTTCCGGTTCGACCACCAGCAGGTCGGCGCGCTCCAGGCGCTGGCACCCGAACGGGTGGTGTACGTGGGGACGACGAGCAAGACGCTCGCGCCGTCGCTGCGGCTGGGCTGGATGGTGCTGCCGCGGTTCCTGGTCGAACCGGTGCGCGCGGAGCTGGCCGCGAGCGGCGCCCGGCCCGCGCTGCTGGACCAGCTGGCGATGGCCGAGCTGATCGAATCGGGCGCCTACGACCAGCACATCCGCCGCTGCCGGATCGAGTACCGCTCCCGGCGCGACCGGCTGCTCGCGGCGTTGCCGGATTCCGTGCTGCCGCAGGGGATCTCCGCCGGTCTGCACCTGGTCCTCCAGTTTCCCGGGGAACTCCCCCGGGAAATGGAGGTGATCGCCGCGTGCCGCCGTCGCGCGATCGGGCTCGAAGGGCTCAGCGGCTACTGGATCGGCGAGCCGCGACGCGAAGGGCTCATCATCGGGTACGGCGCCGCCGCGAAGCACGCTTTCGGCGGCGCCACCCAGGCCTTGCGCGAGGCCATCTTCGAGGTCACCTAGCAGAACCAGGGGCGCGCCCGGAGGATGTCGGTCTTCAGTACCGGGGCGCCGTCGACCGGCGCGGGGTTCTCCGGGGTCGGCTTGATCCCGCCGGCGGCGACGTCGTCCAGGGTTTCGAGGCCTTCGTGGCCGACGGTGCCGAAGATCGTGTAGTTCGGGCGCAGCGCGGAGTCGCCGTACACGACGAAGAACTGGCTCCCGTTCGTCGCCGGGCCCGCGTTGGCCATCGCGAGGACGCCCCGCGCGTACACCTTGCGCTCGCCGGTCGGGTCGGTCGGCGCGGGCGGAAGGCCGACGGGCAGCTCGTCCTTGTACTTGTAGCCCGGACCGCCCTCGCCGGTGCCGCTCGGGTCACCGCACTGCAGCACCTTCAAGGTCGGATACGAGGTCAGCCGGTGGCAGGTCGTGCGGTCGTAGAACCGGTGCGTCGCCAGGTGCAGGAAACTCTGCACCGTGCAGGGCGCCTTCGCCCGATCGAGGGTCAGGTCGATCTTGCCCTGGTTCGTCTTCAGCTGCACCGGCACCTTGCCCCGGCTCGGCGTGTGACGGGGGTCCGGCGGCAACGGGACCGGGCGCACGGCCGGGTCCTCCGGGGTCTGCGTGTACTGACAAGGTCCCTTCGTGACCTTCGGCGGCGCGCCCTCCGCGGACGCCGTTCCGGTGCCGGCCGCGAGCATCAGCCCGGCGCCCAGCACAGCAACAAAGACTTTCGCGATCCTCTGCACGGTTCCTGCCTCCCAGCCGTGGACGAAGAGGAGAGCATAGGGTGAATCCCCGCCGCTCACACAGGTCCGGAAGTAGGTGCGCGGTTAGGGTCGGATCCGTGGAGATCGCCGAACGACACCAATGGCAGCTGAACGCGCTGACCTTCCTCTACGCGTACACGCAGTACGTCCTGGTGCACGAACGGGTCATGGCGGGGCTGCCGCCGGAGAAACCGGCCGAACTCGACAAACCCCGCGTGCTCCGGCTCGCCAAGGTCGTCGACGACATGATCCTCGACTTCCGCAAGGAGGACGGGCTGAGCGACCTCGAACGGCGCCGGGTCGTCCGGCTCGCGAGGGAGATCAAGTCGCACGTCCGCGGGAAGTGGCCGCCTCGCGACCCGTCGCTGACCGAATGGGTCGCCTCCGCCGCCGCGCACTTCTACTGCGAGGAGCACATCAACAACGGCTACGTCCGGATGGGGCGCGTCTTCGACCCCGACATGGCCGACAGGTTCCTGGAACGCGTCGAGTTCTGCCGGGGGCAGACCGTCACGATCACGGACTACGCCCACAAGGTCGCCGCGGGCGAACGACTCACGTTCGACGAGACCGACCAGCTCGAGATCTGGAAAGAGGACGCGATCGGCCATTTGGACAACCTCGACAGCGACTTCGGCGACATCAAGATGTACGTCGAATTCTGACCGCTGCACGGACGGCCACACTTGCCTGCCCCGAAGCACCCGTGAAACCGCCGGGAAATTGACATCGCCCACCCGCGATCGAGATGCTCGAAGACGCACGACGCACACTCCTTTTCCCATTCACTAAAGGAGAATTCTGTGATCTCGAGCAAGAAGACGGCGGGCCGGATCGCGGCCATGGCGGCCGCCGCTGCCGCCATGTTCACGATGGTCGTCCCGACCGGGACGTCGTTCGCCATCGACCACATCCCCTGCCGCGCCGGGGAGAACTTCCTGAAGATCTGGTCGCACCTCAACGGCCGGGACAGCGTGGACTGCTACGCCAACCGCGGCCGGATCGGCTTCGGCGGCTGGTGGGTGGACAAGATCGAGACGGGCAACAACGACCTCATCTACAGCGACGCCAACGGAGATTCGGTGAGAGTCAACCGGTGGACGATCATCACGTACCCGAACCGCCCGCCGCGGGTCAATTACATCGAGATCCTCTGACCGCCAAGGAGAACACATGATCTCGGCCAAGAAGAAGGCCCGGCGCGTCCTGGCCGTGGCGGCCGCCGCTGCCGCCGCGTTCAGCCTGCTGGTGCCGACCGGGACGTCGTTCGCCATCGACCACGTCCCCTGCCGCGACGGCGAGAACTTCCTGAAGATCTGGTCGCATCTCGGCGGGAGCAGCAGCGTCGACTGCTACGCCAACCGCGGGCGGATCGGCTTCGGCGGTTGGTGGATCGACCGGATCTACACCGGCAACAACGATCTGATCTATTACGACAGCAATGGTTCCGACGTCAGAATCAACAGGTGGACCGACATCAGTTTCCCGAACCGTCCGCCGAAGGTCCGCGTCATCGAGATTCTCTGAATACGGCTCATCGTCTCGAACGTGGCGTACTGCCCTGGTGCTCGGTGCAGCGCAGATGAGGTAAGCGGTGCTCCAGCAGGATCCGACGTCGCGAAAGCCACTTTCAGGGCATCAGACGTCCCGAAAGTGGCTTTCGCGGCCCCCAAACCCCACAAGCGCCCCCGCCGGAGAG
>NZ_JBFBGL010000102.1:0-8530 GCF_040684635.1 Amycolatopsis sp. NPDC089917 | reverse complement strand
CTTCAACTCGATAGACAAAATATTTTTTCTCCATAGAGTGCCCCCCAAATGTCCATCCCCCGACACCCTAACCCGACAGGCGCGCGAGCGATCGAGCACGACACTTCGACTAGAACCGTCCTTACCACTCACGAGTCGCGAAGATCTTTGATCAATTCTTCGGCCGCCGCGAACGGATCGAGCTTCCGTGCCACCACGCGTTCGGCCAATTCGGCGAGCCTGTCGCCGGAACGCAGGTCGACGATTTCCGCGCGCAACCGCTGCACGGCGATCGCCTCGACCTCGTCCCGGGCCCGTGCCGCGCGGCGCCGCGGCAGTTCGTCGCGCTGGACCAGCCAGTCGTGGTGTTCGCCCAGCGCGCGGACGACGTCGTCGACCCCCTCGCCGCGCGAGGCCACCGTTCGCACGATCGGCTGACGCCAGCTCGGACCGCGGATCTCCCGGCGCACCAAGGAGATCATCTGCTTGAGGTCGTGGACGGTCGCGTCCGCGCCCTCGCGGTCGGCCTTGTTGACGACGAACACGTCCGCGATCTCCAGCACGCCCGCCTTGGCCGCCTGGATCCCGTCGCCCATCCCTGGCGCGAGCAGGACCACCGTGGTGTCGGCCAGTTTCACGACGTCCACTTCGGACTGACCGACCCCGACGGTCTCGATCAGCACGACGTCGAAACCGGCCGCGTCGAGCACGCGGACCGCCTGCGGCGTCGCCCACGAAAGCCCGCCGAGGTGCCCGCGCGTGGCCATCGAACGGATGAACACGCCGGGATCGGTGGCGTGTTCGGTCATCCGGATCCGGTCACCGAGCAGCGCGCCGCCGGAGAACGGCGACGACGGGTCGATCGCCAGCACCCCGACCCGCAGGCCTTGTGCCCGCAGGGCCGTGAGCAGCGCGGACGTCGATGTCGACTTGCCGACACCGGGCGGGCCGGTCAGCCCGACGACCCGCGCGTGGCCGGTGTGCGGCGTCAGCTTCGCCGCCACCTCGGGCAGTTGCGGATGGGCGTCCTCGACCAGCGACAGCAACCGGGCGATCGCGCGGGGGACGCCGTCCCGCGCGCGACCGACCAGTTCGTCGATGTCCAGCTGTACCGGCAAGGGCTTTACGGGACGCGGAGCAGCAGCGCGTCGCCCTGGCCGCCACCGCCGCAGAGGGCGGCCGCGCCGAGACCGCCACCGCGACGGCGGAGCTCGTGGATCAGGTGCACGGCGAGCCGCGCGCCGGACGCGCCGATCGGGTGACCGAGGGCGATGGCGCCACCGTCGACGTTGACCTTCTCCGGGTCGAGCCCGAGCTTGTCGGCCGAAACCAGGCCGACGGCGGCGAACGCCTCGTTGATCTCGACGAGGTCGAGCGCGTCCGCGGTCAGCTTCTCCTTGGCCAGCGCGGCCAGGATCGCGTTCGACGGCTGCTCGTGCAGGCTGGCGTCCGGACCGGCGACCACACCGTGCGCGCCGATCTCGGCGAGCGCCGTCAAGCCCAGTTCCTCGGCCTTGGCCTTGCTCGCGACGATGACCGCGGCCGCGCCGTCGGAGATCTGCGAGGCCGAACCGGCGGTGATGGTGCCGTCGGAGGCGAACGCCGGGCGCAGCTTCGCGAGCCCCTCGGCGGTGGTGTCGGCGCGGACGCCCTCGTCCTGGGAGAAGACGACCGGGTCGCCCTTGCGCTGCGGGATCGACACCGGCGCGATCTCGGCGTCGAAACGGCCCGCCTCGATGGCGGCGGCGGCGCGCTGGTGCGAACGCGCGGAGAACTCGTCCTGCTGCTCACGGGTGATCCCGTAGCGGCTGTTGTACTTCTCCGTCGAAGAGCCCATCGCGACCTGGTCGAAGGCGCAGAACAGACCGTCGTAGGCCATGTGGTCGACGAGCGTCGTGTCCCCGTACTTGAAGCCCGCGCGGGACTTCGGCAGCAGGTGCGGCGACTGGGTCATCGACTCCTGGCCGCCCGCGACGATCAGGTCGAACTCACCCGCGCGGATGAGCTGGTCGGCGAGCGCGATGGCGTCGAGACCGGAGAGGCAGACCTTGTTGATGCTCAGCGCCGGGACGGACATCGGGATGCCGGCGGCGACCGCGGCCTGGCGGGCCGGGATCTGGCCCGCGCCGGCGGTGAGCACCTGGCCCATGATCGTGTACTGGACCGCGTCCGGGGAGACACCGGCCTGCTCCAGCGCCGCCTTGATGGCGAAGCCGCCGAGTTGCGCGCCCGAGAAGTCCTTCAGGGAACCGAGCAATCGCCCGATCGGTGTACGGGCGGCACCCAGGATCACGGAACCGGACACGGCGTCCTCCAAGCATCGGCGCAAGGGCAAAGGGGGTCTTCGCGACCATACCCGGGTCACGGGCGTCTTGATGGAGCCAGTGTGAGGCGGCGCACGCCGGTTCGCTCGCCCGCGGACCTATCCTGCTTTGCATGAACCAGGCGCTGAAACCGTTCGTGACCGCTATCGACCACGTCGGCATCGCGGTGCCCGACCTCGACGCCGCGATCGCCTTCCACGCCGAGCATTTCGGCCTGGAGGTCGCGCACGAGGAGGTCAACGAGGAGCAGGGCGTCCGCGAGGCGATGCTGCGCGCGCCGGGCACCGCCGGGACCGAGACCGCGATCCAGCTCCTCGCGCCGCTGCGCGACGATTCCGCGATCGGCAAGTTCCTCGCGAAGAGCGGCCCCGGACTGCAGCAGCTGGCGTACCGAGTGTCCGATGTGGACGCGGCCGCCGCGGCCCTGCGCGCGCAGGGACTCCGGCTGCTCTACGACGAGGCGAAGCGCGGGACGTCCGACAGCCGGGTGAACTTCGTCCACCCCAAGGACGCCGGTGGCGTGCTGGTGGAGCTGGTCGAGCCCGCGAAAGACGGTCACTGACCCCGCGTCAGCGCTTCGGCGATGAAGAGGACCTCGCGATCCATCTCCGCGGGGTCCCCGTCTTCGTTGTGCCGTGCCGTCGCGTGGCGATGGCTGACCGCCCGCGCGAGCAGCCCCGACGCCGAATCGACGTCGGCGATCGCGAGTTCGCCGCCGGTCGCGGCGACGATCACCGCCTTCACCTGGCGGACGAGTTGCTGGAACCGTTCGGCCAGCGCGTCACGGACCGCGCGGTGCGTGTCGGCCTCGCGCCACAGCAGGTGTGACAGCGCCAAGGACCGGTTGAACCGCCTGTCCAGTTCCACGACGAGGCCGCGCAGGCTGCCCGCGAGGTCTCCGGGCACCACCACGACGGCCGGTTCGATGCGCGCGTCGGGCAGTTCGGCGACCAGCGCGGCCAGCAGGTCCGTCTTGCGCCGGAAGTAGTAGTGCACCAGGCCCTTGGGCACGCCGGCCCGCTCGGCGATCCGCGACGTGGGCGTGGCGTCGAAACCGGACTCGGCGAACAGCGCCTCCGCGGCGCGCAGGATGCGCTGTTTCGCCGAATCCTCTTTCACGCTTTCTCCTTGCGCGTCAGTGCTGTCCCGCCGTCTTGTGCGTCGCCTGGGCGATCGGCATCGCGGCCGCCCCGGCCACCACGGTCAGGACGCCACCCACCCAGGCGGTCCAGGAAGCGCCCATGAAGGTGGCGAAGCCCATCACCCAAGGCGAAACGAACAGCAGCGCGCCCAGGACGATCTGAATGCCTTCGCCATAGACCATGCCAGGCATCGCGAGCGACGCGAGGCCGTCGAGGGCGATCAGCGCGCCGAGGATGACGAGCGACCACATGGCGGTGCTGTCCGTGGTCATCCAGAGGGGTGAAAGCGCGACCACGACACCGATGACCACCTCCGCCCAGTCATGGGGCCGGGTCCAGGGGCGCGTCGTGGGTTCGTTCATGCGTGCTCACCTCCGCAATTCGGCTGAACCTGCAGGTCGGAGAGATCTCCACCACCGATGGTCCGCTTGGTTGGCCGGCCGGTCAAGACCGGTCGATAACACTTCGGGATGTGTACGTGCTCCACGTCTCGTACGGTTGTGGTCTTGGTTACCCGTGAGTAATTTGAGTCGCCACAACGCCGTCACCCCTTTCGCGGAGGTTCCGATGTCGCAGCTCGGCGAGATCCAGCAGGCCATTCTGAACGATGACCTCGGCGCCGTGGCGTCGCTCGACGTGCCGGAGTCCTATCGCGGTGTCACCGTGCACAAGGACGAGGCCGGCATGTTCGAAGGCCTCGAAAGCCGGGACAAGGACCCGCGCAAGTCGCTGCACGTGGACGAGGTCCCGACGCCGGAACTCGGCCCGGGCGAGGCGCTGGTCGCGGTCATGGCGAGCGCGATCAACTACAACACCGTCTGGACCTCGATCTTCGAACCGGTCTCGACGTTCAAGTTCCTGGAGCGCTACGGGCGGCTGTCGCCGCTGGCGAAGCGCCACGACCTGCCGTACCACGTCGTCGGCTCGGACCTGTCCGGCGTCGTGCTGCGCACCGGCGTCGGCGTGCACAACTGGAAGGCGGGCGACGAGGTCGTCGCGCACTGCCTCAACGTCGAACTCGAGGGCCCCGACGGGCACAACGACACGATGCTCGACACCGAGCAGCGGATCTGGGGCTTCGAAACGAACTTCGGCGGTCTCGCCGAAGTCGCGCTGGTGAAGGCGAACCAGCTCATGCCGAAGCCGGACCACCTCACCTGGGAAGAGGCCGCGTCCCCCGGCCTGGTGAACTCCACGGCCTACCGCCAGCTCGTCTCGCGCAACGGCGCGGACATGAAGCAGGGCGACGTCGTACTGATCTGGGGCGCTTCGGGCGGCCTCGGCTCCTACGCGACGCAGTACGCGCTCAACGGCGGCGCGATCCCCGTGTGCGTGGTCTCCAGCCCCGAAAAGGCGGAGATCTGCCGGAAACTGGGCGCGGAGCTGATCATCGACCGCAACGCGGAGGGCTACAGGTTCTGGAAGGACGACGACAACCAGGACCCGAAGGAGTGGCAGCGGTTCGGCAAGAAGATCCGCGAGCTGACCGGCGGCGAGGACCCGGACATCGTCTTCGAGCACCCGGGCCGCGAGACCTTCGGCGCTTCGGTCTACGCCGCGCGCAAGGGCGGGACGATCGTCACGTGCGCGTCGACGTCCGGCTTCATGCACCAGTACGACAACCGCTATCTGTGGATGAACCTGAAGCGGATCATCGGCAGCCACTTCGCGAACTACCGCGAATCGTGGGAAGCGAACCGGCTGATCTCGAAAGGCCTGATCCACCCGACGCTGTCGAAGACCTACTCGCTGGAAGACACCGGCCAGGCCGCGCTGGACGTGCACCGCAACGCCCACCAGGGCAAGGTCGGCGTGCTCGCCCTCGCTCCGGAAGAAGGTCTGGGCGTCCGGAACCACGAGCTGCGCGAAAAGCACCTCGACGGGATCAACGCGTTCCGGAACGTTTAGCGCGCCAGAACGCGCTTTCGCCGCGCGTTGCGTGGGTGCTCACCCTTCCGTGACCGCAGCTCGACTACGGTAGAAGGATGAGCCTTGGCGAGGAACGGGAGCTAGTGCCGCTGGGAGCCGGCTTCGACGTGGCGAAGCGCGGTTACAGCCGTGCGCAGGTCGACGAACATCTCGAACGGCTTGACGCCGATCTGAAGATGCTCACCGCCGATCGCGATGCCGCCATCGGGCAAGCGGGCGACCTGGCACGGCAGCTGGAGATCGCGCGCGGCGAGATCGCGGACCTGCGCGGGCAGGTCGACAGGCTCGCCCAGCCGCCGACGAGCGTCGAAGGCCTGTCAGAGCGGCTGCAGCGCATGCTGCGGCTCGCGCAGGACGAGGCCGCCGACACCAAGGCGCGTGCGGAAGCCGAAGCCGGGCACATCCGCGCCAAGGCGGAGACCGACGCGAGCGCCATGCGGGCCCGTTACGAGCAGCTGCTCAACGAGCTCGACCTCCGTCGCAAGGAGATGGAGGCCGAGCACCGCGGGGTGCTGGAGAAGGCCCGCGCCGAGGCGAAGGACATCACCGACAAGGCGAAGGCCGAGCGTGACCAGCTCGACGCCGAGTCGCAGCAGCGCCGCACGCAGGTCGAAGAGGACTTCGAGATCGCGATGGCGTCGCGGCGCACCGAAGCCATGCACGCGCTGGCCGAGCAAGAGGCCTCCAGCAAGGCCGAGGCCGCCCGCCGCGTCCGCGAGGCCACCGAGGACGCCGCCTCCATCCGCGCGAAGGTGCTCGAAGAGGAGACGGCCGCCAAGGCCGACATCGAGCGCCGTCAGCGGGAGTCGGTCGCCGACGCCAACAAGCGCAAGCAGGACTCGATCACCGAGGCCAACGCCCGGCTCGCCGAGGCGGCCGACGAGGCACGCCGCCGCGTCCGGCAGGCCACCGAGGAGTCCAACCGGCGGATCACGCAGGCCACCGAACGGGTGGAAGCGCTGCGCAAGGTGCGCTCCAGCCTGGCCGAGCAGGTCCGCACCGCGCGGACCGCGCTCGCCGAGGCGACGCACGTGCTCGGCGACGAACCGCACGTCCCGGCGGATCTGAAGGCGAAGCCGTCGCCCGACTCGGAAGCCACCGTGCAGCTCCGGACGGCCGATGTGCCGAAGGCCACATCCGGCGCGAAGCCTTCACCGCGACCTGCGGCAGCGCAGAAACCGACTGGCGAGTAACCTTCTCACCCGACCGAGCTCACGACGGCCTGCGGGGCCGTCGGCGAGCGGTTATCGTCGCTGCTCGCGCGCAGGTGCGGGCTGTCAGATCGGTGGAGGTTGCGGATGGCTGCATATCGGACCGTGGTCGTGGGCACGGACGGATCGGATTCTTCGTTCGCCGCGGTCGACAAGGCCGCGGGCGTCGCCGGGGACGCCGACGCGACCCTGGTCATCGTGTGCGCCTACTACCCCGCCAACAAGGGCGACGTGGAGAAGGCGCAGGACGTCCTCGGTGACGAGGCGTACCAGGTGGTGGGCTCGGCGCCGGCCGAGGACACCCTCCTGTCCGCCCGCGACAGGGCGGCGAAGGCCGGCGCCACGAACATCGAGACCGCCGCGGTCGTCGGCGACCCGGTCGACTCGCTGCGCAAGGTCGTCGCCGAGCGTTCCGCGGACCTGCTGGTGGTCGGCAACCGCGGGCTGAACACGCTCGCGGGCCGCATCCTGGGCTCCGTGCCGTCCGAGGTCGCGCGGAAGTCCGGCGTGGACGTGCTCATCGTCCACACCACCTGATGCCCGAACCCGGCGAGTTCTCGCCCGACGCGCTGCAACAGCGCCTCGAACGGATCCTGCTCGGCGGGAAACGCAAGTACACCCGGCTCGAAGTCGCCGAGAAGGCAGGCGTTCCCGAAGAACGCTCTCGGCGGCTTTGGCGTGCGCTGGGTTTCGCGACCGTCGAGGACGACGAGGTCGTCTTCACCGACGCCGACGTGGAAGCGATCCGCACGGCGGACCAGCTGATGAACTCGGGGCTGATCGACCCGAGCATCGAGCTGGCGGTGACGCGCGCCCTGGGCCAGCACCTTTCGCGGCTCGCGGAATGGCAGGTCCACATGCTGTGGACGATGATCACCGAGAACAAGGAGATCGGCAGCAGCGAACGCCAGATCGGACGGCTCGTCGACAGGCTGCTGCCCGAACTGGAGAAGGTGCAGGACTTCGTCTGGCGCCGCCACCTCGCCGCCTACGCGGGCCGGGCGCTGGCCATGCCGGACGAGGACCTCGAAGCGAGGACCGAGGTGGTCGGCTTCGTCGACATGGTCGGCTACACCCGGCTGACCAGGCAGGTCGGCGAGGACGAGCTGACCGACATCCTCGACCGGTTCGAATCCGTGGCCTCCGAAGTGGTCGCCGATCACCACGGGCGGATCGTGAAGATGATCGGCGACGAGGTCCTGTTCGTCGCCGATTCCGCCGTCGACGGCGCCGAGATCGCCCTCGCGCTGTCCGAACGCGCCGACGCCGACGAGACGCTCCCCGCCGTGCGCGCCGGTCTGGCGTCGGGCCGGATCCTCAGCCGGTTCGGCGACGTCTACGGCTCGGTCGTGAACCTCGCCGCCCGCCTCACCTCGACCGCGCGGCCGGGCACGATCCTGGTGGACAAGGAACTCGCCACCGAACTCCTGGCGTTCCCGCAATTCGAGGTGCGCACGCGGCGGCCGGTGTCGGTGCGGGGCTACAACCGGCTGCGGCCCTCTTCCCTGCGCCGGGCGCGGGACCGGCCTTCGGGCATGTTCGCGTCTTCGCAGCAGCTCGCCGCGGAGATGCTCGGGCTGGGTGACTCCGTTCCTGCTCCCGACCCCGTCTTGGACGAGGCCGAGGACGCCACCGCGGACTCCTTGCCGCCCCGGCCGAAGCGGCGCCGACGCCGCTGACTCCCCGGCAGCCGCGTCTCGGGTGCCTGCGATCGAGCGGTTTCGCGTGACTGGGCGGACGACACGCGTGATCAGATGGACGACACAGGTGATCCGGCGGACGGCTCGTGGCGGGCCCGGCCGGATCACGCGTGTCGTCCGTCCAATCACCTGAAGCTCCCGGGTCGGTCCGGGTGGTCGTGAGTGGGGGGTTGGGGGTGTAACAGAATACGCACAAAACACCCCCCCGCGCAAAGGGGGGGGGGACCGCGGACAGGCCGCAGGGG
>NZ_JBFBGL010000101.1:0-20823 GCF_040684635.1 Amycolatopsis sp. NPDC089917 | reverse complement strand
AGCTGCGAGTCGCCTTCGTCGCCGATGGTCTGGTCGAGCGAGATCGGCTCGCGGGCGTACTGCTGGATCTCGAGGACCTTCTCCGGGGAGATGTCACCGCGCCCGGTCGTAGACCAGCGCCATCTCACCCAGCTCCCCGACCTCCTGGTAAGCCAGCGTCCACTTCGACGCGGGCAGGCCGTCGACGAACAGCCGCTGCCCGCCGCCGGTGATCTCGGGGCAGATCATCAGGTACAGCCGGTCGATCAGGTCGTCCGCGAGCAGGGCCTTGATGACGCTGGCGCTGCTGTTGACCAGGATGTCGCCTTCCCCGTTCGCCTTCAGGTCGGCGACGACGTCGGCGACGGGGGCGTTCACGACGCGGGCGCGGTCCCAGGGGGCTTCGGTCAGGGTCGTGGAGAAGACGACCTTTTCGGCGTCCGTGAGCCACTTCGCGTAGGCGCGGTCGCGCGGGTCGGCGTTCACGTCGCCGGCGATGGTCGGCCAGAAGCCCAGGAAGCCCTCGGCGTTCAGTCTGCCGAGGACCGCGGTGGTCGCGGTTTCGTGGATGCGGGCGAGGTGGGCGCGGGCGACGTCGGTGGTGGCGTACGAGACGATCGCGCCCATGTCGCCGGGACCCCCGGGGCCGCTGTAGTGACCGTCGAGGGTGAGGCTGATGTTCGCGGTGACGCGGCGGCCGGTCGAGTTCGTCATGTCGTTCAGTCCTTTTCCTGAGTGAGCCGGGTGGCGAGGTTGTCGAGCACCTGGCCCCAGCCGGTTTCGATCCCGGCGATGAAGGGCACGGCCTCGACGGTGGTTTCGGTGATGCGCAGGTCGAGTCGGAGCCGGGTTCCGCCCGGCGCCTCCGAGAACTTCAGGTCGTAGTGACCGATGAAGAAGTCGTCCCCCTTGGCGTCCAGCACCGAGAGGTCGAACTCGAGGTGTTCGGGTTCGGTCGCGGCGTGGACCTTCCCCGCGGAGCGGTACCGCCCTTCCGCGTCGCGGTAGTCGAGCACCGCCCGCCCACCGGCCCACGGTTCGATGACGCAGTCGGTGACGGTCATCGAAGGCGGCGCCCACCACGACGCGAGCAGCGCGGGCTCGGTCCAGTGCCACCAGACCTCGTTCCGCGGCGCGGCCAGCAGGCGGTCGAACGAGAACACCCGTCCGTCCGCCCACCGGTCGCGGTCCGCGGCCGCGGTCTCCTCACCGATCGCGGACTGATAGCGCGTGAGGACATCCCGCCCGCCCTCGTTCGCCTCGATGATCGCGATCAGCGCCCGCAGCCGGTCTTCGAACTCCTTCAGCTGAGCCGCTTCGACCGCGTAGACGCGACGCTGCCCCAGCGGGAAGACCGTCACGAGACCGACGCGGGCGAGGGTCTGCAGGTGCTTGGTGGTCTGCGGCTGCCGCAGACCGGTCAGCTCGGCTAGCTCACCGACGGACCGGGGCCGCTCGGCGAGAAGCTCGACGATGCGCCACCTCGCTCCGTCTCCCAGTGCTGCTGCGATCTGCTCCATGCCGAGAAGTATTCACCTAGAAGAATATTCATGTCAAGGAATATCTTGGATCCGGAACTCCAGCAGGCTTCGCTCGCCGGTCAGCGTGGTGACGGAGTCGAAGACCAGACCGTGCGGGGCGGCGAGTTCGCGGAGTTCGTCGAGGCGCCGCTCGCGGCCGCCGTAGAGCACGAGCATCACCAGGTCCCACTCGGTCTGCGCCCCGAGTCCGCCGACCGCTTCGACGAGCAGGACCCGGCCTCCCGGACGGGCCGCCTCGGCACACCGGGCCAGGATGCGATGGGCGTGTTCGTCGTCCCAGTCGTGGAGGATGTCCGACAGCAGGTACGCGTCCGCCCCGGCCGGGAGCGGGTCGAAGAAGCTGCCGCCGGTGACCTCGATCCGGTCTTCGAGCCCCCGCTCGCGCAACTCCTTCTCGGCGGCGGCCGCGGTGGGCGCGAGATCGACGAGATGGCCGCGCACCGAAGGATTGGCCGTCAGGATCGCGGCGAGCAGGCTGCCGTGACCCCCGCCGACGTCGACGATCGTGTCGAAACGGGACCAGTCGAAGCCGGCGACGATCCCCGGCACCTGCGTCAGGAACCGCTGGGTCATTTGCCGGTCGAAGGTCTCCCGAAGGTGTGGCTGCTCGGCGAGGTCGGTCCAGAAGTCCTGGCCGTAGCGGCGGATGTAACCCGCCTGACCGGTGGCGACGCTGTGCGCGAGTTCGACGAACGCCAGTTCACCCCGCCCGCCGGCGGCGTTCATGTCCAGGAGGCCGGCGAGTCCATTCCCCGCGTCGGCGCGGAGTTTCGCCCCGTATTCGGTCGTGCGGTATCCGCTCGAAGCAGGCTCGACGACACCGAGGGTCGCGAGATGCCCCAGCAGCAAGCCGAGCGCGAGCGGGGATTGCCCTAGTTCCGCTGCCAGTTCTCCGACATCGGCACCAGCGCCCGATAAACGGTCCGGCAGTCCGAGGGTGACCGCGACCCGCAGCGCCATCGGCGTCGCGAGCCCGGCCAACCGGAGGAATTCTTGTCTGTCCTTGTCGTGAGTGGTCACGACAGTCGACTCTGGCAGCGCGGTCAAACGACTTACGGTGTCAACGTCCGCCCCGTGAGGCCCGTGGTCTCCACGGCCTCGACATAGCTCCGCGCGACGACCGCCGCCGGGGTGCCACCGTCCGATTCGCCGAGCGCCGCGAGCGTTTCGCTCACCCAGCCGGGGCTGACGGCGTTCACCCGGAGACCGCGCGGCAGCTCTCGGGCCGCGGCGGCGACGAACGCTTCGAGGCCGACGTTGGTCAGGGAGCCGAACGCGCTGCCGCGCAACGTCTCCGGGATCCGGCCCGAGGTCAGCGTGACCGAGCCGCCGTCCGGCAGGTGCGGGATCGCGTGCCGCAACAGGAACACCTGACCGAGCAGTTTGCCTCGCAGCCCTTCGACGAACTCTTCGTCGGTGCCGCCGTCGACCGGAACCAGCGAACCGCTCCCCGCGCAGCACACGACGTGCTCGACACCCGGCTCGGTGGCGAAGACGGCGTCGAGTGTGTCCGGCCGCTCGACGTCCACCTTGATCGCGCCGGAACGGGAAGCGGGGAGCACCGTGTGCCCGCGCGCGGTGAGCGCGTCGGAGACCGCGGCCCCGATCGTCCCGGTGGCACCGACCACGAGGATCTTCATCGGCGTCTTTCCTTTCAAGGTCGCACGAGAGGTTCTGTTTCGTAAGCCCGGTGCAGCGCCTCGACGAACGGCGGTGCTTCCGGCAGCGGCGCCGGGCCGATCCGGTGCACCGCGATCCCCGGTGTCCACGAGTTCATGACCACCGCGCCCGCGAGCCTCGGCAGGTCGGCGAGCGTGACCTCCTGGACCCGTTGCGGCACACCGAGTGCCTCCAGTCGTCGCCGCACGATGCCCATCGTGGTCCCCCGCAGCAGACCGGCGTCGGGCCACACCACCGTATCGCCGTCCCGGAAGGCGAGGTTCCAGATCGTCGCCTCGCTCAGCCTGCCCCGGCGATCGACGAACGCCGCGTCGTCGCATCCTTCGGCGACGGCCCGCCGCCGGAAGTAGGCCTTCGCCATCTCGCCGGTGTGCTTGATGGCGGGCAGAACGCGTTCGTGTTCGACGGCGGTCAGCGCCAGCGGCCCGCGCGGACCGGACGCCGGGGGCCGGGTGCGCACCAGGACTTCGAGATCACCCGGCAGGTGGACCGTGGCGGTCAAGGAGACGTCGGTGGGGCCGGACTCGACTGCCTTGCGCAGGTAGGAGCGAATCCGGTCGTCGGGCAGAGCGTCGCCGAACAACTCCAGCGAGGCGGTCCTGAGCCGGTCCAGATGCAGGTCGAGACCACGGACCCGGCCGTCGCGCACCTGCATGGCCGTGAAGTGGGCGAATCCCGCGAAGGCGAGAGGCGCCAGATCCTCGGCTGTCGCGGTCTCGCCGTTTCTCTGGGCGATGTACGAACTCATACCCGCACCGTAGGCGAGATGCCGGGAATGGACTTCAGTTCCCCCAAAAGCATCGAACTGACCGCCACAGGATAGCCGTCGAGCGCGTACGACGACCGTCCGAGACGCACTTCGACCGGGGTGTCCCCCTTGTGCGCCAGCAAAGTCCGCTTCAGTTCGAGGACCGCGTCCTCGGTCAGCTTCTCGGCGACGGCGTGCAGTGTCAGGGGCGGTTCCTCGTCCCCCGCCGTCGCAAGGTCGAGCGGCACCAGCCCGCCGCCGAACACGGACATCTTGTCCTCCCGCCAGTTCACCCGGCCGCTGACGCGGACGGCGTTGTCCTCGGCCAGATCCGCCACGAACAACGCGTACGCCTTGGGAAAGAACAGCACTTCGAGCGCGGCGTCCAGATCCTCGATCGTGCAGATCGCCCACGGCTCGCCCTTCTTGTTCACCCGCCGCTCCAAGGAGGTGATGAGCCCGGCGACGACCAGTTCGCCTTCCCGTGGCGGGTTGTCGAGGATCGCGGCGATCGGCCGGGGCGCGTGACGGCGCAGGACGCGTTCCGCCCCGTCGAGCGGGTGTGCGGAGACGTACAGCCCGAGCATTTCCCTCTCGTAGGTGAGCAGTTCCTTGCGCGGCCACTCCTCGGCGCCGAACTTGAGATGGGCGAGCGGCGAGGTGTCGTCCTCGGTCTCGTCAGACGCGCCGAAGAGATCGAACTGGCCCATCGCCTGCTTGCGTTTCAGCGGCACCACGGCGTCCACCGCTTCCTCGTGCACCCTCACAAGCGAGAGCCGCGTATGCCCGAGCGAGTCGAAAGCGCCCGCCTTGGCCAGCGATTCGACGACGCGTTTGTTGCAGGCCACCAGTTCCGCCTTGTCGAGGAAGTCGGTGAACGACGCGTACTTTCCCTTCTCCCGCCGGGTCGCGATGATCGCGTCGACGACGTTCGCGCCGACGTTGCGCACCGCGCCGAGACCGAACCGGATCGCGTCCCCCACCGCCGAGAACCGGAGCCCCGACTCGTTGACGTCCGGCGGCAGCACCTCGATCCCCAGCCGTCGGCATTCCGACAGGTAGACCGCCGACTTGTCCTTGTTGTCCCCCACCGAAGTCAGCAGGCCCGCCATGTACTCCGCCGGGTAGTTCGCCTTCAGGTACGCGGTCCAGTAGCCGACCAGGCCGTACCCCGCGGCGTGGGATTTGTTGAACGCGTACCCGGCGAACGGCAGGATCGCGTCCCAGAGGGCTTGCACGGCCTCTCGGGAGAACCCGTTGGCGACCATGCCGTCCCGGAAGCCCTCGAACTCCTTCTCCAGCACCTCTTTCTTCTTCTTGCCCATCGCCTTGCGCAACACGTCGGCGCGGCCCATGGAATAGCCGGCGACGTCGCGCGCGATCTGCATGATCTGTTCCTGGTACACGATCAGGCCATGGGTCTCGGCCAGGATCTCGCGCAGCGGCCCGGCCAGTTCCGGATGGATCGACTCGATCGGCTGCCTGCGGTTCTTGCGGTCCGCGTAGTTGTTGTGCGTGTTCATCGCGATCGGGCCGGGGCGGTACAGCGCGTTCACCGCGATGATGTCGCCGAAGCCGGTCGGGCCCATCCGGCGCAGGAGGTCCCGCATCGCGCCGCCGTCGAGCTGGAAGACGCCGAGACTGTCGCCGCGCGCGAGCAGTTCGTAGGTCGCCGGATCGTCGACGCCGAGTGTGTCGAGATCGATCTCCTCACCGCGGTTGTCCTTGATGTTGTCCAGCGCGTCGCCGATGACGGTGAGGTTGCGCAGGCCGAGGAAGTCCATCTTCAGCAGGCCGATGGCCTCGCACGACGAATAGTCCCAGCCGGTGATGACCGCGCCGTCGTCCCGCCGCCACAACGGGATCGCGTCGAGCAGCGGCTCGCTCGACATGATGACGGCGCACGCGTGCACCCCCGCGTTGCGGATCAGTCCTTCCAGCCCGCGGGCGGTTTCGAAGATCCTGGCCGCCTCGCCGTCGCCTTCCAGCAACGCGCGGACCTCCGCCGCTTCGGCGTACCGCTCATGGCCCGGCTCGACGATCCCGGCGAGCGGGATGTCCTTCGCCGCGACCGGCGGCGGGAGCGCCTTGGAGATCCGGTCCGCGATCGCGTAGCCGCTCTGTCCATAGTGGACGCGGGCGGAATCCTTGATCGCCGCCTTGGTCTTGATGGTGCCGAAGGTGATGACCTGCGCGACGTGCTCGGCGCCGTACTTGCCGGTGGCGTAGCGGATCATCTCGCCGCGGCGCCGGTCGTCGAAGTCCATGTCGATGTCCGGCATGGAGACCCGTTCGGGGTTGAGGAACCGCTCGAAGAGCAGGCCGAGGTCGATCGGGTCCAGGTTGGTGATGCCGAGCGCGTACGCGACGAGCGAGCCCGCCGCCGAACCGCGGCCGGGCCCGACCCGGATGCCGACCTGGCGGGCGTGGTTCATCAGGTCCGCGGTGATCAGGAAGTACGCCGGGAAGCCCTTTTCGGCGATCACGCCGATCTCGAAGTCGGCACGGGCGAAGTACGCTCCGGGGACGCCGTTCGGCAGCCTCCGCCGGAGTCCGCGCGCGACTTCCTCGCGCAGCCAGGACTCCTCGTCGTGTCCTTCCGGGACCTCGAAGACCGGCATGCGGTCGACGTGCCGGTAGACGTCGTCGTAGGGCTCGATCCGTTCGGCGACGAGCAGCGTGGAGTCCGCCGCACCGGGGACCTCGGCGTCCCAGTACCGGCGCATCTCCTCCGCCGCTTTGAGGTAGTAGCCGTCGCCGTCGAACTTGAACCGGCCGGGATCGTCGAGGGTCTTGCCGGACTGGACGCACAGCAGCGCCGAATGCGCGTCCGCCTGATCCTGGGTGACGTAATGCGAATCGTTGGTGGCCAACGGTTTCAGGTCGAGGCGGCGGCCGATGTCGAGCAGCCCGTCCCGCACGGATCGTTCGATCGGGAGACCGTGGTCCATCAGTTCCAGGAAGAAGTCGTCCGCGCCGAAGATGTCGCGATAGTCCGAGGCCGCCTGGATGGCCTCGTCCGGCTGGCCGAGCCGGAGCCTGGTCTGCACCTCGCCGGACGGGCACCCGGTGGTGGCGATGACGCCTTCGTGGTGCCGGGCGATGAGCTCCCGATCCATCCGGGGTTTGCGGTAGTAGCCCTCCAGGCTGGCCAGAGAGGACAGCTTGAACAGATTCCGCAACCCGGTCGCGTTCTCCGCGAGCATGGTCATGTGCGTGTAGGCGCCGCCGCCGGAGACGTCGCCGCCATCGCCACGCCGTCCCCAGAGCACCGGCTTCTTGTGGAAACGCGACTCGGGCGCGAGGTAGGCCTCGATACCGATCACCGGTTTGATCCCGGCCCGGACGGACTGCCGGTAGAACTCGTCCGCGCCGTACATGTTCCCGTGGTCGGTCATGCCCACCGCGGGCATGCCGAGCCGCTGGGCCTCGGCGACCAGCGGCGCGATCTTGGCCGCGCCGTCGAGCATCGAGTACTCGGTATGAACGTGCAGGTGCACGAAGGAGTCCACCGGCCACTCCCCACGGTTGTACGATTCCGGTCCGACGCGGCGATTGGACCCAAGCCGGGCAGGCGTTGTCCAACAAGCGACACGCGGACAGTGACAACCGGAAGTTGTAAGGGGAGGACATGGAGCTGGACCTGGGCGCGGTGCGCGCGTTCATCGCGGTGGCCGAGGACCGGTACTTCGGCGAGGCGGCGATCCGGCTGGAGGTGAGCCAGCAGGCGATCTCCAAACGGGTCGCCAAGCTCGAAGCGGATCTCGGCGTGCGACTCCTGTCTCGGACGCGCGGCGGCGCCGAGCCGACCGAAGACGGCCAGGAGTTCCTCGTCCACGCCCGTGCGCTGATCAGCCTCGCCGACCAGGCCGTCGAACGTCTTCAGGGCAGACGCCGCCCGCTGCGCGTCGACGTCCTCGGCACCCGGCTCGCGACCATGGAAATCATCCGGGCGTTCCACGCCGACCACGACGACGAGCTGGAACTCGTCACGCCCGGGCTGGGCGCGCTGCGCCGGTCCATGCTGCCCGACACGGTCGATGCGGCCTTCGCGCGCGTCAACACCGTGACGGATCCGGGGATCGGCCGCGTCCCCGCGTACCTGGAGCCGGCGAACCTGCTGGTCGGGCGGCGTCACCCGCTCGCGCGACGGCGCAAGATCGCGATGGCGGAGCTCGACGGCCTGACGGCCTGGATGCCGTACAACGCGCGGGCCAGCGAGTGGGCGGAGTTCTGGCAGGAACTGTGCCCGGCGTTCGGCATCCTCGTCGACACGGACGGCCCGAACTTCGGGCTCGAACACCACATCGAAGTGCTCGGCCGGTCGAAGGACCGCATGGGGTTCGTCGGCGCGAAGATGCACGTGCCCTGGCATCCGGACGTCGTCCAGATCCCGCTCGCCGATCCGACGCCGGTGTACCCGTTCTCGCTGCTGTGGCGGCACGACAACCGGCACCCCACGCTGCCCCTGCTGATCGAGCACGTGAAGTCCTCGTACCGGCCTTTCGACCCGGAGCGGCAGTGGCTCCCGGTGGCGGACCGGGAGGCCATGAGCACCTGACTGCACGATGCGCGTCGCCCGCCGGTGCGGAAAAGTGAGGCCATGGGGCTAATCGGCGCGAGGGTGACCCGTCAGGAGGACGTCCGGCTGCTCACCGGCCGGGCGCGGTACATCGACGACGTCCGGCTGCCTGGGATGCTGGAGGCAGCCGTCCTGCGCAGCCCTCATCCCCACGCGCGGATCGTGCGCGTCGACACCACCGCCGCGGCGGCCCATCCCGGCGTGTTCGCCGTGGTCACCGGCGAGGACGTGCGGGCGATCACGAAAGCGCCGCAGCCGGTGATCTGGGCGAACCTGCCGGACATGCGGGTGCCGGAGAACCACGCGCTGGCCGTGGACAAGGTGCGGTACCCCGGTCAGGGCGTCGCGGCCGTAGCGGCGCGGGACCGGGCGACCGCCGAAGACGCGCTGGAACTGATCGAGGTCGAGTACGAAGAACTCCCGGCCGCGAGCACCCTCGAACAGGCACTGGCCGACGATGCCCCGAAGCTCTACGAAGACTGGCCGGGCAACGTCGCCGGGACCGGGACCATCCCGATGGGTGACGTGGCCGCCGCGTTCGCCGAGGCCGACGTCGTGCTCACCGAGTCGTTCCGCTTCGCACGCCAGATGGGCACGCCGCTCGAGACGCGCGGTGTGGTGGCGACCTGGGACCCGTTCACCGACCGGCTCGACGTCTGGCTCGCGACGCAGGCGCCCAACCTCGCGCGCGAACTGTTCGGCGAGGTCTTCGGGCTTTCGATGGACCGGATCCGCGTGCGCACGCCCGACGTCGGCGGCGGCTTCGGGAACAAGTTCGACTTCTACGCCGAGGAGGTCGTCGCGGCGATCCTCTCGCGGCGCACCGGGAAACCCGTCAAGCTCATCGAAGACCGTGCGGAGAGCTTCGTCGCCACCGCGCACTCGCGCGAGCAGAAGATCGACGTCGAACTCGCGGCCAAGGAAGACGGCACGATCACCGGGCTGCGCGCCACGGTGTACGGCGTCCTCGGTGGTGTGCTCGGCACCGTCGGCCCCAGTCCGTGCTGGACGACGACGGCGCTGCTGACCGGGCCGTACGCCATCCCGAACGTCGAGCTGACCCTTGTCGCCGTGATGACGAACCGGTCGCCGTACGGGTCGTTCCGCGGTTACGGGCTGCCGAAGGCGAACTTCGTGCACGAACATCTGGTGGAGCGGCTGGCGAAACGACTCGGCATGGACTCACACGCGGTGCGGCGCAAGAACTTCATCCCGCCCGAGGCGTTTCCATACCAGAGCCCCGTGTTCGTCTACGACAGCGGCCGCTACGAGGACTGCCTGGAGCTCTGCCTGAAGGCCGTCGAGGACGCGGGGTGGGCGGAGCGCCGCGGAAACGGCGTGGGCATCGGGTATTCGTTCCACAACGAGCTGACCGGGTTCGGGCCGAGCCGGATCATCAACCTCTCCGGGCTGGGGCATTCCGGGTTCGACGAGGAGGTCGTGCGGGTCGACTCGACCGGCCACGTCACCGTCCACACCGGACTGTCCGCGATCGGCCAGGGCATCCACACGACACTGGCGCAGGTGGCCGCGCACACGCTCGGCGTCCCGTTCGACCACGTCACCGTCCTTTCCGGCGACACCGACAGCTGCCCGTACACCGGCTACGGAACGGCGGCGAGCCGCGGGGCGGCCGTCGGCGGCGCGGCCGTGCTGAACGCGTCGACCCGGCTGCGCGCGAAGATCCTGCGGGTGGCCGGGCACATCCTGGAGGTCTCGCCCGACGATCTGTCCCTCGACGACGGTGTCGTCTCGGTGAAAGGCGTTCCGGGCAAAGAGGTCACGCTGGCCGCGATCGGCGACGCGGCGTACCGGCGGCTGAACGGCGTCTGGCCGGAAGACGAGACGCCGACGCTGGAGGAGCGCGAGGTCTACGACCCGGTCAACGTCGCGACGTCGTTCGGCTGCACCGCGGTACTCGCCGAAGTCGACAAGGAGACCGGCGTGGTGACGCTGCTGGACTACCTGATCGCGCACGACTGCGGCACCGTCATCAATCCGACCATCGTGGACGGGCAGCTGCACGGCGGCGCGGCGCAGGCGATCGGCGGCGCGCTGTACGAGGAGCTGGTCTACGGCGCGGACGGGCGGATGGCGACCACGTCGTTCACCGGCTACCTGCTGCCGGCCGCGACCGAGGTCCCGCCGTTCTCCGTGTCGCATATGGCCACACCGGCCGAGCACGTTCCCGGCGGGTTCAAGGGAATGGGGGAAGCGGGCGTGATCGGTGGTGGCGCGGCGATCGCGCACGCGGTCGAAGACGCGCTGCGCGAGTACGGCGTCGACATCACGTCGTTGCCGATCACGCCGCCGCGGCTGCTGGCCGCGATGAAGCGGGGAGCCCGCCGGTGAAGGCCGCGCCGTTCGAGTACCTCCGGGCCACGTCGCTCGACGAGGCCATCGAAGCGCTGAGCACGCCGGAGGCGCGGGTTCTGGCGGGTGGGCAGAGCCTGGTGCCGTTGCTGAACCAGCGTCTGGCGCGGCCGTCGCTGGTGGTCGACATCAACCGCGTCGCCGGGCTTTCCTTCCTGCGCGAGGAGAACGGACGGCTGGAGATCGGCGCGCTGACCCGGCATCGCGTCGTCGAGACGTCCGGCGTCGTCCGGTCCGGGGTTCCGCTGCTCGCCGAGGCGCTCGGTTTCGTGGGGCACGCGGCGATCCGGAACCGGGGCACGATCGGCGGCAGCCTCGCGCACGCCGACCCGGCGGCGGAACTGCCCGCGGTGATGGTGGCGCTCGACGCGGACTTCACCTTGCGCGGGCCGGGCGGCGAACGCGTCGTCGCCGCGCGGGAGTTCTTCCTCGGCCCGCATCGCACGGCGTTGGGACCCGGCGAACTGCTGACCCGGATTTCGGTGCCGCGGCAGGAAGGCGGCTGGGCTGTTGAGGAGCTGAGCCGCCGAAGCCGCGATCTCGCGCTTGTCGCCGTCTTCGCGACCGTCACGTCGTCCGGCGGCGCCTGCGAAACCGCGCGGATCGCCGTCGCGGGCGCCGGCCCGACGCCGATCCGGGCGACCGCCGCCGAAGAATCCCTCGCCGGCGGTCCCCTGACGGACGACGCGATCGCGCTCGCCGCGGACCTCGTCGCCGCGGCGACCGATCCACCCGACGACCTCCACGCCCCCGCAGGCTACCGGCGCGAGATGGCCGCCGTCCTCACCCGGCGGGCTCTCCTGCGAGCGAAGGAACGCGCATGACCACGGTCACCCTGACGGTGAACGGGCGGACCTACCGCGCCGACTGCGAACCGCGGCGGACGCTGGCCGACTTCCTCCGCCACGACCTGGGTTTCACCGGGGTGCACGTCGGGTGCGAACACGGCGTCTGCGGCTCGTGCACGATCACCCTCGACGGCGCGAGCGCGCGGGCGTGCTGCCTGCTGGCGGTCCAGGTGGACGGTTCGGAGATCGTCACCGTCGAGGGGCTGGCTTCGGACGGCGAACTGCATCCGCTGCAGGAGTCGTTCCGGAAGCACCATGGGCTGCAGTGCGGCTTCTGCACGCCCGGGATGCTCGCGACGGCGATGGAGTTGCTGAAGGAGAACCCCGATCCGACGGACGCCGAGATCCGGCAGGGAATCTCGGGGAACCTGTGCCGGTGCACGGGTTACCAGTTCATCGTGAACGCCATCCGGGACGCGGCCCCGGGCCGGTGACGGGGTCACCATCGTTCGTCGATGCGCTCCAGGCAGCTCCGGAACTCGGGGGTGAGCCGTGCCGGGAGAGCGAGCAGAACGCCTTCGAGCATCTCCCTTGCTTCCCAGGGATCGCCGCAGCATTCCCAGATCCCGCACCCTTGGCTGTCGACCCGGAGCCGCCGGTACGGGTTCGCGGTGAATTCCCGCCAGAGGCGGAGCGCGGTCACCGTCACACCGGCACCGAGGTAGCCGCGTGAACGTTCGAGGCGAGAGATCGCCGCGGCCAGTGCGGGCGAGAAGTCCCGCGGACCGTGGAGATCGGCCGGGTGCCGGAGGCGCAAGCTTTGCCGTACCCGGGCGGGCGGCCTACGCGGCATCGCCCTTTCGGAAGTTCGTCACCCTGTCATCGTGCCACAACCTCGAAGTCCGTGAAGGCCTCCTTCCCTACCCTCAAAGCAGGGAAGGAGGCCTTCACGGACCTCCGGGTTCAGCCGATGATGTCGATCTCGAACTCCATGTCCGAGCTGTACTCGTAGTCCGCCCACACCGCGCCCGGCAGGGCGTACCGCCGGTGCGACACGGTCTTCGGGTTGAATCCGGGCGTCTGCAAGGGATTTCCGCCTACGCCGACCTTGTCGCTGCCCCAGGCGTAGATGTTGCCCTGCCACACGGGTTTGTCGGTGACGCCGTCCCCGTCGACGCGCGGGCGGACGACGATGGCGGCCGACTCGCTGCCGGAAAGCAGCAGCCGCACGGATGTGGTCGCATTACTCGCCGCAAGGGTCCTGCGTTCCATGAGTTCTGAGATCGCCTTCCGCTTCGGGGCGGCACCGCCGCCGGTCAAGTGGGCGTTCGTAGAGGACTCGTTCAGGTCGACACTGCCCGCGCGAATGCCGGACACCTGACCGGCGTCCGTGAACTGGTGGATGTCGTAGCGGCCCGCGGCCGGATCGGGTTTCGCGCCGTAGCGCGCGATCCAGATGACCAGATCCGGCACCCCGAACTGGTCCGGGCGCAACATCTTGGCGTGCGCGTTGTTCATGTAGACACCGGGCCGGAACCCGTGTCCCGCCACGCGGTTGCAGAATCCGATCGCGAAGTCGCGCTTGCGTCTGTCGGGGATGTTCGGCACGCCCGAACCGGGCGGGTTGTCTTCGAGGTCGAGCATCGGGACGCATCCGGTCGCCCCGAGCCGCCGGACCTCCCCGATCAGCACGTCGGCCTGCGCCTCCGGCGAAGGACTCGGCTGGGCGAAGTGATACCCGCCCACCGGGATACCCACTGATCTCGCGCCGGCCACCAGCGCCTCACCGGTGTTGCGGCCGCCGTTCGGCAAGCCACCACCGTCCGTGAGCTTGACGAAGACGAACGTCACCCCATGATCCTTGACGGACTGCCAATTGGTAACGGTTTGAAAGCGGCTGTAGATATCTATTCCCAGCGCCATCCTTACAGCCTGACGGGTGAACCTGTTGGACAAAAGGGCCTAGTGGGCGATTACAGGTACGTCCGATTCGCCCTTTCGGGCGGCCCCTCCTTGGCTGACCGGACTCACCCGTGCCCGTACTGTGAGTGGCATGGCGTCTCGAAGCCCCTTTCGCTGGATGACCCGGTGGGCGGACTGGTTCGAAGAGCGCGGCGTCTACGTCCCGGGCGAAGAGAGCCGGGCGGTCGATCCGATGCGCGATTTCGGCTGGTTGATCGTGGCCTGGGTGTCCGGTCTGGCGATCTTCATCCTGTTCTTCGCCTTCGCCGTTTGACCTCGGCAGGTGTGTCACCGGGGTGACGACTGTCACTAGCCGTGCCCTTCCGATCACGGATCGGCCACGGCTGTACACCAGGTGCGCGTCAACCCGGCCGTGCCGCTCCTCTCGGCTGCCGAAGACCGTCACTCTGGACTCTTCGGCACTAATGACTACCTCGAACGGCCCACCCGCACCGCCGACTGGAGTAACCGCACATGGCGCCCCCGCGCACCCCGAAGCTTCTGATCGCCGCCTGCTCGCTGCTGCTGGCGGCCGCGTGCGGGGTTCAGGCACCGGAAAAAGGGGCCGCCGTGCTCGGCGCGGACGCCCCGGCACAGGGGCTGGCCGCGACGCATGCGGAGGGTGACCTCGCGTTCGGCGCCCCGCACCGGTTCGCGACCGGGGTGACGATCGCCGTGTCCGCGCCGAAGTCGTTCCGTCCCAGCGCGTCGGCGTACCCGCAGAGCCCGCGCGCGGTGGCCTTCGGCATCGAGGTGACCAACGCGGGCGACAGCACTTACCGGCTCTCCGGGTTGTCCGTGTCCGGCGAGGTGGACGGCGAAAGCCCGACGGTCAAGCAGGTCGTCGACCCGACGCAGGGTTACAACGGCATCGCGGACGCCGGCAAGGACGTGGCGCCCGGCAGGTCGGTCCATCTGAACCTGGCGTTCGCCGTTCCGGACAAGCCGGTGCGGCTGCGTCTGCAGGTGCGGCCGAGCCCCGCGGAGCCCGTCGCCGCGAAGTACTGCGGGAAGGTCTGACGGCGCGGATTCGCTACCGTGTGCGTCATGACCGAGCAGCGACTCTCCCCCGGCGACAAAGCGCCCGACTTCACCCTCCCCGACAGCGAGGGCAACGACGTCAAGCTCAGCGACTTCCGCGGCAAGTCGGTCGTCGTGTACTTCTACCCGAACGCCGGCACGCCGGGCTGCACGAAGCAGGCCTGCGACTTCCGGGACAGCCTCGCGCAGCTCAACGACGCCGGCTACCAGGTCCTCGGCATCTCGCCGGACAAGCCCGCGAAGCTCGCGAAGTTCGTCGAGGCGGAAGGCCTGACCTTCCCGCTGCTCTCCGACACGGAGAAGACCGTCCTCAAGGCATACAGCGCCTTCGGCGAGAAGAAGAACTACGGCAAGGTCTACGAAGGCGTCATCCGCTCGACGTTCGTCGTCGACGCCGAGGGCAAGATCGCCGTGGCCCAGTACAACGTGCGCGCCACCGGACACGTCGCGAAGCTGCTGCGGGACCTCGACCTGGCGTCCTGACTCGTGAGTGGCGATTCGGGTTCTCTTGAGGGGTAGGGCAAAGGTGGCGTGTGCCTGGCTTGCCCCTCTGCCGGTTTCGGGTGTTGCGAAAGCCACTTTTGCGACCCCTCCGAGCCTCCGCCGCCCACGACCCGCACCTCACTCACGTCTCCCGAACGCAAAGTCCGTGAAGGCCTCCTTGAGGGACCCAGAGTCCCTCAAGGAGGCCTTCACGGACATCACATCCAGCAAGACAACGACCAGCTCAGCCGGCCAGCTTCCTGAGCTCTCCCACCAACGCCCGCAGCGCCTTCCCCCGATGCGAAGCACCGTCCTTTTCGGACGGATCCAGTTCGGCCGAAGTCCGCGTTTCACCTTCCGGCACGAAGATCGGGTCGTACCCGAACCCGTTGGCGCCACGGCGTTCCCGGATCAGCGAGCCTCGCCATTCCCCGCGCACCACGGTTTCGTCGCCGCCGGGGACGACCAGCGCGGCCGCGCAGACGAAGGCGGCGCCCATACGCTCGTCGGGTGTGTCGGACAGCTGCGCCAGCACGAGGTCCAGGTTCGCCTCGTCGTCGCCGTGTTTGCCCGACCAGCGGGCCGAGAGCACGCCCGGCATGCCGTTGAGCGCGTCCACGGCGATACCGGAATCGTCGGCGATGGCCGGGAGACCGGTCGCGGCGGCCGCGTCCTGTGCCTTCGCGAGCGCGTTGCCCTCGAAGTCCGGGGCTGTCTCGGGCGCTTCGGGGAACTCGGGGACGTCGGCGAGTCCGATGACCTCGACGCCCTCGATCCCTTCGGCCACCAGGATGCGCCGGAGCTCGCCGAGCTTCTTCGCGTTGCGGGTGGCCAGGAGCAGCTTGGTCACTTCGCACCCTTCTTCTTGTCCGGGCGCGGCTCGGGGAGTTCGCCGGGATACGGCAGCGCGAGCGCCTCGGTCTGGAGCCGGGTCAGCTCCTCGCAGCCCGCCTGCGCCATGTCCAGCATGGTGTCCAAAGTGGACCGAGCGAAGGTCGCGCCCTCACCGGTGCCCTGTACCTCGATCAGGGTGCCCGCGTCGGTGGCGACGACGTTCATGTCGACCTCCGCACGCGAGTCCTCTTCGTACGGCAGGTCGAGGCGCACCCGGCCGTCGACGACGCCCACGCTCACCGCGGCCACAGAGGACGAAAGCGGCTGCGGGTCGGCGAGGCGGCCCGCCGCGCCGAGCCAGGTGACGGCGTCGGCGAGCGCGACATAGCCGCCGGTCACCGCGGCCGTGCGGGTGCCGCCGTCGGCCTGGATGACGTCGCAGTCGATGACGATCGTGTTCTCCCCCAGCGCCGCCAGGTCGATGCAGGCGCGCAGGGACCGGCCGATCAGCCGGGAGATCTCGTGGGTGCGGCCGCCGACGCGGCCCTTGATGGATTCGCGGTCGCTGCGGGTGTTGGTCGCCGACGGCAGCATCGCGTACTCGGCGGTGACCCAGCCGAGGCCGGAACCGGCCCGCCAGCGAGGCACGCCTTCGGTGACGCTCGCCGCGCACAGCACCCTGGTGTCGCCGAACTCGATCATCACCGAGCCCGCGGGCCACCGCTGGAAACCGCGGGTGATCTTGATGTCGCGAAGCTGGTCGTCGTTCCTGCCGTCTTTTCTCGCCACGGCCGCCACTCTAGAACCCCGCGTCAGAGGTCGTAGACAGCGCCCTGTTCGACCAGCTCGGCCGCGGGGTACGCGACGGCCGCCTCGGCGAGGACGGCGGCGCGGTCGGTCCAGGGCGCGACGTGGGTGAGCAGCAACCGCCCCACCCCGGCCTTGCGGCCCAGTTCCCCCGCTTCCTTTCCGGACAGGTGGACCCCGGCCGGCCGGTCGGGCGAGTCGGTCCAGGACGCTTCGGACAGCAGGACGTCGACGCCGCCGGCGAGATCGGTGAGGGTGTCGCAGACGCCGGTGTCACCGGTGTACGCGAGGGTCTTGCCGCCGTGCGCGATCCGCAGGCCGAACGCCGGGGTCGGATGGTCGACCGGGACCGCGGTGACCTCGAACGGCCCGATCCTCGTGGGCTCCGCGCTCAGCGCGTGGAAGGCGAAGACGTCGGAGAGATCGGTGCTCGCCCGCTCCTCATCGTTCGCCGCGTAGGCGTAGGCGAGCCGCTCGTGCACGTCAGAAGGCCCGTACACCGGCAGCTGGGCCGGCCTCGCCGGGTACGGCAGCGCGGGGTGGTAGCGCCGCAGCACGGTGAGCGCGCTGACGTCGGCGCAATGATCGGGGTGGAGATGCGAAAGGATCAGCGCGTCCAGGTCGAACGGGTCGCGCAGGGCCTGAAGCCTGGCGAGCGTCCCGTTGCCGAATTCGAGCCCCAGGACGAACCCGTCCGCCTCGAGCAGATAACCGGACGCGGCGGCGTTGGGCCCGGGGATGCTGCCCGAGCAGCCGAGGATCGTGAGACGCACTGTGACACCTTAAGCGCGGAATCGGCGTTTTCACGCACTGGTGGGAGCGAGCACACCAGGTGCGAAGCCCATGAACCGCTGAGCGAGCCTGGTGAACGGCTCGGCGGATCCGGTGGCGACGAACTCGTGCCTCGGCGGGGTGTCGCGCTCGGCGAGGAGATCGTCCTCGGTGAGGACACGCACGAGGTCACGCGCGGTCTCCTCGGCGCTGGACACCAGCGTGACGTCCTGGCCCATGACGATCTGCAACACCCCGGACAACAACGGGTAGTGCGTGCAGCCCATGACCAGGGTGTCGACCTGTGCGTCCAGCAGTGGTTCCAGATAGCCCTGCGCGAGCCCCAGCACCTGGCGCCCGGTGGTGATCCCGCGTTCGACGAAGTCCACGAACCGCGGGCACGCGACGCTGGTGATCTCGACGTCCTGCGCGGCGTTGAAGGCGTCGTCGTAGGCGCGGGACCGGACGGTGCCCTCGGTGCCGATGACGCCGATCCGCCCCGAACGCGTGGCGGAGACGGCCCGGCGCGCGGCGGGGAGGACGACCTCGACCACGGGCACGTCGTAGCGCTCCCGCGCGTCCCGAAGGCAGGCGGCGGAGGCGGTGTTGCAGGCGATGACCAGCGCCTTCACCCCGCCTTCGACGATGTCGTCCAGCGCCTCCAGCGCGTACTGGCGTGCCGTCGCGATGGGGAGCGGACCGTACGGGTTGCGGGCGGTGTCGCCGACGTAGCGCAGCCGCTCACCGGGCAGCTGCTCCAGGATCGCCCTGGCGACGGTGAGCCCGCCCACTCCGGAATCGAAGACGCCGATCGGGGCGTCGGCGCTCGGCTTGGTCACGCGGCGAGGCTACCGGGACCGGTCGCTTTCCTGGTCTGGGACCTGTCCATCCGCGCCATCACCCAGGCCGCGAAGACCCCGGACAGCGCTCCGAACAGGTGCCCCTGCCACGAGACGCCCGGATCACCCGGGAGCAGTCCCCAGAGCATTCCGCTCCAGATCCCGAGCAGCACCACGGCGACCAGGATCTGCCCGGCCGCGCGATTGAAGATGCCCCTGACCAGCAGGAACGCGAGCCAGCCGAAGGCGACCCCGGACGCTCCCACGGTCACCGTGCCGCTCGGCGCGATCAGCCAGACGCCGAGGCCGGAAAGCACCCAGATGATGGCGGTGACCATCACCCACCGGCCGATGCCCGCGGCCATCGCGAGGAAGGCGAACACCAGGACGGGAACGGTGTTGGAGAACAGATGCCCCCAGCCGTGGTGCAGCAACGGCGCCCAGATCACGCCGTCGAGCCCGGAGAGGTCGCGGGCGAGGATTCCACCCTGGTCGAGGTCGGCGGGCAGCACCACGTCGACGAGTTCCACCAGGTAGAGCAGCACGGTGAAGGCCAGCGCCACGATCGCGGCGGCCTTCGGGTTCGGCGGCAGGACGCGTTTGGCCGGGTCCGCACCGGGCGACTCGCTCGCCGGGACCGGCTGGGGAGGCAAAGTGGTCACCTCCCCAGGCTACGAGCGGAACAACGGGATCGCCTCCGTGAGAACCCTGATTTGTCGGTGGGTGCCGCTACGGTCGCTCGCATGGGGATCCCTTCTTCCGAGCACCTCGACGTGCCCGCTTACCTCGCGCGACTCGGCCTCGAACACGAGCCGCCGAGCCTCGACGCTCTCTTCCGGCTGCACGCGGCACACGTGGAACGGGTGCCGTACGAAGATCTCGAAGTCCAGCTGGGCCGGGTGACGTCGCTGGATCCGGCGGTGTCGTTCGGCCGGATCGCCGCCGGCCGGGGCGGCTATTGCTACCACCTCAACGGGTCGTTCTCGGCGCTGCTGCGGGAGCTGGGCTACCAGGTCACGCGGCATCCGGGCGGGGCGCAGATGGCCGGCGAGCAGGCCGGGATCCATCTCAACCACCTCGCGCTGACGGTGACCGGGCTGCCCGAGACACCGGAGACGGGCTGGTTCGTCGACGTGGGGCTCGGCGACGGCATCCACGAGCCGATCCCTCTGGTCGAAGGCGAGTACAAACAGGGGCCGCTGGTGTTCCGCATGCGGGCCTCGGAGGTCACGCCCGGTGGCTGGCGGTTCGACCACGATCCGCAGGGCAGTTTCGTCGGGATGGATTTCGCCCCGGAGACGGCCATGATGGCCGACTTCGCCGACAAGCACGTCGAGCTGTCGACCTCCGAGGACTCCGGATTCGTCCGCACCCTGGTGCTCCAGCGGCGGGACGCCGAGGGCGTGGATTCGCTGCGCGCGCTGACCTTGAGCGGACCGGGCGGCAAGACGGTGCTCGATTCACCGGCCGAGTGGTGGGCGGCGATCGAGGACGTCTTCGGCGTGCCTCGCGGCGGTTTCACCGGCGAAGAACAGGACAGGCTGTGGCGACAGGCCGTCGGCCAGCACGAACGTCACACCGCGGGAGGGAGCGAAGACTTGCCCAACGCGTAGTCCACGGCCGCTTCCGCGTGCAGCCGTGTGGTGGGGAAGGTCGGCACCGGGCTGTCCTCGGGGCCGACGAGCAGTTCGATCTCGGTGCAGCCGTAGATCACGCCTTCCACGCCCGCTTCGACGAGCCTCGCGATGACCTCGCGATACCGCTCGCGGGAGTCGTCGGTGACGACGCCGTGGACGAGTTCGTCGTAGATGACCCGGTGCACCGTCTCGCGGTCTCGCTCCTCCGGGACGAGCACGTCGAGCCCGTGCGCGGCGAGACGGTCGCGGTAGAAGGGCTGGGCCATGGTGAAGCCGGTGCCCAAGAGGCCCGCTCTGTGGATGTTCGCGGCCTTGATCGCGGCGGCCGTGGTGTCGGCGAGGTGCAGCAGCGGGACGCCGAGGCCTTCGGTGAGCCGGTCGGCGACCTTGTGCATCGTGTTGGTGCACAGGACGACGAAGTCCGCTCCGGCGGCTTCGAGGCCGCGGGCCGCGCGGTTCAGTTCCCGCCCGGCGTCGTCCCAGCGGCCTTCGGCCTGCATCGCCTCGATCTCGGCGAAGTCCACGGAGTAGAGCACTGTGCGCGCGGAGTGGAACCCGCCGCGCCGCTCACGCACGCGCTCGTTGACCAGCCGGTAGTACTCGGCCGACGATTCCCAGCTCATCCCGCCCAGCAACCCGATGACCTTCATGCCCGCCATCGTGCCAGCGCGTGTCATGAAAGGGTCGTTCAGGACGAAAAACGTCCTGAACGACCCTTTCATGACATCCGCAAACCAGAGATCAGGCCCAGAGCTGCC
>NZ_JBFBGL010000100.1:0-20867 GCF_040684635.1 Amycolatopsis sp. NPDC089917 | reverse complement strand
TATTGGGTTCTAACCCGAATCGCCACTCACGACCCACCCGACCACCTCGTGAAGTGAGCCGCTCTATGACCACCTTTGACGCCTCCGCCGACGCCACCGGCCTCGGCGAGATCGAAGTCGGCGCCGCGCGCATCAACGTCGACGACAAGCGGATGATCAACGCCCGCGCCGACGTCAACCAGCTGCTGCCGATGAAGTACACCTGGGCTTGGGAGAAGTACCTCGCCGGCTGCAACAACCACTGGATGCCGACCGAGGTCGCCATGCAGGCCGACATCGCGCTGTGGAAGTCGCCCGACGGCCTCTCCGAGGACGAGCGCACCATGCTCAAGCGCAACCTCGGCTTCTTCGCGACCGCGGAATCGCTGGTGGCCAACAACATCGTGCTCGCGGTGTACCGCCAGATCACCAACCCCGAATGCCGCCAGTACCTGCTGCGCCAGGCGTTCGAGGAGGCCGTGCACACGCACACCTTCCAGTACATCTGCGAGAGCCTGGGCCTGGTCGAGGGCGAGCTGTTCAACATGTACCGCGAAGTCCCCTCCATCTCGGAGAAGGACGCGTGGGCGCTGAAGTACACGCAGAACCTGGAGAACCCGGACTTCGAGACCGGCACCCCCGAGGCCGACCAGAACTTCCTGCGTGACCTGGTCGCGTTCTACGTGATCTTCGAGGGCATGTGGTTCTACACCGGCTTCGCGCAGATCCTGTCGCTCGGCCGCCGGAACAAGATGGTCGGCATCGCCGAGCAGTACCAGTACATCCTGCGCGACGAGTCGATCCACCTGAACTTCGGCATCGACTGCATCAACCAGATCAAGATCGAGAACCCGCACCTGTGGACCGAGGAGTTCCAGGCCGAGGTCCGCGGCATGCTGACCGAGGCGTGCGAGCTCGAGGTCGCCTACGCCCGCGACACCATGCCGCGCGGCATGCTCGGGCTGTCGGCCGAGCTGATCGAGCAGTACATGCACTTCATCACCGACCGGCGGGCGCAGCAGATCGGCCTCGCGCCGATCTTCGGCGAGACGGAGAACCCGTTCCCGTGGATGTCGGAGGCGATGGACCTCAAGAAGGAGAAGAACTTCTTCGAGACCCGCGTCATCGAGTACCAGTCCGGTGGCGCCCTCGACTGGGACTGACAGTCCACCCGTAGTACATGAAGGCCCCCTTCCTTGCGCCCAGGTACGGAAGGGGGCCTTCATGTACCTGGGCACAAGACGACAGCGGCGCTTCCCGAGCGTCGAGTCCGTGAGGGCCTCCTTGAGGGACTCTGGGTCCCTCAAGGAGGCCTTCACGGACTTGGCACCGGGGGCACCGGGGGCAAAAGGGCACTTTCGGTACTTCCGGGTTCAGGCTCGGGCGAAGTGCGGTTCCGCCGCTTCCAAGCGCGGCACCGGGACGCCCAGCCGCCGCGCTTCGGCCAGGGTGTCCCGGCAGACCTCGCGCGGCTCCTCCGCGTCGGGGTCGGAGTGCGCCGCGAGACTCACGCGCGCCACGGCGACATGAGCGGTCAGCCAGGCGAGAACGGGGGCCGTCAGCCAGGCCGCGCGGAACGGCAGCACGGCGACCCGGTGCCGTCGCAGGTCGAGGCCGCGCGCTTCGAGGAGCGGCAGCAGCTCGCGGCCGGTCAGCAACCCCTCCCGCAGGTCGCCCGCCGACCCGGCCAGCTCGGACAGGGAACCTCGCCGCAGGCCCTGCGAGAGCAGGCCGGCGTCCGACGCGAAATGGACCCACAGCCAGCCGCGGAAGTCCGGCCGCTCCTTGATCCGGAGCCCGGCCGCGCGAAACGCCTGGCGCACGGCCTTCTCCCGATCGGTCGGGGGACGGCCGAGGGTGCCGAAGATGACCGACGGCATCAGCATCCCGCGAAGCACGCCGTTCGCGGCGAAACCGCCACCGGCCTGGGGAAAGCCCCAGGCGATCCGGTCGAGCGGGAGCGGGCCGATCGCGGCCGTCGGCTCGGTCCAGATGTTGCCGAAGACCAGCACCGTGGCCCGGCCGACGCGCGGAGCCAGGAATTCCGTCGCCTCCGGCAGGCGGTGGTGCGAAACGCTGAGCACGATCAGGTCGAAATCGTGGTCCGGCTCCAGTGTCTCGCGGAGGCGCACCGGCCACTTCTCGACGACGCGCCGCCCCCACATCCGGCGCCGCGTATCGAGCAGGTCGAGGTCCACCGCGTCCCCGTACGTCGCCGCGCGACCCGGCCGGACGTAGAACTCGACGTCATGTCCCGCCTTGTGCAGGGCCCAGCCGTAGATGGTGGCGATCACGCCTCTTCCGAACATCAAGATCTTCAAGGTGAACCTCGCGGGGTACGATCGAACTGGAGATTATCTCCACTTCGAAAATATGGAGATGATCTCCAGTTGTCAACGCGAGGGAGCGCATGACCGCCGACAAGCCGCTGCGGGCCGACGCCCGGCGCAAGCGCGAGGCCCTGCTCGCCAAGGCCCGGGAGCTCTTCCAGGCCGGATGCTTCTTCGACCTGCGCTTCGACGACTTCGCCTGCCTGGCAGGCGTGGGCACCGGCACGCTTTACCGCCACTTCCCCACCAGGGAAGCGCTGGCCGAGGCGGTCTACCACGGAGAAGTCGCCGCGCTGTGCGACCGCGCCCGGCATCTCCAGGCCTCGCTGCCCGCGGCGGAGGCTCTGGCGACCTTCCTCCGCGACATGGTCGACCACATAGGCGCCCACGAAGGCCTGGCCAGGACGCTGGCCACGCTCATGGCCGATCGTTCGGGCGCTCTCGCCGAGGGCAGCCGAGCGCTGGAAGAGGCCGTCACCGCCCTGGTGGCCGACGCCGTGCGGGACGGCGCCATTCGCGACGACGTCGACGCCGGAGCCGTGCTGATGGCGCTGCACGGCATCGGCGCGGCCCATGACCGTCCCGGGTGGCGGGCCGAGGCCGACGGTGTCGTCACCCTTCTGCTGGACGGGCTGCGCCGCTCACGCTGACCGACTTTGCTCACATTCGAGCAGTCCCGTAGCGGGCCTCGGTACGCTCCAGGGTGCTACTGGTTCGCCCGGCCTCCCAGGCCGGTCGAGGTAACAGGGAACCCGGTGAGAATCCGGGACTGCCCCGCAGCGGTATGTGGGAACGAAAGCCGTCACCGTGCGAGACACGGTAAAGCACTGGGTATGGCACCCGGGAAGCGACGGCCGGTAGGAGCGAGCACGTCGCCCACGAGTCCGAAGACCTGCCCGTGGTACGCGCGCCGACGGCGTGCGTGAGTCCGGGCCTCGTGGGATGGGCACGACCGAACGGCGGTCACTCCTGCGCGCGCTCCGGGCTCCGACGACAAGCTCGCGAGGAGAGAGCTGTGACCGAAATCGGCACGACAGTGCTGGGCTATCCCCGGATCGGACCGGACCGGGAACTCAAGCGTTCGCTAGAACGCTATTGGGCTGGCAAGATCGACGAGGCCGGACTGCTGGACACCGGCCGCGCGCTGCGCACCCGGACCTGGCGGGAACTCAAGGACGCGGGGCTGGATTCCGTCCCGTCCAACACGTTCTCCCACTACGACCAGGTGCTCGACACGGCCGAGCTGTTCGGGGCGCTGCCGGAGCGCTTCACGACGCTCGGTCTTTCGCCGCTGGACACCTACTTCGCCGCCGCGCGCGGGGTGCAGGACGCGCCGGCGATGGAGATGACGAAGTGGTTCGACACGAACTACCACTACATCGTCCCCGAACTGGGCCCGGACACGACGTTCTCGCTCACCGGCACCAAACCGCTGGACGAGTACCGCGAGGCCCGCGCGATCGGCGTCGAGACCAGGCCGGTGCTCGTGGGCCCGGTGACGTTCCTGCTGCTCGCGAAGGCGACCGAAAGCGCCCCTGAGGGCTTCCGACCGCTGGATCTGCTCGACAACCTCCTCGACGGCTATGTCGAACTGTTGCGGCGCCTGCACGACGAAGGCGTCGAGTGGGTCCAGTTCGACGAGCCCGCGTTCGCGGCGGACCGCACCGAGAAAGAGCTCAACGCGCTCATCCGCGCCTACCACCGGCTCGCGAAAGCGACCGCGCGGCCGAAGATCCTGGTCGCCGGGTACTTCGGCGGCCTCGGCCGCGGTCTGGGCGTGCTCGCCCGCTCCCCGATCGACGCGATCGCCGTCGACCTCGTCACCGACGAGTCCTTTGTGGACGCCGTCGTGGCCGAGCCCGCCTTGCGCGACAAGGAGGTCCTGGCCGGGGTCGTGGACGGGCGCAACGTCTGGCGCACCGACCCGGCCCGCGCGCTCGGCCGGGCGGCGACGCTGCTCGGCACCGCGAAGTCGGTCAGCGTCTCGACGTCGTGCTCGCTGCTGCACGTGCCCTACGACGTCGAGCGGGAGGACGGGCTCCACCCGCGTCTCAAGGGCTGGCTCGCCTTCGCCAAGCAGAAGGTCGACGAGGTCGTCCTGCTCGGGCGCGCGTTGAAGGAGGACGGCGTCGATCTGTCCGCCGCACGTGCCGCGGCCGCGGACCGCGCGACGGCGGCAGACCTGGCCGACGCCGAGGTGCGCGCCCGGCTGGAGGCGCTGCGGCCGGACGACACCGTCCGCTCCCCCTATGCCCGGCGCGCGGCGGCACAGCAGGCCGCGCTGGACCTGCCGCCCTTGCCGAGCACGACGATCGGCTCGTTCCCGCAGACCACCGAGGTCCGCAAGGCGCGGGCCGCCCACAAGGCGGGGTCGCTGGACGACGCGGGCTACGAGGCCGCGATGAAGGCGGAGATCGAGCACGTCGTCCGGTTGCAGGAGGACCTCGGCCTGGACGTGCTGGTGCACGGCGAACCCGAGCGCAACGACATGGTGCAGTACTTCGCCGAACGGCTGGCCGGGTTCGCCGCCACCGACTTCGGCTGGGTGCAGTCCTACGGTTCGCGGTGCGTCCGGCCGCCGATCCTGTACGGCGACGTCTCGCGTCCGGAGCCGATGACCGTCGAATGGGCTCGCTACGCGCAGAGCCTGACCGGCAAACCCGTCAAGGGGATGCTGACCGGTCCGGTGACGATCCTGGCGTGGTCGTTCGTCCGCGACGACCAGCCGCTGGGCGAGACCGCCCGCCAGGTGGCGCTGGCCATCCGCGACGAGGTGCACGACCTGCAGGAGGCAGGCATCCGCGTCATCCAGGTCGACGAGCCGGCGCTGCGGGAACTGCTCCCCCTGCGCGCGGCGGCGCACGAGGCGTACTTCGCGTGGGCGGTTTCGTCGTTCCGCCTGGCGACGTCCGGCATCTCCGACGCGACGCAGATCCACACGCACATGTGCTACTCGGAGTTCGGCGAGGTGGTCAAGGCGATCGACGCGCTCGACGCCGACGTCACCAGCATCGAGGCCGCGCGGTCGAAGATGGAGGTCGTCACCGACCTCGGCGCGGCGGGCTTCGGCCGCGGTGTCGGGCCCGGCGTGTACGACATCCACTCGCCGCGCGTCCCCGGCGTCGACGAGGTCAGCGGGCTGCTGCGGACCGCTGTCGGCGCCGTGCCCGCCGAGCGGATCTGGGTCAACCCGGACTGCGGCCTGAAGACCCGCGGTTACGCCGAGGTCGAACCGGCCCTGCGGAACCTGGTCGCGGCCGCCCGGGCGGTCCGGTCCGAGCTGGGCTGACCGTTCCGTGAAGGACTCCTTGAGGG
Organism: Amycolatopsis sp. NPDC089917; assembly: GCF_040684635.1. Taxonomy (NCBI): domain Bacteria; kingdom Bacillati; phylum Actinomycetota; class Actinomycetes; order Pseudonocardiales; family Pseudonocardiaceae; genus Amycolatopsis; species Amycolatopsis sp. NPDC089917. The sequence continues at coordinate 15,243 of NZ_JBFBGL010000100.1, read as the reverse complement.
ACTCTGAGTCCCTCAAGGAGTCCTTCACGGACTTCCGCCGAGGTATTGTCAGGACGTCAACAAGGGTGCGATGGTGGAGCGGTAGCCGGTCTCAACGGGGAGATGGTCACCATGGCGAACACCGTCGAAAAGGTCACCGGAGCGCTGCGCGAGCGGGTCCCGCCGCTCACCTCGATCCCCCTGCCGCGTTCGGTGGACCAGCGCTGGCTCGGCGCGACCTGGCCGGTCCGCGAACTCGCGCCCGCCCCGCCGGGCCTCAAGCCCGTCCTCGGCGACGAAGGCCCGCCGGTCATCGGGCACGCGCTGGACTTCATGCGCTTCGGTATCGAGTTCGGCCTCAAACGCCACGAGACCTACGGCCCGGTGTCGTGGATGGGCGCGTTCGGCCGCCGCATCGTCACCCTCTCCGGCCCGGAGGCCACACAGATCGCGCTGGTGAACAAGGACAAGGCCTTCTCCCAGGAGGGCTGGAAGTTCTTCATCGAGCAGTTCTTCGACCGCGGCCTGATGCTGCTCGATTTCGGCGAGCACCATCTGCACCGCCGGATCATGCAGGCGGCGTTCACGCGGCAGCGGCTCACCGGGTACGTCGACCAGATGGGACCGGCCCTGCGCGAAGGCATCGCCGCGTGGGCGGACCGGCCGAACCCGCGGATCTACTGGTCCCTCAAGCAACTCACGCTCGACGTCGCGACGCGCGTGTTCATGGGCATGCGATCGGGTGACGACGCGGCCGCGATCAACCGCGCGTTCGTGAACTCCGTGCGCGCGGGCACGGCCATCGTGCGGTTCCCCGTTCCCGGCGGCCGTTGGGCGGCGGGTTTGCACGGCCGCAAGGTCCTCGAACGCTACTTCGCGGCGAATCTGCCCGCGAAACGGGCGAGCGACGGCGACGACCTCTTCACCGCCCTGTGCCACGCCACCACCGAGGACGGCGACCGCTTCACCGACTCCGACGTCGTGAACCACATGATCTTCCTGATGATGGCGGCGCACGACACGTCGACCATCACCAGCGCCGCCGCCGTCTACCACCTCGCCAAGAACCCCGGATGGCAGGAACGCGCGCGCCGGGAGTCCCTCGCGCTCGGCGACGACGTGCCGGACATCGAGGCGCTGGAGTCCCTGAAGACGCTGGACCTGGTGATCAAGGAATCCCTGCGCCTGGTGGCCCCGGTTCCTTCCCTGGCAAGGAAAACCGTGAAGGACACGGAAGTCCTCGGGCACTTCGTCCCCGAAGGGACACTGGTCGGGGTTTCGCCCACCGTCAACCATTTCGCGCCGGAGCACTGGACCGATCCGATGCGTTTCGACCCGGACCGCTTCGGCGAGGAACGCCGCGAGGACAAGTCGCACCGGTACGCGTGGATGCCGTTCGGCGGTGGCGCGCACAAGTGCATCGGCCTGCATTTCGGGACGTTCGAAGTGAAAGCGCTGCTCCACGAGATGCTGCGGGCGTATCGGTGGTCGGTCCCCGACGGCTACACCGCGCGCTGGGACTACGTTTCTTTGCCCGTTCCCGCGGACGGCCTGCCGATCCGGCTGACCGCGCGCTGAAGCCGGTCGACGGACAACCACCAACGAGTACTCTTGGTAACTTCCGGTCACCACTCGTGTAGCGCGATCACCCTTTCAGCCGGTAGACACCCCGGATCGCGCGTGATGCCGTGGCACTACACCCGGTCGGCTCATACCTAGTGTGGGTCCGTGGGCTCGGACACCCGGTCTGAGCTGGCCATAACCCGCGCATGAAGAGGTGAAGTGTGCCCGAGCCTGGTTCCGTACCAGGGTTGGTGGACGTCGCTCGGAGATGGGCCGCGACGCTCGCTGACACCAAAGGAGTATCGCTTCCCCAGGAGCAACTCGAAGAGTTCCTGCTCGGCGTCGCCCAGGACGCCGTCCGGGCCGAACCCGATCACGGGTCCGCCAGGGATCGCTTCTCCAAGCTCTATTCCGCGTCCCCCATCGGGATCGCGCTCGCCGACACCGACGGCGAGATCGTCGAGGCGAACACCGCGCTCGGCAAACTCCTCGGCTGCCGCCCCTCGGCGCTGCGCGGCCGGAACATCCCCGACCTCGGCTCCGCCGACCACGACGTCTCCCGGCTGCGGAACGGGCTCTCCCAGCTCATGACGCTCGGCCAGCCGACCCAGCAGGAACGCCTGCTGCTGGACCACGGTGAAGAAGGCACCATCTGGGTCGACGTGACCCTCACCGACCTTCCCGGCGACCGGCCCGGTTCGACGTACCCGGTCCTGATGGTCTCGGACGCCAACGAGATCCACCTGCTCCAGGAACAGCTGCTGCACCAGAACGTGCACGACGCGCTGACCGGCCTGCCGAACGCCACCGCGTTCGGCAACGCCCTCGAAACCGCCCTGGCGGGACCCGGCGGCGAACAGGTCGCGCTCGTCTACCTCGACGTCGACGGCTTCAAGGTGATCAACGACGGTCTCGGGGCCGGCGTCGGCGACCAGGTGCTGCGCGGGGTCGCGAACAAGCTCAAGGCCGTGTTCACCGGCGATCACCACGGTTCCGTCGCCCGGCTGTCCGGCGACGGGTTCGCCGTCCTGCTGCGCGGCGGGTTCACCTCGCTCCAGGTGATCGCCCTGGTCGAGCAGGCCCTGGAAGAACTGGTCGAGCCGATCTACCTCGGCGGGCACGGCATCGGGGTCAGCGCGAGCGCCGGCATCGTCGTCCGCCAGGTCACTGACGGCGGACCGGAAGACCTGCTCCGGGCCGCGGAGATCGCCCTGCACCGCGCCAAGGAGGCGGGCAAGGCGCAGTGGATGCTGTTCGACCCGGAACTCGACGCGCGCGACCGCGGCCGCTACCAGCTCGGCGCGGTCATCGCGGGCGCGCTGGAGAACGGCGAGTTCTCGCTGATCTACCAGCCGACGGTGAAGCTCGCGGATCCGGACCAGCTGGCCGCGGTCAACGCCGGGCTGCGCTGGACCCATCCGGAGAAGGGCGAACTGGACTCCGACGAGTTCTATCCGCTGGCGCAGATCACCGGGATGACCATCCCGCTCGGCCGGTGGCTGCTGGCGGAATCGCTCGCCGCCACCGCGCGCTGGCGGAGCCGGTTCGGCGACGCGGCGCCGGACGTCTGCGTGCGGCTGCCGAAACGGCTGGCCATCGACCCTGATCTGGTGATGCTGGTCAAGGAACAGCTCGACCGGCACAGCCTGCCCGCGCACGCGCTGCGGTTGTGCACCGATCGCGAGTCCGTGCTCGACACCGGCGGCGAGATGCTGGACTCCTTCGCCGTGCTGGCCGATCTGGGCGCCCAGATGGTGCTGACCATCTCCGGTTCGGCCGACCTGGAGCTGATCCCCCGGCACGGACTGCCGGTCCGCCACGTGATCCTCTCCGGCGCGGTGATCGACGCGCTGGCCGACGGCGAGAACGAGGCCGACGTCCGCCACCTGTGCCAGCTGGTCGCCAGGGCCAAGGAGCTGAAACTGCGCATCGGCGCGGAAGGCGTCCGGAGCCACGAACAGGCCGAGCGGCTGCGGCGGCACGGCGTGCTCGCGGCGCGCGGCTCGTTCGTCGCCGATTCCGCGACCGGGGACGAGGTCGACGAGCTCATCGAACGGCACGCCCACTGACGTGGCAGGATCCGCTCATGGATCAAGGTGACATCGCCCCGGACTTCACCCTGCCCGACGACAAGGGCGAGGAGCGCACGCTGTCGGACTTCCTCTCGTCCGGCCCGGTCGTGCTGTTCTTCTACCCCGCCGCGATGACGAGCGGCTGCACCGCGGAAAGCTGCCACTTCCGCGACCTGGCCGCGGAGTTCGCCGAAGTCGGCGCGCACCGCGTCGGCATCAGCCCGGACGCCGTCGCCAAACAACAGGAGTTCTCGGCCAAACACGGCTTCGACTACCCACTGCTGTCCGATGTGGACGGTGTGGTGGCCAGGCAGTTCGGCGTCTGGCGCAAATTCAGCCCGCTGCACGCCAAACGGCACACGTTCGTCATCGACACCGACCGCAAGGTGCTCGAAGTGATCAAGAGCGAACTGAAGTTCACCGTGCACGCCGACAAGGCGCTCGCCGCCCTGCGCGAACGCAAGACTAAGGACGCTTGAGCCGCCAGACCCGGTTGACGCCCGAGCAGGCCGGGGCGAGCGGTGGCGCGGCGGCCTCGTCGCCGGTCATCGTGAACCCCAGCCGGGCGGCCACGGCGCCGCTCGCGACGTTGTTCTCGTCGTGCCGGATCTCGACCTCCGGCGCGCCGAGGCGGAAGGCCTCGGCCGCCAGCAGTCTGGCGGCTCTGGTGACGAGGCCGCGGCCCGTGTGGTGGCGGCTGAGCCAGTAGCCGATCTCGATCCGGTCCGGATGGGTGATCATGCCCGTGCCGCCGACGACCTCGTCGCCCGCGAAGATCGCGAAGTCGTAGGTCTTGCCCTCGGCCCAGTTCTTCGCGGTGTGCTCGAGGAACTCGACGGCCTCCTGACGGCCGTAGCCGTCGGTGGCCCAGATCATCCAGGCGCCGAGATGCGCCGCGGAATCCCCCGCGACGGCGGCGAGGGTTTCGAGCTGCTCCGGCTTCCAGCGGCGCAGCTCGACGACGTCGTCGGCGAGGGTTTCGGCGGGCGCTTCCATCGGCCCATGGTGCCTCGCCGTCGCTTCGGGCGCCTCCGATTTTCGAACGCCTCGGCCCCGGATGTCATGAAAGGGTCGTTCAGGACGAAAAATGTCCTGAACGACCCTTTCATGACACTCGCGAGTGGTCCGGCTCAGCTCAGGATCACGCTGTCCGGGACCTCCGTGTCGTTCTTCAGCGCGTCGAAGAGCAGCTTCGACTTCGTCTTGTCCCAGTTCTCCGCCGAACCGTTGGTCACCGGGACCGTCGTGGTGACGACGCCGCCCGAGGAAATCCCGCGCATCGCCAGCGCGAGTCCCACCAGGTTGTGCACGTGGTCGTGCGTGTCCATGGTCAGCGCGTCGGGCGCGGTCGACAGCAGCGGGAACAGTGAGAACGGGTTCAGCAGCGTGCCGGGGCTGCCGATCTCGCTGACCAGCGCGCCGATGAACTTCCGCTGGTTGGCGACGCGGTCGAGGTCCGACCGCGGGGTGGCCGCGCTGTGCCGCATGCGGACGAACCCGAGCGCCTGCGGACCCTGGAGGTCCTGGCAGCCCGGTTCGATCTTGATCCCCGTCATGGTGTCTTCCATCGGCTTCTCGACGCACATGTTGACCCCGCCGATCGCGTCGACGATCTTGGCGAACCCGCCGAAGCCGATCTCGGCGTAGTGGTCGATCCGCAGGCCGGTGGCACCTTCGACGGTCTTCGCGAGCAACGCCGGACCGCCCATCGCGAACGCGGCGTTGATCTTGTTCTTGCCGTGTCCGGGGATGTTCACCTGCGAGTCCCGGGGAAGGCTCAACAGCGTCGGCTTGGTGCTGTTGTCCGGGACATGCGCGATCATGATGGTGTCGGTCCGCTTACCACCGGCCTCGTTGGCATCGCCGGTGACCAGTTTCGCCTGCTCCTCGGGCGTCAGCCCATCCCGGCTGTCGGAGCCAACGATCAGCCAGTTGGCGCCCTCGGCCGCGACGGGGCGGCCGGAGTACTCCTCCAGCGCGTCGACGCGGTTGATGGAGAACTCCAGGTAGACCCACACCCCGGCGAGGAACACCACGAACACCAGGAGCAACGTGAGCAGCACCTTGCCGAAGCCCCACCGCTTGCGTCGCCGCGGCGGCCGCCCGCCGTCCATCGGGCGGCCCGGCGGGGGCTCGGGACGGCGCGGGGGCGGGCCGGCGGGGCGTTCGGCGCCGCCGTGCCCCATGGGGGTCGTCCGCTCGTCGTACGGGCTGCTCCCCCGGCCGGGCAGCGGCATCATCTGCGCGGGCTGATGCCGCCGGGGGCGGCCGGACGGCGGCCGTTGTGGCGGCATCCGTCGCCCTCGGTCGTCGCCTCCATACGTCATGCCGAATCACCCGTCCCGATTTCGCGTGTAGGCCCAGTCAACCGCAGACCCTAGGTGAAGGACGTCCGGCACCCCGCATCGGTTGGGTGGCGTTCATTGTCCGTTTTCGGCGAATCCGAACTGGTGGACCTTGAGATACCCCGAACGGAACCCCGCTTCGGAGTACGCCAGGTAGAACTCCCACATCCGTTTGAAGACGTCGTCGAAGCCCAATTCGGTGATCCCGTCCCACCGCTGGGTGAACCGCTCCCGCCACAACCGCAGCGTGCGGGCGTAATCCTGGCCGAACTCCCGCACCCCCTGCAGTCTCAGCCGCGCGTGTTCCAGCAGCCCCTGCTCCACCGAGGTGGTCGACGGGATGAGCCCGCCGGGGAAGATGTACTTGTGCACCCAGGTGTAGGACCGGGCCGCGGCGAGCATCCGCTCGTGGTCCATGGTGATGGCCTGGAGCCCGAGCCGCCCGCCCGGCTTCAGGCGCTTCCCGATGGTCTCGAAGAACGTGGGCCAGTAGGACTCGCCCACCGCCTCGATCATCTCGACGCTGACCACGGCGTCGTACTCGCCGCTGGAGTCGCGGTAGTCGCACAGCAGGACGTCGACCCGGTCCGCGAAGCCCGCCGCGGCGATGCGCTCGGTCGCCAGCGACGCCTGTTCCTCGGAGATGGTCAGTGACGTGACCCGGGCTCCGCGCGCGGCGGCGCGGATCGCGAGTTCGCCCCAGCCGGTGCCGATCTCGAGCACCGTGCTGCCCTCGCGGACCCCGGCGTAGTCGAGGACGCTGTCGATCTTGCGGTGCTGGGCCGCGGTGAGGTCGTCGTCCGGGCCGAACAACGCCGACGAGTACATCATCGACGGGTCCAGGAAGGCGCCGAACAGATCGTTGGAAAGGTCGTAGTGGCGGTGGATGTTCGCCCGCGACCCCTCGATGGAGTTCTCCTCGCCCGCGGGGTGGCCGCGGTCGACGAACCGGCGGAACCGTTGCAGCAGCGGCGGGATGAGCGTCGCCATCCGCTCCGCGAACGGGGTCAGCACCTCGGCGAGCGCGTCGCTCGTCCAGTCACCGACCATGTACGCCTCGCCGAACCCGATCTTCGCGTCCACGCCGAGGCGGTGGAAGAAGGCGGCGGGGCGGTTGAGCCGCATCTCGGGGGCGTCCGGGCCGCCGGCGCCGAGGTGCGAACCGTCGGGCATGCGCACGCGGACGTTCAGCGGGCGCACCGCCTGCCGGAACAGCTGCTCGGCGATCCGCGCCCGGAACGGGGAATGCGGCGGGGTGGCCAGTCCCGGCCACCGGGTTTCGTCAGGGGCGGGCAGGCCGGCCGGACCGGCCGCCCGATCGACGCTCGACGTGGACATAGGTGCTCCCTCTCACCCGGTCTAGACCGGGATCCGCAGCCGCTCGGAGCTCGGCCGATCCCAGGCCGCGCTCACCGTTTCGTCAGTTCCCCCGGCTTCGATCAGCTCGAGAGTGAAAGCCCGTACAAGACGGTTCCAGACGCGAGACCTTCGTAGCATCGCGTGCCCTTCGCCGCCGATTTCAAACCGCGCGGACCGCGTTGTCACCTTTTCGGCGCGTTCCGCGAAAGCGTGTGACGCCACCGGATCGGTCATCCTGTCCTTGGTCCCGTGCGCGATGAGCACCACGCGACCGTCGACGGCTCCGATGGGTTCACCCGGTGGTGTCCACGGTGCCAGGGCGCAGACTCCGATGACAGCCGGATCGTCGGCGACGCGCAAGGCCACCCTGCCGCCCATCGAATGGCCGACGAGGATGACCGGTACTCCGGGATGGTCCTCGTGGACGCGTTCCAGGGCCCTGCGCGCGTCGGCGAGCGCGTCGGTGCCGTGGTCGTTCCAGCCGTAGATCCGGTTGCGCAGGAGCCGCACCTCGACGCCGTGCTCCCGGCCCGCCCGGTGGGCCTCCTTCGCCAGCGGCACCATCCGCTGGTACGCCAGCCGCCACGGCGCCACGCGGGCATGACTGTGCTCGGCGCCGCCGTGCAGCACCAGCACCACGGCTTTCACCTGGCCCCGCACTCGCCATGTCCGCACCGCGGGATCAGCCTCGCTCACCCTGGATCCTCCAGTCTCCGCATCCCCGGCCACAGCGATCGGGTCAACCTCGATCATGACCCGATGTATTCCACTTCTGCCATTGGTCCACGCGATACATTCGTCGCTGATCTCCAGACGGAAGGGCGGATGTGGTGAGCACCACCGAACGTTATGCAGACGTCGCCGAACGGCTCGCGGAGGCCGAACGGGGTAACGCGGAGCAGATCCGGAAGTCGGCCGAGCTGATCCTGGGGGTCATCCGGGCCGACGCCCTGGTGTTCACCGCCGGGGCGGGGCACTCGCTGGCCGCGGTCGCCGAGACCTTCTACCGCGCGGGCGGGCTCGCCTGCGTGTACCCGGTCTACCACCCCGAACTGCTGCCGCTGCACGGCGCGCAGCACAGCACCAAGACCGAGCGCCGCTCCGGGCTCGCCGAAGAGGTACTGGCCGAACGCGCGCCGGGACCGGACGACCTGCTGGTGGTGTTCTCGACCTCGGGCGTCAACCCGTATCCGGTCGAGCTGGCCGCCGGGGCGCGGGCCCGCGGGGCGTCGGTCATCGCGGTGAGCTCGGCCGCGTCCGTGGCCGCGGCGCCGAAGCGCGCCGCGACGACACTGATCGAGGAGGCGAGCATCGTCCTCGACTCCCACGTCCGGCCCGGCGACTCCAGCTACCCGCCGGACGCGCCGCGGACCGCGCCGTTGTCCACGGTGATCAACGCGTTCCTGTGGAACCTCGTGCTCGCCGAGGTCGTGGACCTGGGCGCGGAGCAGGGTGTCGACATCCCGCTGTGGCGCAGTTCCAACGTGGACGGTGGCGACGAGGCCAACGCCGCGCTGCTGGCCAAGTACGGCACGCGGGTTCCCGCTCTCCGGTAACCGCTGCCTGCCCCCGCACGCGCCATGAACGGTCCGTTCCTGGCAAATTTTGCCAGGAACGGACCGTTCATGGCGTCCGGTCACGCAGCGGCAGGCTCCTCCGAGAACTGCGTCAGATACAGCGTCGCGTAGCGCCCCTCCCGCGCGAGGAGCTCATCGTGCGTCCCTCGCTCGACGATCTCCCCGTGTTCGATCACCAGGATCTGGTCCGCCGCCCGGACCGTCGACAACCGGTGCGCGATGACCAGCGCGGTCCGCCCGTCCAGCGCGTCGGTCAGCGCCTCGCCCACGGCCGCTTCGGACTGCGAGTCCAGATGCGCGGTCGCCTCGTCCAGGACGACTACCCGCGGCTGCGCGATCAGGAGCCGGGCGATGGTCAGGCGCTGCCGTTCCCCGCCGGAAAGCCGGTAGCCCCGCTCCCCCACCACGGTCTCCAGCCCGTCCGGCAGGTCCCGGATGAGCCCGGCCAGCCGGGCGCGGTCCAGCGCCGACCAGATCTCGGCGTCGGTGACGCCGGGCCGCGCGTACTCGAGGTTCGCCCGGATCGTGTCGTGGAACAGATGCCCGTCCTGAGTGACCACGCCGACGGTTTCCCGCAGCGAGGCGAAACCGAGCTCGCGAACGTCCACATCGGACAGCTTGACCGACCCGGCGTCGACGTCGTACAGGCGCGGCAGCAACGAGGCGATCGTCGACTTGCCCGCCCCGGAAGACCCGACCAGTGCGACCATCTGCCCGGGTTCGGCCCGGAAGCTGATGCCGTGCAACACCTCTTCACCACCTCGGTGATCCAAAGTGGACACGTCCTCCAGCGACGCCAGCGAGTACCGGTCCGCCGCGGGGTAGCCGAAGCGGACGTCGGAGAACTCCACCGAAACCGGGCCTTCGGGAACGCGGCCAGGGTCCGGCTTCTCTTCGATCATCGGCTTGAGGTCGAGCACCTCGAAGACCCGCTCGAACGACACCAGCGCGGTCATCACGTCCACCCGGACGTTCGCCAGCGCGGTCAGCGGCGAGTACAGCCTGGTCAGCAGCAACGCCAGCGCGACGACGGTGCCCGGCGCGAGCGCCCCGGTCAGCGCGAGGTAGCCGCCCAGGCCGTAGACCAGGGCCTGCGCGAGCGCGGAGACCGTGGTCAGGCTGGTCAGGAACCAGCGCGTCAGCATCGCCGTCCGCACCCCGATGTCGCGCACCCGCCCGGCCCGCGCGCCGAATTCGCCCGCTTCCCGCCCGGGGTCGCCGAAGAGCTTCACCAGTGTCGCGCCCGGCGCGGAGAACCGCTCGGTCATCTGCGTGGTCATCGCCGCGTTGAGCTGGCCCGCCTCCCGCTGCAGCCCGGCCATCCGCTTCCCGAGCCGCCGCGTCGGCAGGATGAACACCGGCAGCAGCACCAGCGCGAGCAGGGTGACCTGCCAGGACAGCGTCACCATGACCACCAGCGACAGCGCCAGCTGGATCACGTTGGTGACCAAACCGGACAGTGTCGCGGTGAACGTGCGCTGCGCGCCGATGACGTCGTTGTTGAGCCTGCTCACCAGCGCGCCCGTACGGGTGCGGGTGAAGAACGCGACCGGCATCCGCTGCACGTGGCGGTACACCGCGAGCCGCAGGTCGAGGATGATCCCCTCACCGATCCTCGAAGACTGGGCCCGTTCGGCCAGTCCGAGCGCGGCGTCGATCAGCGCCAGCGCCCCGATCACCACGGCCAGCCACACCACCAGCGAGACATCGTGCCCGCCGACGATCGCGTCGACCACCTTCCCGGCCAGCACCGGCGTGCTCACCGCCAGCACCGCCGACACGACGGTGAGCACCAGGAATATCAGCAGCCTCCGCCAATGCGGTCTGGCGAACCGCGCGACGCGGCGCAGCGTGCCCTTGTGCAGCCCCTTCGGAACGTCGGCCGACTTCATCGCCGAGTTCATCAGCGACCACGTGTTGTCCATGAGAACCCTCTCTTCGCCCCCAAAACCTCGATATTAGTCGAGAGTTTTCCCGGATATAAGCATGACCAACACCCGACCCAACCGGATGCTTCCCGGTTTCCGCGTCCTCTTTCCGGCGCGGCCTGCCCCGTCGGTAGCCTGAGCCGGTGACCAAGGACCCGGACCGGCGACGACTGACCATCGACCTGGTCTTCTACACGGGCTGTCTGATCTTCGCCGTCGTGAACACGGCCGTCGCGGAGTTCTACGGCTATCGCGTGTGGGCGAACTTCGCCGTGGTGGGTTACGGCCTCGCCGTGGTCCATACCGGCTGGCTGACGATCGCCGCCCGGCGCGGCAAGCGACCCGACGGCGCGCTCGGCTCACGGTGGGTCGGCATCGGTGCCATCGGGCTGTTCGCAATGATCCTTCCGTTGGGAATGCTCGTCATTCGCCGTCTGACCGGGGTGGACTGGCTGATCACGCCGGAGTCGTGGGCCGCCCAGCCCGAGGTCTGGGTGATCGAAAGGTCGGCGAAACTCCTGCTGGAGAACGGAACCCCGTACGTCGACGTGACCGCGCTCGGTCGCGCGGCGGAAGTAAACGATTACACGCCATACGGTCCGGTCATGACCGTCTTCGGTCTGCCGCGCGCCCTCTTCGGCGGCGGGCCGGTCGCGAACGCTCTCACCGACGCGCGCTGGATGTTCGCGCTGGCGGCCGTCGCCTGTGTACTGCTGACGCTGCGGCTGCTGAAGTGGCCGAAAATCCCGGTCAGCGCGGCGCAACTCGCCCTCGCCTGCCCGCTGACCGCGTTGACCTGGGCGGTGGCGGGCCCGGATCTGGCCATCGTCGGCCTGCTGGTGCTGTCCTTCGCACTGGCCACGACGGGCCGCGCCGTGTTGTCGGGTCTGGTGCTGGCCCTGGTGATCAGCGCGAAACTCATCGTCGCGCCCGCGGTGGTGGTACTGGGTGTTCTGGTGATCACGCGGCGTGGTCCTCGCGCACTGGGCGGATTCGCCGCGGCACTCGTGGTGACGACCCTCGTCCTGCACGTACCCGTCTACCTCGTGGACCCGAAGGCGTTCGTCGAGCACGTCTTCCGGTTCCCGATGGGGATCGGCATGATCAAGTCGCCGGCGGCGAGCCCGTTGCCGGGTCGCCTCATCGCTTCGCTCGGCCCGGTGGGCACGGCGGTTTCCTTCGCCCTGCTCGGCATCGCGGCCGTGATCATCCTCGTCTGGCTGGTGCGCCGCCCTCCCGCGACCGGATCGGACGCGCTGACACGGATGGCCGTCGGGCTCGTCGCGCTGATCCTGCTCACCCCGGCCACAAGGTACGGATACCTGGTGTATCCGCTGGTCCTGCTCGGCGCCAGGCTGGTCTTCCTGTCCGGTGAAACCCGTGAAACAGCGGTCCCTGGAAAGGGAACTGCGCCCCCCGCGCAGCAGTCCGCTACTTCTTCGTGACTACTTCTTCTTGACCCTGGTGGCACCGCCGCGCCCGCGAAGCTGGACGCCGGACTCCGAGAGGACCCGGTGCACGAATCCGTACGAGCGACCCGTCGACTCCGCCAGAGCGCGGATGCTCGAGCCCTTCTCGTATTTCTTCTTCAGGTCAGCGGCCAGCTTGTCACGCGTGTTGCCGGTGATCCGCGCGCCTTTCTTGAGATCAGCCACGTCGATCGCCTTCCCGCCGAGAGTGTTCTGGGCCACATAACGGCCCCTGTCGCCGCAATGATCGAACACTGAGCGCCGGAATGCCAGACGACGAGCGCAAAACTGCTGAAACCGCGATCACATTGGGCCATTTCAGTGGCCGGATGGCATCGATCAAGCACCCGAACGGACGCAGGCCTCACGCAAGTTGGACAAGTTCCAGATAATCCGCAGACCAATGGTCTTCGGTTCCGTCCGGCAACAGGATGACGCGCTCCGGCTCCAGCGCCTCGACGGCGCCCGGGTCGTGCGTCACCAGGACGACGGCTCCGGCGAAGCTGCGCAAGGCGTCCAGGACCTGGGCGCGGCTGGCCGGGTCCAGGTTGTTCGTCGGCTCGTCGAGCAGCAAAACGTTGGCAGCGCTGGACACCAGACCGGCGAGCGCGAGCCGCGTCTTCTCGCCGCCGGAGAGCGTGCCGGCGGGCTGATCGAGCTGCTCGCCGGTGAAGAGGAACGACCCGAGAAGGTTCCGGAGCTCCTGCGCGCCGGTGTCCGGCGCGAGGTGACGGATATTTTCCCACACGGACGCGTCGTGGTCGAGCGTTTCATGTTCCTGTGCGTAATAGCCCAAACGCAATCCGTGACCTGGAATGGTCTCGCCGGTGTCCGGAGTTTCCATTCCGCCGAGCAGGCGGAGCAAAGTCGTCTTTCCGGCACCGTTCAATCCGAGTACGACAACCTTCGAACCGCGGTCGATGGCGAGGTCGACTCCGGTGAAGATCTCGAGCGAGCCGTAGGACTTCGACAGTCCCTCCGCGGTGAGCGGGGTCCGGCCGCACGGGGCGGGCTCGGGGAACTTGATCCGGGCGACCTTGTCGGCCTGGCGGGTCTCGTCGAGCGCGGAGAGCATCTGCTCGGCCCGGCGCGCCATGTTCTTGGCGGCCACCGCCTTCGTCGCTTTCGCGCCGAGTTTCGCGGCCTGCTGCTGCAACGCGGACGCCTTCTTCTCGGCGTTGGCGCGCTCGCGGCGGCGGCGCTTCTCGTCGGTGGCGCGCGCGTCGAGGTAGCGCTGCCAGCCCATGTTGTACAGGTCGAGCTCGCCGCGGGTCGCGTCGAGGAACCAGACCTTGTTGACCACGTCGGCGAGCAGTTCGACGTCGTGGCTGATGACCACGAGACCGCCGTCGTGCTGCTTCAGGAAGCCGCGGAGCCAGTTGATGGAGTCGGCGTCGAGGTGGTTGGTGGGCTCGTCGAGGAGCAGGATCGTCTCGGATTTACCGCCCGCGCCCGCTTCGGCGGCGGCGAACAGGATCCGGGCCAGCTCCACGCGGCGGCGCTGACCACCCGAGAGCGTCTGCAGTGTCTGCGCGAGCACCCGGTCGGCGAGACCGAGGTTGGAACAGATCCGCGCGGCCTCACTTTCGGCGGCGTAACCACCGAGAGAGGCGAAACGCTCTTCGAGACGGCTATAGCGGTTGACCGCCTTGTCCCGTTCCTTCTCGTCCACCAGCTCCGACATCGCGTTCTGCGCTTTTTCCATGTTGCGCAGCAAGGAGTCGAGGCCACGCGCGGAGAGCACGCGGTCCTTCGCGGTGACGGACAGGTCGCCCTCGCGCGGGTCCTGCGGCAGGTACCCGAGCTCGCCGCTGCGGCGGACCTCGCCCGCGTACGGCTCCCCCTCCCCCGCCAGCACCTTGAGCGAGGTGGTCTTGCCGGCGCCGTTGCGGCCGACGAGGCCGATGCGGTCGCCCTGCTGGATGCGGACGTTGGTGTCGTCGAGCAGGATGCGCGAACCGGCGCGCAGCTGAAGGCCAGAGGCCGTGATCACGGGAACTCCCGGTACAAGGGGTGGATGAGCGGACAGCTTCGACTCGCCGGGCTACGCCGGCGAGGAGCTACTCCAAGAGGATGTCCACGCGATCAGTGTACGGGCCGTTGTCGAGCGGTTTTATCCGACCGTGCCCGAGGTCACGGCCCGGACAGGGTGATTTCCACCGCGACCGCCCGCTCGGCCGCGTCGTCGAGCACCGTGCGACGCGGTTCGGCGATGTCGAGAATCCGGGGTTCGGCGCGCTCGAACAACGGGGCCAGCCGCCTGTCCTCGCGCAGCGATTCCAGCGCCCGGCGATCACCGCCGAGCACGACGGCGTCCACTTCGGACAGTTGCGGCACGAGGACCTCGAACGCGTCCTCCGCGGCGGAACGAAGCGCCGTCCGCGCTTGTCCTTCTCGCCGCCGGGCGAACCGCTGTTGCGACCAGCCGCCCGCCGCGGACCGGCCCTGGACGAGGTGACGGTCCGTCCTGGACTGGACGACCGCTCCCCCGCGCGCGATCCCGACACTGTGCCCGCCTCGCCGGACCAGCAGGAGCGCGATCCTTCGTGAGATCAGCGCGTGGTCGACGAGCGGGCCGACGGCCAGTCCGGTCACGGTTCCCGCTGTACCCAACGGTCCGAAAGGGACGATCGCGACGGCGACGACGCCGTTTTCCGCGGTGACCGTGACGGTGTCCGGCTCGAAATGCGTCTCGCGGACGCCTTCGTTGCGGACGGCGAAGCGGGCATACCAGCCTTCGAGGCGTTCCGGGGCGACCTCGACGGCGCGTCCCCCGCCCGCCACCTGCCGCTCCCTCGCCATGGTCTCAACGTACGGGGCCTGGCTTGGTTCGGCAGCCGATCGGGGTGGTCGTCAGGGTGTCAAGTCCGTGAAGGACTCCTTGAGGGACTCTGGGTCCCTCAAGGAGTCCTTCACGGACTGGCCTTCGGCGCGGAAAGCCCCCCTTCACG
>NZ_JBFBGL010000099.1:0-21626 GCF_040684635.1 Amycolatopsis sp. NPDC089917 | reverse complement strand
CTTGCGGTCAGGGGAAGTCCGTGAAGGCCTCCTTGAGGGACCCAGAGTCCCTCAAGGAGGCCTTCACGGAACGACGCTGCCTATCCGCGTGGCCAGGGCAGCACGACGGCCGCCGCGCCTCCGCCCCGTCGCGTGGGTTCGGCCGCGGCGAGCCACCGGCCGTCCCGCAGCCGTTCGACGCCGGTCGCGGCCCCGATCTCCGCGGGCGCCGTCGAGAAGCCCTGGCCCTTGGCCTTCAGGATCGCGAGCACGTCGGCCTGGTCGAGGAACGCCTGCTCGACCTGCGCGGCCGCCGAGTTGCGCTGCGAGGCGCGCGGTTCGGCGATCGCGTCGACAAGCTTCAGGCCGCGGTCGATGCGGGCGGTGAGGACCTGCAGCACCGTGGTGATGATCGACGCGCCACCGGGCGAGCCGACGGCGAGGAACGGCTTGCCGTGGTCGAGCACGATGGTCGGCGCCATCGACGACCTCGGCCGCTTGGCCGGGCCC
Organism: Amycolatopsis sp. NPDC089917; assembly: GCF_040684635.1. NCBI lineage: Bacteria > Bacillati > Actinomycetota > Actinomycetes > Pseudonocardiales > Pseudonocardiaceae > Amycolatopsis > Amycolatopsis sp. NPDC089917. The sequence goes on along the minus strand of NZ_JBFBGL010000099.1, from coordinate 21,137 downwards.
GGCAGGTTCGGGTCGGGCACGCCCGGCGTGACCGGGGTGAAGGAGAAGTCGGTCAGCTCGTTGTTGAGCAGGAACCCGCGGCCCGGCACGACGATGCCGCTCCCGCCCTCCTGCTCGATGGTCAGCGTGTACGCGACGACGTTGCCCCACCTGTCGGCGACGGTGAGGTGCGTGGTGTTCTCGCCCTCGTACGGCGTCGGGGCGGCGTTCGTCCCCGCCACGCACGGCGCGGGTTTGCGCGGGTCGGCGGGCGCGACCGGGCTCACGCCGGCCTTCGCGGGGTCGATCAGGCACGCGCGGCTGTCCGCGAACTTCTGGCTGATCAGTTCCTTCGCCGGGACGTCGACGAAGGCCGGGTCGCCGATCCACCGGTTGCGGTCGGCGAAGGCGTACCGGGTCGACTCCAGGAAGTAGTGCAGGTAGTCGGCCTTCTCCAGCTTGGACAGCTTCGTGTTCTCGAGGATGTTCAGCGCCTCGCCGACGGTCAGCCCGCCGGACGACGGCGCGGGCATCCCGTAGACATCGAGGCCGCGGTACTCGGTCCTGGTCGGCTTCCGCTCGACGACGCGGTACTTGGCGAGGTCGGCGGCGGTCAGGTCACCCGGGCGGACGTTCAGCGTCGAAGCCGGGTCCACCGGCGGCTTGCGGACGGTGTCGACGACGTCCTTGCCGATCGGGCCGCGGTAGAGCACGTCGGTGCCCTTCGCGGCGAGCTGCGCGTACGTCCCGGCGAGGTCCGGGTTCTTGAACGTCGTGCCGACCGCGGGCGGCGCCCCGCCGGGCAGGTACAGCGACCGGGTCGACGGGAACGCCGAGAAGCGGGCGGCGTTGTTCGAGATCTGGGTGGTGAAGGTCTGGTCGACGGTGAAACCCTTGCGGGCTAGGTCTTCCGCGGGCTTGATCGCCTTCGCCAGCGACTTGGTCCCCCATTTGCGCAGGGCTTCCTGCCAGGTGGCGGGCGTGCCGGGCACGCCGACGCTCAGCCCGCTGGTGACGGCGTCGGCGAACGGGATCGCTTTGCCGTTCTCGACGAAGAGGTTCTCGCCGGCCGACGACGGCGCGGTCTCGCGGCCGTCGAGCGTGTGCACCTTGCCGGTGCGCGCGTCGTAGTAGACGAAGAAGCCGCCACCGCCGACTCCGGCGGAGAACGGGTCGGTGACGCCCAGGGCGGCGGCGGTCGCGACGGCCGCGTCGACGGCGTTGCCGCCCTCGCGCAGGATCTTCGTCCCGATCGCGGTCGCGTCCGCGTCGATGCTCGAAACGGCGCCCAGGTAGCCGACGGCGACCGGGGACTTGGGCGTCGGTGGCGCCGCGGCCGCGGTGCCCGGCGCGGCGGTGACGACGAGGGTGGCGATCGCGGTGACTGCGGTGATGCGTACCGGAGTGCTTCTGTGCGCGGCCATGGCGCGAGTCTGCCCCGCCTGTCCACCCCGGACAAGACCTGTCCAGACCTGCGATCGTCGGTGGTGCGGCCCTGCCCGGATGAGCAGAATGCGGTCCATGAAGACTCCCGGCAGGCGATGGGGCGCTCTCCTCCCCCTGCTCATCGCCCTCCCCCTCCTCGCGGTCCCCGGCGTCGCGCAAGCCGAAGGCGCGCGTGCCTGCTTCGACGACTCCGCGGCGATCACCGTCGAAGAGAAGCGGCTCACCGCGACCATGCCCTCCGGTGGCCCGGCGGTCGGTCCGGAACTGGTCCGGCTCGCCGGTTTCGACAAGCTCGTCTCCGACTTCACGACGCGGCTTTGCGCGACGAAGACCGCTTTGCGCGCCGAGAAGCTGGCCGAGACCGCCGGTGACGGGCTCTGGCGGACCGCGGTCGACCGCGCGCAGGGCCGCCGTCCCGATCTCGGCAGCATCGACAAGGCCGACGACCGGCCGCTCTACTGGGCGCGCCTCCGGATGAGCAAGGCCCTGCGCCAGTGGACTCCGCCCTTCCCGCTGTCCGCGCCCGCCCGCGCCGCTCTGCTGAAGACGTTCGACTTCGGCGCGCGGGGGCTCGACGACTCCCGCTTCCCCACCGGTCCGAAGCTGCGCCGGGTGCTGGTGAGCGGGTTCGACCCGTTCACCCTCAACGGCGCGGGTGTCCGCATCGGGAACCCGTCCGGCGCGGCCGCGCTGCATCTGGACGGCAAGGTGATCCGGACCCCGGCCGGGCCCGCGCAGGTGCAGGCCGTGTCGTTCCCGGTGGTGTGGAGTTACTTCGACGCCGGCGTCGTCGAGGCGGCCTACGGCCAGGCGTTCAAGGACCGCCTCCGCCGGCCCGAATTGATCATGACCATCAGCCAGGGCCGTCCCGGCCGGTTCGACATCGAGCGGTGGGCCGGTGCCTGGCGCGGCGGTTCGCCGGACAACCTCGACGAGGCGGTGAAGGGTCAGGTGCCGCCCGCCGAGGGCTGGCCGCAGCCGGACGTCCAGTTCATCGAAACCACGCTGCCGTACGAAAAGATGCTCGCCGCGCCCGCCGGGGCGTACGACGTGCAGTACAACCAGGCGTTCTGCGTCTGGCCGGACAGCACGAAGCCCGGGACGGGGACCGCGGTGTGCCGGACGGACGCGCCGAAGCCCGGTGAGATCGCCGCTTCCGGTGGCGGCGGCAACTACCTGTCGAACGAGTCGATGTACCGGAGCAACCGGCTGCGGACCGGACTGGGGCTGACCGGGATCGCGGGCGGGCACCTGCACACGCCCGTCCTCGGCACGCCCGCCGATCCTTCGGCGCTGACCGACGCCGATTTCGAGGCGCGGCGGGCGGCGATCTCGTCGCAGATCGTCACGCTGCTCACCGCCGCCCTGGGCGGCTCGGCGACCAAGCCCACTACGCCCGTTCCGGGCGCTTCGGATGCTTCGGCCCGCGCCGACGTCCTCGCCACCCCCGGCACCACCCTCTGACCCACGCGATTCGCCACCTGGTTGCGGTAGTTGCACAGGCAAGGATCGCAACCAGGTGCCGAATCGCGTGGAGGGCTAGATGAGCTCCAGCGGGTCCAGCTGGATCCGGATGGGCTCGGAGGCCTTGCGCGCGTCCCGGCGGCCCGCGGCGGCGTGGATCTCGACGGCGAGCGCCTTCCCGTCCGGACGCGCGACCCGCACCAGGGCCCGCTCCCGTTCGGCGTTCCCGTCCTCGTCGACCTCGCCGAGCGGCACCGGACCCAGCACCTCGCCGGTCTCCGGCAGCTGGAGGTCGTCGAGCAGCCCGGCGACCGCGTCCGGCGTGCCTTCGACACTCGCCATCCGCGTCGCGGGCGGGAAGCCGAGTTCGCGCCGCTCCGCCAGTTCCAGGCTCGCGTGCCAGCCCGGGTCCCACCGCACCAGCGCCTGCACCACCGGCAGACCCGCTTCCGCGCCGACGAAAACGCGACCGCCTTCGGTCCCCGGCCGCACCAGGGCCGCGGCGGCCATCCAGCGGCGCAGGGTCTCCTCCCCCGCCCTCAGGTCCTGCCGCCCCAGCAGCGCCCAGCCGTCCAGCAGCAGCGCCGCGCCGTAGCCGCCTTCCGCGACCGGCTCGGCTCCCGGCGTGCACACCACCAGCGCCGGTTTTCCGGGCACCGAAGCCAAAACCTCCGTCGCTCCCGAGGTCCGCACCGGGAATCCGGAGAACGCGCGGCCCAGTTCCTCCGCGGTGCGCTTCGAGCCGACGACGACCGCCCGCAGCCGCACGGAACCGCAAGCGGCGCAATGGAAGTTCGTCTCGGGGACGCCGCACCACCGGCAGGCGGGCGGCCTCGGCGCGCCGTCGATCAGCCCGCCCGGCAAGGAAAGCGGCCCCGCGCAGCGACGGCAGTGCGCCGACGTCCGGCAGTTGCCGCAGGCGAGTCCCGGGACGTACCCGCGGCGCGGAACCTGGACCAGGACCGGGAATCCGCCCGCCAACGACTGCCGCGCGGCCTCGAAGGCGACCGACGGGAGCCGAGCCGCTTTCGCCGCTTCGTCCCGAGCGACGTCGAAGTCCTCGCCGACCGGCGTGACCCGGGGCGCGGCCGCCCGCAGTTCGGGACGCGCCGCCACGAGCGGCTGCGCCCAGCCCGATTCCACCAGGAACTGGGCCTCGGCGGTCCGCGCGAAACCGGCCACGAGCATGGACCCCTTCGCGGCGTGCGCGCGGTCCATCAGCACGTCACGGACGTGCGGGTACGGCGCGTGCTGGTCGAGGTGGACGTCGTCGCCGTCGTCCCACACCACGAACAGGCCGGGGTCGGCGACCGGCGCGAACATCGCCGCCCTCGTCCCGACGACGACGCGCACCGCCCCGCGCAGCACCGCGAGCCAACGGCGGTACCGCTCGGCTGGGCCCAGCCCGGCGATCAACGCGACCACGGAATCGGCGCCCAGCAAGGAAACGCACGCGTCGTGCAGCCGTGTCAGGTCACGATGGTCGGGGACGACCATGACGACACCACGTCCGGTGGCGGCCGCGACGGCGGCGGCTTCGGCGAGGCGGCGCGGCCAGTCCTCTCCCGGCAGCGCCTGCCAGACGGCGTTGGCGGGACGCCGTTCCGCGACGGCCTCCAGGAACGCCGGTCCGCTCTGGTACTTGTCCCAAGCCGTGGTCTCGGGCGCCTCCGGAGCCGGCGCGGGCTCGGCGGGCGGCTCGCTCTCGACCTTCGCGTGCCGGGACGGGATCGCGAGCCGCAGGACGTCGCTGAGCGTGCCGCCGTACCGGTCCGCGACGGCTCGGCAAAGCGTGTGCAGCGCGGGAGGCAGCACGGGTTCACTGGAGGTCACCCTGTCGATGTACGCGAGCTTCCCGGTGAAGTCCGTGGTGTCGGCGCGCTCGACGAGGTAGCCGTCGACGAGCTGCCCCGCGAACCGGACGCGCACCCGGCAGCCGGGCACGGCGGTTTCGTGGAGTTTCTCGGGGATCCGGTAGTCGAAGGTGCGGTCGAGATGCGTGAGCGGGATGTCCACGACGATCCGCGCGACCGGGTTCTCGGGCGCGGGGTTCTGCGCGCCGCGACGGCTGGGGGTCTTCGCGCGCGACGGCTTGGCCTTCCGCGCGGGCTCGGCCTTCGGCGGAGGCTCCGGAAGGTCCCACAGCGGGGTCGGTTCGGGACTGCTGCTCACCCGGTGATCTCTACCAGACTCCCCCGCCGTCGGCCGTACCGCGTGGCCCGGCGTGATCGAACACCGCACTCGCGTGATCAGAGACGTGACTCGCGTGCTTGGGGACGGAACTCGCGTGATTGAAGGCGGATCTCGCGTGCCTGGATGCCGCACACCCGAGTCCCGGCTCTGATCACGCGAGTCACGTCTCCACGCACGCGAGTTCCGGCCCCCAGCACTCCCGTCAGGTCGGCGACGCGGTGAAGGCCTCCTTCCCTACCGTCAAGGCAGGGAAGGAGGCCTTCACGGACAGGCGGGTCAGGCGCCCGCGGCCGACTTCAGGTCCGCGGCCCGCGCCGTGCTCTCCCACGGGAGACCCAGCTCGGGACGGCCGAAGTGGCCGTACGCGGCCGTCGGCGCGTAGATCGGGCGAAGCAGGTCGAGGTCGCGGATGATCGCGGCCGGACGCAGGTCGAAGACCTCCGTGATGGCGGCCTGGATCTTCGTCGGGTCGACCGTCTCGGTGCCGAAGGTCTCGACGAAGAGGCCCACCGGGGCCGCCTTGCCGATCGCGTACGCGACCTGGACCTCGGCGCGCGCGGCGAGCCCGGCGGCGATGACGTTCTTCGCCACCCAGCGCATCGCGTAAGCGGCCGAACGGTCCACCTTGGAGGGGTCCTTGCCCGAGAACGCGCCGCCACCGTGACGGGCCATGCCGCCGTAGGTGTCGACGATGATCTTGCGGCCGGTCAGGCCCGCGTCACCCATCGGTCCGCCGATGACGAAACGGCCGGTCGGGTTGACCAGCAGCCGCACGTTGGAGGTGTCGAGACCGAGCTCGGCGATCTCCGGGGCGACCACGTGCTCGCGGACGTCGACGCCGAGCATCTGCTCCAGGTCGATGCCGTCCGCGTGCTGGGTGGACACGACCACCGTGTCGAGCCGCACCGGCTGGTCGCCGGCGTATTCGATGGTGACCTGGGTCTTGCCGTCCGGGCGCAGGTACGGCAGCACGCCGTCCTTGCGGACCCGGGTCAGCCGCTGCGAGAGCCGGTGGGCCAGCGCGATCGGCAGCGGCATCAGCTCGGGGGTGTCCGAGCAGGCGTAGCCGAACATGAGGCCCTGGTCGCCGGCGCCCTGGCGGTTGATCTCGTCCTCGTCGGATTCGACGCGGGACTCGTACGCGGTGTCGACGCCCTGCGCGATGTCCGGCGACTGCGACCCGATCGCGACGTTGACGCCGCACGAGTTGCCGTCGAAGCCCTTGGCCGAAGAATCGTAGCCGATCTTCAGGATCACGTCGCGGACGATGGTCGGGATGTCCGCGTAGGCCTCGGTGGTCACCTCACCGGCGACGTGGACCTGGCCGGTGGTGATCAGCGTTTCGACCGCCACCCGGCTGCGCGGGTCCTTGGCCAGCAGCCCGTCCAGGATGGAGTCGCTGATGGCGTCGCAAATTTTGTCGGGATGACCCTCAGTCACCGATTCCGATGTGAACAGTCTGCTCGTGGACGCGGTCACGGTGGCCGTCACTCCCTCACCTAGACGTCTGATGCCCAGTAAGTTAGGCACCCCTCAGCTTGTGCTCAAGCGTACTGACTATCGTTGGAGGGACTCTCAACGCTTCATCAAGGTCACAACAGCGTCCCACAATGTGGACGCCAGTTCGGCTTTCGCACCCAGTGGAATCGGGATCTCGGTCCCGTCCGCCCCGAGCAGCCAGCCCGAGTTGTCTTCGGTGCCGAAAGCCTTGCCCTCTCCGACCGCGTTCACCACCAGCAGGTCCGCACCCTTGCGCTTCAATTTGACCCGGGCGTGATCGAGAACGCCACCCTTGTCGTCCCCGGTTTCGGCGGCGAACCCCACGATCAGCTGGCCGTTCGTCCGGTTTCGCACCAGTTCGGCCAGGATGTCCGCGTTGCGCGCCAGCTCGACCACGGGGTCCGGCGTGTCGTCGGACTTCTTGATCTTGACCTCGGCCCGGTTCGACGGCCGGAAGTCGGCGACGGCGGCGGCCATCACGAGGATGTCGGCGGAGGCGGCCTCGGCGTGCATCGCCTGGCGCATCTCCTCGGCGGTCGACACGTGGACGACCTTCGCACCGGCGGGTTCCGGCAGCGCGACGGTGTGCGCGGCGACCAGGGTGACCTCCGCGCCGCGCTGGGCGGCGACGCGGGCCAGCGCGTAGCCCTGCTTGCCCGACGAACGGTTGCCCAGATAGCGGACCGGGTCCAGCGGCTCGCGGGTGCCGCCCGCCGAGATCGCCACGCGCACGCCTTCGAGGTCGCGCGGGAGGGCGTTCGGGACGGCGAGCAGGAGCCGGGCGAGGTCGACGATCTCGGCGGGGTCGGCGAGCCGTCCCTTGCCGGTGTCCTTGCCGGTGAGCCTTCCCGCCGCGGGTTCGGCGACGACCAGCCCGCGCGAGCGCAGCAGCGCCACGTTGTCGCGGGTGGCAGGGTGCTCCCACATCTCGGTGTGCATCGCCGGGAAGAAGGCGACCGGGCACCGGGCGGTGAGCAGGGTGTTCGTCAGCAGGTCGTCCGCGATGCCGTGCGCGGCCTTGGCGAGCAGGTTCGCCGTGGCGGGCACGACGATCACCAGGTCGGCTTCCTTGCCGACGCGGACGTGCTGGACCTCGGGCACTTCGGTGAACACGCCGGTGTGCACCGGGTTCCCGGACAGTGCCTCGAAGGTGGCCGCGCCGACGAAGTTCAGCGCGGCCTCGGTGGGGACCACGCGGACGTCGTGACCGGATTCGGTCAGCCCGCGCAGGACCTCACAGGCCTTGTAGGCGGCGATCCCGCCGCCTACGCCCAGAACAACCCGGGGTTTACTCAACGGTGTTCTCGGCGGCTTCGCGCGGGACCGCGATCGGGCTGCCAGGGCATCTCACTTCAACCGCCTCGCTCACGCTGATCAAAGCCCTGCCATCCCGATAGCGGGGCCTTCGGCCATGCCGCGCCCAGTGGTTACCTTGACGGCCGCCGTGGCCATTGGGTCCTACTCACCCTCGGTGTGCTCGAGCAGACCGCCGTGGATCTCGCGCAGGGCGATGGACAGCGGCTTCTCGCGCGGGCCCGGCTCGACCAGCGGGCCGACGTACTCCAGCAGGCCCTCGCCCAGCTGGGCGTAGTAGTCGTTGATCTGGCGAGCGCGCTTGGCCGAGTAGATCACCAGCGCGTACTTCGAGCTGACCTTCTCGAGGAGGTCGTCGATGGGCGGGTTGGTGATGCCTTCGAGCTCTTCGTGCAGCGTGGCCTGAGTCGTCACTCGTGGTGCTCCGAATCTTCGGGTTTAGATGTCGCCGGTTATCAAGTTTAGCAACTGCTCGGCGGCCTCTCGCACGTCGGCGTTGACGACGCGCTCGTCGAACTCCCCGGCGGCGGCGAGTTCGCGCTCGGCCTCGGCGAGCCTGGCCTTGACGGCGGCCTCGTTCTCGGTGCCGCGGCCGGTCAGCCTGCCGACCAGTTCGTCCCATGACGGCGGCATCAGCATCACCAGCCGCGCCTCCGGCATCGCCTTGCGGACCTGCCGCGCGCCCTGGAGTTCGATCTCCAGCAGGGCGTTGCGGCCGCCTGCCAAGGCCCGCTCCACGGGTTCGCGCGGGGTGCCGTAGCAGTTGCCGGTGAACTCCGCGTGTTCGAGCAGTTCACCGTCGGCGACCATGCGGTCGAACTCGGCGCGGTCGACGAAGTGGTAGTGCTCGCCGTCCACCTCACCCGGCCTCGGCTTCCTGGTGGTCACCGAGACGCTGAAATAGATCTCCGGATCCAGCTTGCGCAGCTCCTTCGCCACGCTCGACTTCCCGACCCCCGAAGGCCCTGAGACGACCGTGAGCCGGTGCCGGGATTCGACTCCCGCCACCGGCTCACCGCCGCGGTCAGCGCCCGGGGTCACCGGGTGGTCCTGACCGATGCCGCTCACTCGCCGCTGAATTCGGCCAGCAGCGCCTTGCGCTGCCGGTCGCCGAGGCCGCGAAGACGACGGCTGGGTGCGATCTCCAGTCGTTCCATGGTCTGCTGGGCGCGGACCTTGCCGACACCCGGAAGAGCCTCGAGCAGAGCCGAGACCTTCATCTTGCCGAGGACTTCGTTCTCCTCGGCCTGCTTCAACACGTCGACCAGAGTGGTACCGCCCCGCTTCAGCCGCTCCTTCAGCTCAGCACGGATGCGGCGGGCGGCGGCGGCCTTCTCCAGCGCCGCAGCGCGCTGTTCCTCTGTCAGCTGGGGAAGTGCCACGTTTTCCTCCGGTAGTTCTCAAATCTGGGTGGGTGTGGCGACGGTACCCACCCGTTACCTCGGCCCACAATGCGGGGGTGGCTGGTCATGACGGATTCCCGGGCCTGCTATTGGCCTTTTTCCAGGGGTCCGAGGGAATCCCGTGTCCGCCGAACGGCCGCACGGAGGGCTTCGGGGTCCGGTCCGTGCTTGAGGACGTCACGGGACGACGCGGGGAGCACCCCCCGCAGTCCCGCCCCGAAAAGGGCCCGCAAATCGGCCGGAGTGGCCCCCTGTGCCCCGAAACCGGGTGCCAGGACGGGACCGTTCAGGGCGCTCAGGTCGAGCTCCCCCGGCGTGATCGTGGCGCCGACGACGACACCGAAGTCACCCAACGGCCCGACACCGGCGTTATGCGCGGCCGCCGTGTCGACGATGTCCTGCGCGACGGTCTTTCCGTTGGGCAGCAAGGCGTTCTGCAATCCCTGCGCCTCCGGGTTGGAGGTGCGGGCGAGGACGAACAGTCCCTTGCCTTGCGCCTGGGCAACCTCGATCGCGGGGGCCAGCGAGCCGAAGCCGAGGTATGGGGACACCGTTATGGCGTCGGCCTCGAGTTCCCCGCCGGGCGGCAGGAAAGCCGCCGTGTACGCCGCCATCGTGGAACCGATGTCGCCGCGCTTGACGTCCAGCAGGACGAGCGCGCCCGCTTCCCGGCACACCTTCATCGTCTTGGCCAGAACGGCGACCCCAGGAGGCCCGTAGGCCTCGAAAAAGGCCGACTGGGGCTTGATCACCGCGACCTCGGGCGCGATCGCCTCGGCGGCCGTGAGGGCGAACTTCTCCAGCCCCGCCGCGTCCTCCGGGAGACCCCACGCCCGGAGCAACCCGGGGTGGGGGTCGATGCCGGCGCAGAGCGGCCCCTTTTCCGCGACCGCTCGCGCCAGCCTCGCCCCGAACCGCTCGCTCACGCCTTGGCCTTCAGCGCCGCCTGGAGGCTCTGCAGCGACCGCACGCCGATGTCGCCCTTGATGACGGCCTCGATCCCGTGCACGGCCGCCGCGGCGCCCTGCACCGTGGTGATGCAGGGGATGTCCCGCGACACCGCGGCGGTGCGGATCTCGTAGCCGTCGATCCGCGGACCGCTGTTTCCGTACGGCGTGTTGATCACCATCTGCACTTCGCCGCTGAGGATGACGTCGACGACGTTCTGTTCGCCCTCGGCCGAACCTTCGTAGTGCTTGCGCACGACGGTGCAGGTGATCCCGTTGCGCCGCAACACTTCCGCGGTACCCGAGGTGGCGAGGATCTCGAATCCGAGGTCCGCCAGCCGCTTCACCGGGAACACCAGCGAACGCTTGTCGCGGTTGGCGACCGAGACGAAGACCTTGCCCGAGGTCGGCAGCGAACCGTAGGCGCCTGCCTGCGACTTGGCGAACGCCTTGCCGAAGGAGACGTCGACGCCCATGACCTCGCCGGTGGACTTCATCTCCGGGCCGAGCAGCGAGTCGACGCCGTGGCCCTCCGGGGTCCGGAAGCGGTGGAACGGCAGGACCGCTTCCTTGACCGCGACCGGCGAGTCGGCGGGCAGGTGGCCCCCGTCACCCTCGGCCGGGAGGACGCCGGACTCGCGCAGGTCCTTGATCGACGAGCCGGTCATGATCAGCGCGGCGGCCTTGGCCAGCGGCACCGCGGTCGCCTTCGACACGAACGGCACGGTCCGCGACGCGCGCGGGTTGGCCTCCAGGACGTACAGGACGTCGTCCTTGAGCGCGTACTGGACGTTCAGGAGCCCTCGGACGCCCACACCGCGCGCGATGGCCTCGGTGGAGCGGCGCACCGTCTCGATGTCGGTCCGGCCCAGCGTGATCGGCGGCAGCGCGCAGGAAGAGTCGCCGGAGTGGATCCCGGCCTCCTCGATGTGCTCCATGACGCCGCCGAGGAACAGCTCGTCGCCGTCGAAGAGCGCGTCGACGTCGATCTCGATGGCGTCGTCGAGGAAGCGGTCCACCAGCACGGGGTGCTCGGGGGTGACCTCGGTGGCGCGGTGGATGTAGCCGGCGAGCGACTCCTCGTCGTAGACGATCTCCATGCCGCGCCCGCCCAGCACGTAGGACGGCCGCACCAGGACCGGGTAGCCGATCTTGTCGGCGATCCGCTTCGCGCCCTCGAACGAGGTCGCCGTGCCGTACTTCGGCGCGGGCAGCCCGGCGTCGGTGAGGACCTCGCCGAACGCGCCGCGGTCCTCGGCCAGGTGGATCGCGTCCGGGGAGGTGCCGATCACCGGGACACCGGCGTCGGCGAGGCGCTTCGCGAGCGAGAGCGGCGTCTGGCCGCCCAGCTGCACGATGACCCCGGCGACGGTGCCCGACTCCTGCTCGGCGTTGACGACCTCCAGCACGTCCTCGAACGACAGCGGCTCGAAGTAGAGCCGGTCCGAGGTGTCGTAGTCGGTGGAGACGGTCTCGGGGTTGCAGTTGACCATGACGGCCTCGAAACCGGCCTCGCGCAGGGCGATCGCCGCGTGCACGCACGAGTAGTCGAACTCGATGCCCTGCCCGATGCGGTTCGGCCCGGAGCCGAGGATCAGCACCTTCGGCTTCTCGGTCTGCGCGGTGATCTCCGACTGCGCGGCGGGATCGGTCTCGTAGGCCGAGTAGTGGTACGGCGTCTTGGCCGCGAACTCGGCCGCGCAGGTGTCGACGGTCTTGTACACCGGCCGCACGCCGAGACGGCGGCGCAGCGCGCGGACGCCGTCCTCCCCCGCCAGTTCCGGCCGCAGCGAGGCGATCTGGCGGTCGGAGAGGCCGATCCGCTTGGCGCGCCGCAGCAGCGGCTCGTCCAGCACCTGGGCGTCGCGGACCTCGGCGCCGACCTCGCCGATGAGCGCGATCTGGTCGATGAACCACGGGTCGATGCCCGACGCCTCGTGCACCTGCCGCACGGTGGCGCCGAACCGCAGCGCCCGCTCGACCTCGTAGAGCCGCCCGTCGTGCGGCGTGCGCAAGGCCTCCAGGACGGATTCCAGCGTCGCATCCTCGGGGTCGGGGCGGGTCCAGAAGCCGGTGGCCTTGGTGTCGATGGAGCGCAGCGCCTTGCCGAGGGCCTCGGGGAAGCTGCGGCCGAACGACATCGCCTCGCCGACGCTCTTCATCGTCGTGGTCAGCGTGGGGTCCGCGCCCGGGAACTTCTCGAAGGCGAACCGCGGCACCTTCACCACGACGTAGTCCAGCGTCGGCTCGAAGGCCGCCGGGGTCTCGCCGGTGATGTCGTTGCGGATCTCGTCGAGGGTGTAGCCGATGGCGAGCTTCGCGGCGATCTTGGCGATCGGGAAACCGGTCGCCTTCGACGCCAGCGCGCTCGACCGGGACACGCGGGGGTTCATCTCGATGACGACCATGCGGCCGTCTTCCGGGTTGATCGCGAACTGGATGTTGCAGCCGCCGGTGTCGACGCCGACCTCGCGCAGCACCGCGATGCCGACGTCGCGCATGTGCTGGTACTCGCGGTCGGTCAGGGTCATCGCCGGCGCGACGGTGACCGAGTCGCCGGTGTGCACGCCCATCGCGTCGATGTTCTCGATCGAGCAGACGACCACCACGTTGTCGTGCCGGTCGCGCATGAGCTCGAGTTCGAACTCCTTCCAGCCGAGGACGCTCTCCTCGATGAGCACCTCGGTGACCGGCGACTCGTCGAGACCGGTGGAGGCGAGCCGCTCCAGCTCCGCGTCGGTGTGCGCCATGCCCGAGCCGAGCCCGCCCATGGTGAACGACGGCCGGATGACGACCGGGAGGCCGACCTCGGCGACGGTCGCGCGGACCTCGTCCATGTCGTGGCAGACCCGCGAACGCGGCACCTCGGCGCCGATCGTGCGGACGATGTCCTTGAACTTCTGCCGGTCCTCGCCACGCTGGATCGCCTCGACGTCGGCACCGATCAGCTCGACGCCGTACTTCTCCAGGACGCCGCGGTCGTGCAGGGCGACGGCGCAGTTCAGCGCCGTCTGCCCGCCCAGCGTCGCGAGGATCGCGTCGGGGCGCTCCTCGGCGATGACCTTCTCGACGAATTCCGGGGTGACCGGCTCGATGTAGGTCGCGTCGGCGAACTCGGGGTCGGTCATGATGGTCGCCGGGTTCGAGTTCACCAGCGAGACGCGCAGTCCCTCGTCGCGGAGTACGCGGCAGGCCTGGGTGCCGGAGTAGTCGAACTCCGCCGCCTGGCCGATCACGATCGGCCCGGAGCCGATCACCAGCACGTGCTGGATGTCTGTCCTCTTCGGCATTACTTGGCCTTCTCCATCAAGCTGACGAACTCATCGAACAGGGGGGCCGCGTCGTGCGGGCCGGCGGCGGCCTCGGGGTGGTACTGCACCGAGAACGCGGGGACGTCGAACGCGCGGACACCTTCGACGGTGTCGTCGTTCGGGCAGTAGTGCGAGATCTGCGCGGCGCCGAAGGGCGTCTCGAAGCGCTGACCCGGCTCGCCTTCGAGGGCGAAACCGTGGTTCTGCGCGGTGATCGCGACACGTTTGGTCGCCACGTCGATCACCGGGATGTTGATCCCGCGGTGGCCGTAGCGCATCTTGTAGGTGCCCAGTCCCAGCGCGCGGCCGAGGATCTGGTTGCCGAAGCAAATGCCGAACAGCGGGATCTCCCGCTGCAGCACCGCTTTCGTCAGCTCCGTCGCATGCGCGGTGGTCGCCGGGTCACCGGGACCGTTGGACAGGAACACACCGTCCGCCTCGACCGCGAGCAGATCGTCCACAGTGGACGACGAGGGCAGCACGTGCACCTCGATGCCGCGGGCGGCCATCAGGCGCGGCGTGTTGGACTTGATGCCCAGGTCCAGCGCGGCGACCCGGAACTTCCGCTCGCCCTGCGCCTTGACGACGTAGGTCTGCTTGGTGCTGACCTCGCCGGCGAGGTCGGCGCCCTTCATCTGCGGGCTGTCCTGGACCTGCGCGAGCATCTCCTCATCGGTGCCGAGCGCGTCGCCCGAGAAGACGCCGGACCGCATGGCGCCCTGCTCGCGCAGGTGCCGGGTCAGCGTGCGGGTGTCCACTTCGGAGATCCCGACGACGCCCTGGCGCTCCAGTTCCTCGTCCAGCGTGCGCTTGGAGCGCCAGTTGGACGGGGTGCGCGCGGGGTCGCGGACGACGTAACCGGAGACCCAGATGCGCGAGGACTCGTCGTCCTCGTCGTTCCAGCCGGTGTTGCCGATCTGCGGCGCGGTCTGGACCACGATCTGCCGATGGTACGAGGGATCGGTCAGCGTCTCCTGGTAGCCGGTCATGCCGGTGCAGAACACCGCCTCGCCCAGGCTCCGGCCACGGGCGCCGTACGCGGATCCGCGGAACACCCGGCCGTCTTCCAGTACCAGCGCAGCCGGTGTGCGGGTGCCGTTCGCGGTGCTCATCAGGCACCTCCCTTGATGTCGTTGGGAACGTCTTGCAAAGCTTCGATCCACTGTGGATAGTCGTCGACGTCGTCGCCGCGGAATCCGGTGTCCAGTTCGACGTCCCCGGCGAGCCAGGTGATGACGAGCAGCGCGTCGATGCCCATCACCTTCCCGGCCATCCCCTTGTCCTTGCGGACGCCGGTGACCGACGCGCGCGGGATCCAGAAGTCCGGGGCACCGCCGCGTTCGATGGCGACGCCGTCTTCGTGCAGGCGCCAGACCGCTCCGGTGCGCAGGCCGGCGCCGCGGGTGACCACGCGCTCCTGCCAGTGCCCCGCCGTCGTCGTGCTGATGTAGACGCCGGTCGATTCGAGCGACGCCTCGCCCGGTTCGGCGGGGATCTCCGCGAACGGAGGCACCTGGACGCTCTGGGTCCGGGACTTGCGCCGCCAGCCGCGCCACATCAGGAGGACGCAGAGGAGGAAGAAGACGAAGACCGCCAGGGTCAGCAGGATCCGGTCGCTCATGCGGTGATCTTCCCTTCCCGCGCGGTGATCCGCCCGCGCAGCAACGTCGCCGTCACCACGCCGGGGAGCCGCATTCCTTCGTACGGGGTGTTGGCCGCGATGCTCGCGAACTCGGCGCCCCTCACGGTCCATTCGGTGTCCGGGTCGACCAGCGTCAGGTTCGCCGGTTCGCCGACCTCGATCGGACGGCCGTGGCCGGACAGGTTGCCGATCTCGGCGGGCCGCTCGCTCATCACGCGCGCGACGCCCCGCCAGTCCAGCAGACCGGTGCGGACCATGGTCTCGACCACGATCGACAGCGCGGTCTGGAGACCGAGCATGCCGGGCCGGGCCGAGTTCCACTCGCAGTCCTTGTCCTGGACGGCGTGCGGCGCGTGGTCGGTGGCGACGCAGTCGATGACGCCCTCGGCCAGCGCGGCGCGCAGCTTTTCGGCGTCGGACCCGGTGCGCAGCGGCGGGTTGACCTTGTTGACCGGGTCGTAGGTCGCGAGCCGCTCGTCGGTCAGCAGCAGGTGGTGCGGGGTGACCTCGGCCGAGACCTTGGTGCCGCGGTCCTTGGCCCACTTCAGGATGTCGGCGGTGCCCGAGGTCGAGACGTGGCAGACGTGCAGCCGCGCGTTCGCGTGCTCGGCGAGCAGGCAGTCGCGGGCCACGATCGACTCCTCCGCCGAGGCGGGCCAGCCGGTGTAGCCCAGGCGCGCGGCCTGCTCCCCTTCGTGCGCCTGCGCGCCGACGGTCAGGCGCGGCTCTTCGGCGTGCTGGGCGATGACCACGCCGAGTGCCGTCGAGTACTCCAGCGCGCGGCGCATGAGCAGCGGGTCCGCGACGCAGAGGCCGTCGTCGGAGAAGACCTTCACCTGGGCTTCGGACTTCGCCATGGTGCCCAGTTCGGCGAGTTTCTCGCCCTTGAGGCCCACGGTGACCGCGCCGACCGGGTGCACGTCGACCAGCCCGGCCTCCTGGCCGCGCCGCCACACGTGGTCGACGACCACCGCGTTGTCGGCCACCGGGTCGGTGTTGGCCATGGCGAACACCGCCGTGTAGCCGCCGAGCGCGGCCGCGGCCGAACCGGTGGCGATGGTCTCGGTGTCCTCGCGGCCGGGTTCGCGCAAGTGGGTGTGCAGGTCGACGAAACCGGGGAGCAGCACTTGGCCGCCCGCGTCGATCACTTCGGTCTCTGTGCCGTCGGCCGGGATGTCGAGGGAACCGATGTCGGTGATGACCCCGTCCTCGACGAGCACGTCGACCGGATCGCCCTCTCCGTAGGGTCGGGCGCCCTTGATCAGGACGGTGGTCACGCGGCGGCTCCTTCGCTGGCGAGCAAGTGATAAAGGACCGCCATGCGCACGTGGACGCCGTTGCGGACCTGTTCGGTGATGGCCGAGGCCGGGGAGTCGGCGACCGCCGAGGCGATCTCCATCCCGCGCAGCATCGGACCGGGGTGCAGGACGACGGCGTGCTCGGGCAGGAGCTTCATCCGCCGCTCGTTGAGGCCGTAGGCGATCGAGTACTCACGCGCGCTCGGGAAGAAACCCCCGTGCATGCGCTCCGCCTGGACCCGCAGCATCATGACCGCGTCGACCGCGGGCAGTTCGGCGTCGAGTTCGTGCGACACCGTGACCGGCAGCGTCTCGACCCCGGCGGGCAGCAGCGTCGGCGGCGCGACGAGCACCACCTCGGCGCCCAGGGAGGACAGCAGGTGGATGTTCGACCGCGCGACCCGGCTGTGCAGGACGTCACCGACGATCGCGATGCGGCGGCCCTCCAGCGAACCGAGCCGCTCCCGCAGCGTGGCGGCGTCGAGCAGCGCCTGCGTCGGATGCTCGTGAGTGCCGTCGCCCGCGTTGACGACCGCCGTCCCGGCCTCGGCGAGCCAGCCCGAAAGCCGCTGCGCCGCCCCGGAGGCGGGGTGCCGGATGATCACGCAGTCGGCGCCGGCCGCGGCCAGCGTCAGCGCGGTGTCCCGCAGCGATTCGCCCTTGTTGACCGAGGAACTGGACGCGGAGACGTTGATCACGTCGGCGCTCATCCACTTCCCCGCGATCTCGAACGAGACGCGGGTGCGGGTCGAGTTCTCGTAGAACAGCGTGATGACGGTGCGGCCGCGCAGCGTCGGCAGTTTGCGGACCTCGCGGCCCAGCAGGGTGTGCTTGAGCTCTTCGGCGGTGTCCAGCACGGCTGTCGCGAGCGCCGGGTCGAGCCCGTCGGTGGCGAGCAGGTGCTTCACGATCGATCTCCTTCTGGTGAAGCGCTCTCGTTCAGCGTCCGCAGCAGAACCGAGTCCCGTCCGTCCACTTCGGACAGCAGGACCTCGATCCCCTCGGCGCGCGAGGTGGGCACGTTCTTGCCCACGTAGTCGGCGCGGATCGGCAGTTCGCGGTGACCGCGGTCGACCAGCACGGCCAGCTGGACCGCGCGCGGGCGGCCGTGGTCGCGCAGGGCGTCGAGGGCGGCGCGGATGGTGCGGCCGGAGAACAGCACGTCGTCGACCAGGATCACCACCGCGTCGTCGACACCGGTCGGCGGCAGCTGCGAATGTTCGAGCGCGCGGGGCGGGCGGCGGCGGAGATCATCGCGGTAGAGCGTGATGTCCAGCGCGCCGGTCGGCGGACGGACGCCGGAGAACTCGGCGATCTTGTCCGCGAGCCGCAGGGCGAGCGGGGTACCCCGAGTGGGGATGCCCAGCAACACGGGCGGAGTCGAGCCACCGGCACCGAGAGCGGTCTTCTCGATGACCTGGTGGGCCATTCGGGCGATCGTGCGCGCGACATCCCCGGACGAGAGCAGCTCGCGCTCTCCCGCCGGTTCCGCCGCGCCACGCGGGCGTGACGACAAGGCGGACCTCCTTCCCCGCCTCTCTGGACGGGTCCTTAAAGGACGTCGACTTCCTGCGTAGCGAGGAAATCGAGTCGACACTAGCAGGAGTTGGCCCTCATTCTTACGGGTGGCGCGCCCCAGGTGACGAAGCCCTCTCGAAAGCACCCGCTTGACCTGGTGACAACTATGCGTAACCATTACTCTGAGTATTCGACTCGAGGAGTCCCCTGGACCGGTCACCCCGACCGGTTGGGGGTGAGGAAACGGAGAACCACCAGATGGGCGATTACGCCAAGGCGCTCGGGGCCAAGCTCCGCGGGATCCGCCAGCAGCAGGGCCTGTCCCTGCACGGGGTCGAGCAGAAGTCCGGAGGCCGCTGGAAGGCCGTCGTCGTCGGTTCGTACGAGCGCGGCGACCGCGCCGTCACCGTGCAGAAGCTCGCCGAGCTCGCCGATTTCTACGGCGTGCCGGTGGTCGAGCTGCTGCCGGAGGGCCGGGTGCCGTCGGGCGCCGAACCCGCCACGAAGATCGTCATCAACCTGGAGCGCCTGCAGCAGCTCCCGGCGGAGAAGGTCGGGCCGCTCGCCCGCTACGCGGCCACGATCCAGAGCCAGCGCGGCGACTACAACGGCAAGGTGCTCTCGATCCGCACCGAGGATCTGCGTTCGCTGGCGATCATCTACGACATGACCCCCGGCGAGCTCACCGAGCAGCTGATCGACTGGGGTGTGCTGCCGCCCGAGGCTCGACCGTCCAAAGAGGACTAGAGATGGCGACGTTTTCGGTCCGGGGGGACCGGAAACGCCAAGCGGAACCACCGAGCACGAGAACGGGCCGTGCCCTCGGAAGAGGACACGGCCCGTTGTCGTACGTCTGCTAGAGGACCGCGCGCAGCCTGTCGGCGATCGTGCCGATGCGGCCGAGCACACCGTTGACGAACCGCGGCGAGTCGTCGGTCGACAGCTCCTTCGCCAGCCCGACGGCCTCGTCGATGGCGACCGGGTCCGGCACGTCCTCGGCCCACAGGAGCTCGTAGACGCCGACCCGCAGCACCGCGAGGTCCACCGGCGGCATCCGGTCCAGCGTCCAGCCCTGAGCGTGCTCGGCGAGCAGCTCGTCGATCGCGGCCTTCCGCCCGGTGACCCCCTCGACCAGCGAGATCGTGTAGTCGGCGATCGGGTCGACCTCGACCGAACCGACCCTGTCCGCCAGCAGCGTCACCGCGTCGGCGCCGCGCTGGGCGGCCTCGTACATCATTTCGACAGCGCGCCGCCGGGCCTGGCGACGGCTGATCGGCCCGCCGCGGTTCGGCGACTTGCCGGATTTGCCTGCGTCAGCCATCAGTTGGAGACGCGACCCAGGTAACGGCCGTCACGGGTGTCGACCTTGATCTTCTCGCCGGTGGTGAGGAACAGCGGCACCTGGATCTCGGCACCGGTCTCCAGGGTGGCCGGCTTGGTGCCACCGGTGGAGCGGTCGCCCTGCAGACCCGGGTCGGTGTGCTGGACGATCAGCTCGACCGAGGTCGGCAGCTCGATGTACAGCGGGGTGCCCTCGTGCACCGCGACCTGGACCTCGAAGTTCTCGAGCAGGTAGTTCGCGTTGTCGGCGACGGTCTCGGCCAGCACGGTGATCTGGTCGTAGGTCTCCGCGTCCATGAACACGAAGTCCGCGCCGTCCTTGTACAGGTACGTCATGTTGCGGCGGTCGACGGTGGCCGTCTCGACCTTCGTGCCCGCGTTGAAGGTCTTGTCGACGACCTTGCCGGTCAGCACGTGCTTGAGCGTGGTGCGGACGAACGCGCCGCCCTTGCCCGGCTTGACGTGCTGGAACGCGGTGACGGTCCAGAGCTGGCCGTCGAGGTTGAGGACGAGCCCGTTCTTCAGGTCGTTGGTGGTGGCCACGAGTGTGCAGTCTCCTGTGTCGATCTTCCGGGCCGCCGTCAGACGACCACGAGTTCCTTGGTGCTCAGCGTGAGGAGTTCGGGCGTACCTTCCCGCACGACCAGCGTGTCCTCGATGCGCACGCCTCCGCGTCCGGGCAGATACACACCAGGCTCGACGGTGACGGCCATACCGGCGGACAGTGTACCGACGCCGGTGGTGGCCAGGCTGGGCGCCTCGTGCACCTGCAGTCCGACGCCGTGGCCGAGACCGTGGCCGAACTCCTCGCCGCGCCCCGCGTCGACGATCACGCCGCGCGCCGCTTTGTCCACTTCGGACACTTCGGCGCCGGGGAGGACGGCGTCACAGCCCGCCGCCTGCGCGCGCTGGACCAGCTCGTAGACCTCCTCCTGCCACGCCGCGGGCTTGCCGATGACGAACGTGCGGGTCATGTCGGAGTGATAGCCGTCGACCGTGGCGCCGAAGTCGATCTTGACGAACCCGCCGGTCGCGAGCACGGCCGAGGTGGGCCGGTGGTGCGGGATCGCGGAGTTGGCGCCCGCCGCGACGATCGTGTCGAACGACGGGCCGGTCGACCCGTGCCCGAGCATGCGATTCTCGAGGTCGCGGGCGACGTCCAGCTCGGTGCGGCCCGGCCGGAGCCCGCCCGCGGACACCAGGTCCTCCAGCGCCCTGTCGGCCGCCGCGCACGCCTGGCGCAGCGCCTCGATCTCCTGCTCGTCCTTGACCAGCCGCAACTGCTCGACGAGACCCGGCGTCCGGACCAGCTCGACGCGGTCGAAGCGCACCTTGAGGTCCTCGTGCTGCTCGACGCTGACATGCTGGCTCTCGAACCCGGTCTTGCCGAGCTTCTTCTCGGCCGCCAGGTCGGCCAGCTTCGCCGCGCTCGCGCGGTCCAGCACCCGTTCGAGATCGGGGACCTCGGTCGCCGACTGGACCGTGTAGCGGCCGTCGGTGCAGAAGATCGTCTTGTCGTCGCCGCCCTCGTGGACGAGGAGAGCGGCGTTGGACCCGGTGAAGCCGGTCAGGTACCTGATGTTGAGCAGGTCCGTGACCAGCAGCGCGTCCACTCCGGAGTCGGCCAGCAGGGAACGCAGCGCCGCGCGGCGGCGGGAGAAGTATTCACGCACCGTCGCATTATGTCGCGTGCTGGCGGAAACGTCTCGCAGAGCGGCTGCGGTGGTCCGTGAAGGCCTCCTTGAGGGACTCTGGGTCCCTCAAGGAGGCCTTCACGGACA
>NZ_JBFBGL010000098.1:0-21774 GCF_040684635.1 Amycolatopsis sp. NPDC089917 | reverse complement strand
CAGCCCTTGCCCTGATGCGAGTTCGACTTGCCCGGCTGCACCGTCAACGCCCTGTTGAGCAGCAGCACCCCCTGATCGGCCCACGGCGTCAGATCACCGTTCGACGGCAACGGATGCCCAAGGTCCTCGCAGTACTCCTTGTAGATGTTGATCAGACTCTTCGGGATCGGCCGGACATCAGGCGCCACCGAGAAACTCAGCCCCACCGCATGCCCGGGCGTCGGATACGGATCCTGGCCGACGATCAGCACCCGCACGTCGTGGAACGGCTGCTGGAAGGCCCGCAGCACATGTTCCCCCGCCGGGAGATAGGTCCGGCCCGCGGTGATCTCCGCGCGGAGGAATTCCCCCATCGCGGCGACCTGCGGCGCCACCGGTTCGAGGGCTTGCGCCCAGCCTGCTTCGACGATGTCCTGCAGCGGTCGTGCGGTCACGGCGTGCGAGCTTACTCACGTCACCCGATGCGCCGGAGTTCGACCCGGAACCGCGCCGCCCGCTCGACATACCCGTCGACCACCAGCTTGATCAGGTCCGGCCCGAAAGACGTGTTGGGCCGCGTCTTCGCCGGGACGCCGAGCGCGATGTGCCCACTGTCCACATGGGAACCGTACGACAGAACCGCGCCCGCGCCGACCATCCCGCCGTCCTCGACGACGGTTCCGTTCAGCACCACCGATCCCGACGCGATCAGGCAGCCCTCGCCGATCCGCGCGCCTTCGATGTGCACGGAATGCCCGACGGCGGAGGAGTTCCCGATCACCGTCGGTTCCTTGCGGGTGCAATGCAGCACGCAGCCGTCCTGGACGTTGGACCGCTCGCCGATCTCGATGTACCCGTGGTCGCCGCGCAACACCGTCTGCGGCCACACCGAAGCGAACGCCGCGATGCGGACGTCGCCGATCACCGTCGCGTCGGGGTGGACGTAGGCGTCGGGGTGGATCGAGGGTTCGAGGTCGCCCAGGGCGTAGATCGGCATGCGTTCTCCTAGACCAGCGACTTGCCGTAGCAGACGCTTTCCGGTTCGTCCTTGTAGTACCCGAAGCCCGGCATCTCCCGGTAACCCGCCGACAGGTACAGCGCGATGGCCTCGGGCTGTTTGTCGCCGGTCTCCAGCACCATACGCAGCCGTCCGGCCTCGACGGCCGTCCGCTCCAGGTCGGCGAGGATCGCCCGCGCGATACCTCGTCCACGCGCCGAAGCCATCACGAACATGCGCTTGATCTCGGCGTCGCCGGGCAGCAGCGGGTCCGGCCCGTCGTGCGCGCGCCAGGCGCCCGAGCCCACGGGGACGTCGTCGAGGTAGGCGGCCAGGAACAGCCCCCGCGGCGCGGCGAACTGCGAGCCGTCCATCGGCGTCTCGTCCTCACTGCCGTACCGGGCGGCCAGCTCGAGCTGGGCTTCGGCCAGCAGCTTCACCGTGTCGGGGTGGTCGTAGGGCAGCACACGAAGGTCCATGAGCGCGAGATTAGCGAGCGGCCGCGGCACGGCGAAAGCACGATTGGCCCACTCCGATGTGGCGTGATCGGCACTGTCGCCGCGCCGCCCCGCGCCTTAGATTCCGATCATGTCGATCGAAGCCGAGGCGCCGCTGCGCCAGGCCCGCAACTCCGCCGCGTTCTGGGCCGCGACCGGCCGGTCCCGCGGCCACGAAGTCATCCGCCGCCGCGGCTTCCTCGCCGTCGCCGGTGACGAGCGCGCGGGACTGCGCGTCCTGCTCCAGGAACCCGACCTCACCGCGGACGAACTGGCGGAGATCACCGAGCTCGCCATGCTGGCGAAGGGACCGGTGGACGCCGAGGATCCTTTCAGCGTCACCGATCTGAACCATCTCGGGGAGATGCGCAGCTGGCGGATGCCGGTCATGCTGCGCCCGCCCTCCCCCGTCGCCGAACCCGCGATGGAGGTGGTCCGGGTCGACGCGGAAACGGATCTGCGGGCCGCCGAGCGCGC
Source organism: Amycolatopsis sp. NPDC089917 (assembly GCF_040684635.1). NCBI lineage: Bacteria > Bacillati > Actinomycetota > Actinomycetes > Pseudonocardiales > Pseudonocardiaceae > Amycolatopsis > Amycolatopsis sp. NPDC089917. Next base: position 19,824 of record NZ_JBFBGL010000098.1, on the reverse strand, counting down.
GGTGATCGCGGGCTTCGAACTCGCCCGGTTCGAGCCCTACCGCGAGGGTGAGATGTTCCCCACGGCCTTGCTCGGACAGCCGGGGATCGGCGTGTTCGCCGCGCGGCTCGACGGCGAGATCGCCGGGGCGTGCGTCACCGCCGTCGAGGACGGCTTCGGCAGCCACTACTGGGTCGGCACGCCGCCGGCCTTCCGCTCCCGCGGCGTGGGCCGGGCCGTGATGCTCGGCTCCCTCGCCCCGTTGGCGGGGTCGCCGGTCACGCTCACCGCGTCCAAGGCGGGCAGGCCGCTGTACGAATCCCTCGGTTTCGCGGTCACCGCGCAGTCGACCTGGTGGGCCTCACGCTGACGCCTAGCGCCAGTGCTCCCAGCCGCTGTCGTGTCCGTACTTCTTCCCGTCCACCGTCACGCCCGAATCCGGCATGGTGACGACGCCGATCTCGGTCCAGCCCTCCGGCAAGTCGGCGAACGCGGGGAAGGTGGCCGCGAAAGCGTGGTCCTCGCCGCCGGTGAGCACCCATTTCAGCGGATCGGCGCCGAGCGCGGTGCCGACTTCGGTCAGCCTGCTCGACACGTCGAGATCCGCCGTCCGGATGTCGATCCCGACGCCGGAAGCGGTGGCGATGTGGCCGAGGTCGGACAGGAGCCCGTCGGACACGTCGATCATCGACGTCGCCCCGCCGTCGGCCGCGCGGATGCCCGCCTCGTAGTCCGGTTCGGGGCAGCGCTGCGCGTTGACGACGCTGACCGGTGAGCGGAAACCGCGGCCGAGCACGGCGAGCCCGGCGGCCGCCCAGCCGAGCCGTCCGCAGACCGCGACGACGTCGCCGGGGCGGGCGCCGGAGCGGGTCACCGGTTCCCGGCCGCCGAGGTCGCCGAGCGCGGTGACACTGATCACGATCTGGTCGGCGCGGACCATGTCGCCGCCGACGATCCCGATCCCCGCGCGTTCGGCTTCGATCCACATGCCCTGGGTGAGTTCGGTGACGACCGAGGTCTCGGTGTCCGAGGGGCAGGCGAATCCCACCAGGACGGACGTCGGGCGGGCGCCCATGGCGGCGATGTCGGTGAGGTTCACCGCGACCGCCTTGCGCCCCACCTGCTCGGCGCTGGACCAGTCGAGCCGGAAATGGACGCCCTGCACGAGGACGTCGGTGGTGGCCACCGTCCGGCCGTCCGGGGTGGCCACGACGGCCGCGTCGTCCCCCGGTCCGAGCAGCGTCGTCTCCGGCTGTTTCCGGCCGGCCGTCACCGCTTCGATCAACCGGAATTCACCGGTCCCGGCGACCGTGCCGTCGTTCGGTGACACCCGTCACCTCCACTTTCCCTTGTCCGGACAAATGTCGATCACCGATAGTCGGAAGCCCTAGGTTTTTCCCGGGGCTGGCGATACGTTGCTACAACGTTCCTACCTTGAGCCGACTTTTACGAAGGGGCGCGCCGTGGTCCACGCATACATCCTCATCCAGACCGAGGTCGGCAAAGCCGCAGCGGTCGCCGCGGAGATCTCCACCATCCCCGGTGTCACCAGTTCGGAGGATGTCACCGGCCCGTACGACGTCATCGTCAAGGCCGCGGCCGACACCGTCGATCAGCTCGGCCAGCTGGTGGTCGCGAAGGTGCAGAACGTGGAGGGCATCACCCGTACGCTGACCTGCCCGGTCGTGCATCTGTAAGAGGTGGTGTAGTGGTCCGGTGGCTGACACGGACACCGGCGCTCCCCCGAAACCACTGCTGATCGCGGCCGCCTGCCTGGCGGTGCTGCTCGTCGCGGGCGTGGCCGTCTTCGGGCTGACCCGCGGCGCGGAATCCGAGGCGCCCGCCGCCGACGGCCCGCTCCCGCTCGTCCCGGTCCCGGCGCCGCAGTCGGGATCACCCGATTGCGCGAAGCTGATCGGCGCGCTCCCGCACGAGATCACCTCGTCCGGGAACGCGCTGGTCCGGCGGAAGCTGGCCGACCCGGCCCCCGAGGCGACGGTCGGCTGGGGCACCGGCGACCCGGTGGTCCTGCGCTGCGGGCTCGGCAAACCGCCGGAGCTCACCCGGACCTCGCAACTGCGGACGATCAACAACGTCCAGTGGCTGCAGGTCGAGGGTGAGGGCTCCGCGACGTGGTTCGTGGTGGACCGGCCCGTCTACACGGCACTCACCGTGCCGGACACCGCGGGGACGGGGCCGCTTCAGACCGTTTCGGAAGTCATCGGCGCCAACCTTCCCGCGGTCGGCCTGCGGTTCTGATCAGGGCACGACCAGCAGGGTCTTGCCGGTGTACCGCCGCGCCTCGATGTCCGCGTGCGCGGCGGACGCCTCGGAAAGGGGATACGTCCGGCCGATGACGGGCGTCAGCGTCCCGGCGGCGGCCTGTCGCAGCACCTCCCGCACGCGGCGCGGGTTGTCGGGCCAGAAACCGACCAGCTGCGCCATGTCCACGATGGACAATCGAGCCCGGTCGGCGTCGCCGATCACGGTCTCCGCGCCGCTGGACATGCCGTAGCCGGAGAACCGGCCGCCGTTGTTCAGCAGCGCCAGCGAGGCCGCGCCGAGCTCGCCTCCGACGCCGTCGTAGACCACGTCCAGCCGGTGACCTCCGGTGCGGGCGAGGACCTCGCCGGTCCAGTCCGCGACGGCGTAGTCGACCGGTTCGGCCCCCAGTTTCCTGGCGATCGCGGCCTTCTCGGCACCGCGGACCGCCGCGATGACCGTCGCGCCCGCCGCGCGGGCGAGCTGCACCAGCAGACTGCCGAGGCCGCCGACGCCCGGCGCCACCAGGATCCGCTCCCCGGCCGCGACCGGGGTCTTCTCCAGCAGCGCCAACGCGGTACTGCCGTCGTTGAGCAGGGCCAAGGCGTGCTGGGGATCGAGACCCGCCGGGACCGGGAACGTCTCGCCGGGCAGCGCGAGGACCGTGTCCGCGTATCCCCCGCCGTATCCGCCGATCGCGCTGGTGACGACCACCTTGCCCAGCCAGGTTTCGTCGGCCCCGGCGCCCACCGCGTCGACGGTGCCCGCCACCGCGCCGCCGGGCACGTACGGCGGCTCGACCGCGAACACTTCGGGTCCGTCACCCCGCCGGATGAGCGCGTCCAGCCAGCCGACCCCGGCCGCCGTCACAGCGACGCGGAGTTCGCCCTCTCCGGGTTCCGGGGTGGGCAGTTCGACCTGTTCGAGAACACCGGGATCGCCGAATCGGGACACCTTGATCGCACGCATGATCGCAAGGTAGGACCTCCAGTTCGCTGGAGGTCAAGCGAGCACGGGGATCAGCGGTTTCAGGGCGGAGTGCAGCGCTTCCCGCGAACAACCGGCGTAACCGATGAGGTTTCCGAACACCGTCGGAGTCCCGGCGAAATGCCGGGCGAGGCCGTCGAGCCGGATCCCCGCGCGTTCCGCCGCGGTCATCCGCGCCGCTTCCTCGGCCGCCGATCCACAAGGGACGACCAGATGCGCGCCCGCGTCGTCGCCGAGCACGGGGATCCCCGCCGACGTCAGCGCGGCCGAAACGAGGGACCGGCGCTCCGAAAGTTCCCGCCGGAGCTTCCGCAGGTGCCGCCCGAGATCGCCGTGCCGCGCCAGTTCGGCGAGCACCCGCTGCCCCGCGGGCGACGGACGCGTCCCGGTCGCTTCGCGGTATTCCAGCACCGCGGCCGCGACCGGTGACGGCGCGACCATCCAGCCCGCGCCCAGCGCCGGGGTGAGGATCTTGCTCGTGGTCCCGAGATGCGCGACGACGTCGGGCGCGAGCGCGGCCAGCAGCGGCAGCGGCGCGACGTCGAACCGCAGCTCGCCGTCGTAGTCGTCCTCGATCACCAGCATGCCCTCGGCGCGGGCGAGTTCGACGAGTTCGACCCGGCGGGACGCGCTCATCCGGCTGCCGAGCGGGTATTGATGCGCGGGCGAGCAGTACACGGCGCGCACGTCGGCGGGGACGGCGTCCGGGCGCAGGCCCTCTTCGTCGACCGGGACGGGCACGACCTCCATCCCCGCCCGCCGGAACGCCTGCACGGCGCGCTGATATCCCGGCTCCTCGATCGCGACCCGGTCACCGCGCGAGAGCACGGAGCCCGCGAGTTCGATCACCGCCGCCGTCGTCCCGCCGGTGGCCAGCACCGTTCCGGCGGCGAGCCCGCGGTGGCGCAGCAGATGCTCGGAAACCGCGTCCCGGTAGGCGCGCAGCCCGGCCCTGTCCTCGCGATAGGTCGGGCGCGGATCGGCGGCGGCCCGCCACGCGCGGCGCCACGCGGACCTTTCGACGCCGTCGGCCCACGGGACGCCGGGGGTGAGGTCGACCAGCGTGGGAGGCGCGGCGGCGACCCCCGGCGCGGGACCTTTCGACGGCCTGTCCGCGGGCGGGGTCGTGGTGACGTAGGTGCCGGAACCGTGGCGGCCGGCGATCCAGCCCTCCGCGTGAAGCTGCTCGTACGCCGCCGACGTCACCGTGCGGCTGACGCCGAGCCGGTTCGCGAGCGCCCTGGTCGACGGCAGTCTGTCGCCGCCGCGCAGATGCCCGTCACCGGCGGCCGCGCGCAACGCGTCGGCGAGCTGGACCGCGAGCGGGACGGGCGAATCGCGGTCGAGGCTGACCGGCAGAGCGGTGTCGGACATGCTGTGCTCCGCCCTTTCGTGAAGTGGCCTTCTCAAGTATAGGAGAATTGGCTGTTATTACAGGCCACTCGCGTGGGTGAGACTGCTCGCATGTCCACGCCGCTGTCTCCCACCGACCGGACCACTCTCCACCGCAAGAAGAACCGCGCGCTCACCGACCGCTCGTCGCTGTACGCGGTGCTCGACGAAGGCCTGATCTGCCACCTCGGCGTCGTGCGCGACGGCGTCCCGCTGGTCGTCCCGACCGGCTACGGCCGCGACGGGAACACGCTCTACCTGCACGGATCCACCGGCGCGAGGAGCATGCGCGACTCGGACGGCGCCGAGGTGTGCGTCACGGTGACCCTGCTCGACGGCGTCGTCTACGCGCGTTCGGTCAACAACCACTCGATGAACTACCGCAGCGCGGTGATCCTGGGCAAGGCGACCGCGGTCACCGATCCCGACCGGAAGATGCACGGCCTGCGGGTGCTGACCGACCACCTCGCGCCCGGTTCGTGGGAGCACGCGCGCGACGTCAACGCGAAGGAGTTCGCGTCGGTTTCGGTGCTGGAGCTGGATCTCACCGAGGCTTCGGTGAAGATGCGCGCCGAGGGGCCCGACGACCCCGAGGACGAGGTCGCGGCCGATCTCTCGTGGGCGGGGGTGCTGCCGGTGCGGACGGTGTTCGGGGAGCCGGAGCCGTCGGCGGACCTGGCTTCGGCCTGGGTGGTGCCGGACCACGTGAAGGGGCGGGTCGGGTAGTCGCTGATGTCATGAAAGGGTCGTACAGCACGAAAAACGTCCTGAACGACCCTTTCATGACACGTGGGGAAGGCTCTCTTCACCTCGGGTTGTGATCCTCACGGAGGGCGAAGTCCCGAAGGTGTTGCGAGAGTGGCTTTCGCGACACCGGCTTCACCAATTCTCGCCAGAGTGTGCCGGGCAGCGGGGGTCGTGAGTGGCGATTCGGGTTCTGGCGGACCCGTATTTACCTACCCACTGGTGTGATCGGCGGTCGAGTGAAGCCGATGCTGGGGGCCGATGTGGCCGACGGTCGCGCCCGGCACGACCTTGATCAAGGTCCAAGACCGGGCATCCCTGGCGACGATGTAGGAATTGGGACGTTGAACGTACCAATTCCTACATCGTCGCGCCCTAGCGGCCGCGGAACCACCACGCTCACGACCCGCGAAAGCCTTCACCGCGTCCGCGGCAGCCGCACGGTGAACGTGGTCGCCCCCGGCACGCTTTCGGCCTCGATCGTGCCACCGTGCGCGGAGACCAGCGAAAGCACCACCGAAAGCCCCAGCCCGGTCCCGCCGTTGCCGCGGGTGCGGGCCGTGTCGACGCGGAAGAACCGGTCGAAGATCCGTTCCCGCGCTTCCGGCGGGATCCCCGGCCCGGCGTCGCTCACCCGCAGGACGACCTCCGAACCCGAAGCCGAGCCCGACAACGTGACCGGGGTGCCGGGCGGCGTGTGCACCGCGGCGTTGGCGAGCAGATTGTCCAGCACCTGCCGCAGGCGCACCGGATCCGCTTGCAGGACAACATCTTCCGGGAGCGGGCCGACGGTCAGCGGATGCTCCGGGCGACCGGCGGCGAAGGCCTCCCCCGCGTCGGTGATCAGCTCGGCGATGTCGACGTCGACCAGCCGCAGCGGTGCCTCGGTCTCGGGCGCGTCGAGGCGCGCGAGGAGCAGGAGGTCGTCGACGAGCACGCTCATCCGCTGGGTCTCTTCGCGGATTTTCGCGAGATGCGCCTCGCGTTCCGCGGGTTCGTTCGCCGCGGCGTAGCGGAAAAGCTCGGCGTAGCCCCGGATCGACGTCAGCGGCGTGCGCAGTTCGTGCGAGGCGTCGGCGATGAACCGCCGCAGCCGTTCGTTCGCCTCCCGGCGCGCGACGAGCGAGGAATCGAGGTGCGCCAGCATCACGTTGAACGCCGTCCGCAGTTCCTCGACCTCGGCGCCGCCGCCGTTCGCCGGCGCGCGCACCGGGAGATCGGCGTTCGCGGTCAGATCGTGCGACGCGATGTCGTGCGCCGTCCCGGCCATGTCGCTCAACGGCCGCAGCCCGCGCCGCAGCACCAGCCGCCCCGCGATCACCAGCACCGCCAGCGCCAGCAGGAACGCGACGACCTCGACCATGATCAGCTGGCTGACCGTCCGGTCCAGATCCGCCTGGGGCGCGGCGCTGACCAGCACGATGTTCCGGCTCGGTTCGATCGGGCAGGCCCGGACGCGGTAAGTGCCCTTGTCCTCGATGTAGACGGTCCGCAGCACTTCGGTCCGGGTCGCGTCCTCGGCGACCTTTTCGAGTGCTTTCGTGTCCGGCGGCAGGGAACCGCCGTCCTGCGCGAGCGCGTCACCGTCCCGCACCGCGAAAACGGCGGAGAACCAGCCGTAGGACTGCTGTGGTTTCCCGCCGTGCGTGGTGCGCAGCGACGGCACCTGGCTGATCTGGGTCTTGGCGAGCTGTTCGTCGAGCCGGTCGTTCAGATAGCCCTTCATGATGCCGACCATCACGGTGCCGACGACGGCGAACACGACGAGCGCCAGCGCGCCGAGGCCGAGCGCGAGCCGGGTTCCGAGCCGTGAGCGGCGCCAGGCGTCGTACCACCGGCGCAGCATTTTCATCTCGCCGCCTGCCGGACGACGTAGCCCACGCCGCGCACGGTGTGGATCAGCGGCTCGTTGCCCGCGTCGAGTTTGCGCCGCAGGTGCGAGATGACGAGTTCGACCACATTGGACCGGCCGCCGAAATCGTATTCCCAGACGTGGTCGAGGATCTGCGCCTTGGTCATCACCGACGGCGAACGCCGCATGAGATAGCGCAGCAGTTCGTATTCGGTCGGCGTCAGTTCCGCGGGTTTGCCGTCGCGGGCGACCTCGCGGGTGTCCTCGTTCATGGTCAGATCGCCGACGCGCAGCAACGCGGCCGCCCTCGCCTGGCTGCTGTGGCTTCGCCGCAGGACCGCGCGCAGCCGCGCCATCAGTTCCTCGACGGAGAACGGCTTGACGAGGTAATCGTCGCCGCCCCGGGTGAGCCCGGCGACTCGATCCGCCGTCGCGTCCTTCGCGGTGAGGAACACGACAGGCACCGCCGTCCCGGACTCGCGGAGCTTGTCGAGCACGGTGAACCCGTCGATCCCGGGCAGCATCAGATCGAGCACGACGATGTCGGGCACGAACTCGGCCGCCCTGGTGAGCGCGGCCTCACCCGACCCGGCGGTGACGGCGTTCCAGCCCTCGTAGCGGGCGACGGTGGCCACCAGGTCGGCGATATGCGGCTCGTCGTCCACCACCAGCAGGCGAACGGGGTTCTCGGTGTTCACGAAACCCATCCTCCGTTAACGCGCGCGCGAGAGCGAGGCGGAAGCGCAGACGACAGGAAGCCGACAGGTTCCGCCAAGAAAGGTCACAGGTTGGCCCAGCAGGCTCGGTGCTTGAACCGGACCGGAAGGAACCACGTGTGACCACCATGACGCAGACCGCCGTGAAACCGCGCCCGGCGATCCGTCCCAGGATCGCCGCACGCGCCGGGCTCTTCACCTTCATCGGAGCCAACGTGGCCACCGTGACCGCGCTCTTCTTCGCCGCGGGACCGTCCGACGACGTCCTCATCAGCGTCGGCAGGCTCGCCGGGCTGTTCGGGGCGCTGGCGATGGCGTTCCAGCTGCTGCTGGTCGCCCGGCTGCCGTGGCTCGACCGCCGTCTCGGCATGGACCGGCTCACCGTCTGGCACCGCTGGACCGGGTTCAGCCTCCTGTGGACCCTGCTGACCCACTTCGTCTTCATCGTCTTCGGCTACGCGCGGGTCGAGAACAACGGCGTGGTGGACGAATTCGCCACGATGGTGACCAAACTCGAAGGGATCCTGCGGGCGGTCGTCGCGCTCGCGCTGATCCTGCTCGTCGGCGCCGTGTCCGCGCGTTTCGCCCGGCGTCGCCTGGCGTACGAAACCTGGCATTTCCTCCATCTCTACACCTACGCCGCGGTCGTGCTGGCGTTCAGCCACCAGATCGCGCTGGGCGGATCGTTCGCGTCGTCGCCCGGCGCTCAGGCCTATTGGTGGGCGGTGTGGGGCGTCGCGCTCGGCTCGGTCCTCGCCGGCCGCGTGGTGCTGCCGCTGGCGCGGAATCTGCGGCACCGGCTGAAGGTCGTCGCCGTAATGCCCGAATCCGACGACGTCGTCTCGGTGTACATGACCGGAAAGCACCTCGACCGGATGCCCGCGAGGGCCGGTCAGTTCTTCCTCTGGCGCTTCATGACCCGGGATCGCTGGTGGCAGGCCAATCCGTTCTCGCTGTCGGCCGCGCCGGACGGCCACACCCTGCGGCTGACCGCGAAGGCCGCCGGTGACGGCAGCGCGTCGTTGCGGTCGCTGAAGATCGGCACGCGGGTGTTCGCGGAAGGCCCGTACGGCGCGTTCACCACGATGCACCAACGGAAACCGGACGCGCTGCTGATCGCGGGCGGCGTCGGGATCACGCCGATCCGCGCGCTGCTGGAAGAGATCTCCGGCCACGTCGTGCTGCTCTACCGCGTCCGCACCCAACTCGACGCCGTCCTGCTGCCGGAGCTGCGGGGCTTGGCACAGGCGCGCGGCGCCGTCGTCCACGTCCTCAGTGGACCGTCCGATCAGGCCGGTCCGTACGGGCCGGTGCTCGGCGCGGAGAGCCTGCGGCGGATGGTGCCGGACGTCGAGGAGCGGGACGTCTTCGTCTGCGGCCCGCCCGGGATGACCTCGGCGACGTTGCGCAGCCTGCGGGAACTGCGGGTGCCGAATCAGCAGGTCCACGCCGAACGCTTCAGCCTCGCCGCCTGAGTCAGGGAGTCCCCATCATGAAGAAGACCATCGTCGCGGCCACGGTCGCCCTTTCGGCCGCCGGATTCCTCGGGGTCTGGCTGTACCAGCCCTCTCCGCTGGGTTCGGAGACCGTGGCCGTCGCCGCGCCCGCCCCGTCCACCGTGTCCTCTTCGGACGGTGGCGCCTCCGAAGGCGCCGAACGCACCATCGACGGCTCGGTGGAAAGCAACCGGTACGGCACCGTGCAGGTGCGGCTGGTGATCTCGGCCGAGGACAAGATCTCCGAAGTCCGGCTGCTGCAACGGCCGACCAGCGGCCGCGGCGTCGACGCGATCCCGATCCTGCAGGAGGAGACGCTGACCGCGCAGAGCTCCGACATCGACACCGTCTCCGGGGCGACGTCGACGAGCGAGTCGTACATCGACTCGCTGCAGGCGGCGCTGGACGCCAGATGAACCGGGTCGAGCAGGTGATGGGGCTGCCGGTCTCGGTCGACGTCCGGGCGGGCGGCGAACTCGTCGGGCACGCGATCGACGGCGTCTTCGGCTGGCTGCGCGAGGTCGACGCCCGGTTCAGCCCGTTCCGGGCGAGCAGCGAGGTCTGCCGGTACGACCGCGGCGAACTCGCGCCTTCGGAACTGAGCGACGACCTGCTCGAAGTGCTTTCGCTGTGCGATCACTACGAACGGCTGTCCGGCGGCGCGTTCACCGCCCGGCTCCCCGGACGGCGGCTCGACCCGAACGCGGTGGTCAAAGGCTGGGCGGTGCAGCGGGCGGCGTCTTTGCTGCTGGCCGAGGGCCTGGACGTGTTCTGCGTCAACGCCGGCGGGGACGTGGTCACCTCCGGCGAACCGGAACCCGGCCGTCCCTGGCGGGTCGGCATCCGGCATCCCGAACGGCCCGACGCGGTCTGCGCCGTGGTGGAGTCGTCCGGCGGCGCCGTCGCGACGTCGGCGGACTACGAACGCGGCGCGCACATCCTCGACGGGCGGACGGGGCGCCCGCCCGTCGGGCTGCTGAGCGTCACCGTCACCGCCGACGACCTCGTCACGGCGGATTCCCTGGCCACGGCCGCTTTCGCGATGGGGACCGAGGGGATCGCCTGGGTCGCGGCGCAGCCGGGCTGCCAGGTGCTGATCGTCGACGCGAAACGGCAGGTCCACCGGTCGCCGGGGCTGCGGCTGGCGTGAGTGGCCAGGTGGGGCGTCGCCACTTAAACCGTTGGCCGGGGTCCGCGGGCTCAGGCAGACTGCGGCCCCATGACCTCTGTCGTACAGAATTTCTTCTTCGACTGTGCCGACGCCTACGAGCTGGGGCGCTTCTGGAGCGGCGTCGTCGGCAAGCCGATGGCCGACGACGACGTCCCCGGTGATCCCGAGACGATCATCGAGATGGACAACGGCGTCACACTGTTCTTCGGACAGGTCCCGGAACCGAAGACGGTGAAGAACCGGATACATCTCTGCCTGCGACCCGACATCCCGCGCGACGAGGAGGTGGAGCGCCTGCTGGAGCTCGGCGCGACCCTCCTGCACGACCGGCGCAACCCGGACGGCACCGGCTGGGCCGTCCTCGGCGACCCCGAAGGCAACGAATTCTGCGTGCTGCGCAGCGCGGCCGAAAAGGCGGCGACGTCATGACGGACTACGTCACGGTCAACCGCGCGAACTGGGACGAACGCGCTCCGGCCCACGCCGAGTCGGAGGACTACGGGTACAAGAAGTTCGTCGCGGATCCGGCTCATCTCAGCGGTGTGGTCGCCTTCGACCGGCCGCTGCTCGGCGACGTCACCGGTGCGCGCGGCGTGCACCTGCAGTGTCACATCGGCACGGACACGCTTTCCCTGTCCCGGCTGGGCGCGCACATGACCGGACTCGACTTTTCCGCGCCGGCGCTGGAGATCGCGCGGCGGCTGGCCGCCGAGACGGGCGCGGAGATCGATTATCGCGAGTCCGATGTGTACAGTGCCCCCGACGTGCTGGGCGAAGGACAGTTCGACCTCGTCTACACGGGAATCGGCGCGATCTGCTGGCTGCCGGACATCGCCCGCTGGGGCCAGGTCGTCGGGAGGCTGCTGCGGCCGGGCGGGCGGCTGTTCATCCGGGACACGCACCCGATGCTGGGCACCCTCGACGAGACCCAGCCGCACGTCACGCCGCACTATCCGTACTTCGAACAGGCCGAACCGCTGGTGTTCGACATCCCGGGGACCTATGTGGACACCGACGTCGCGTTCGAGAACAACCGGACGCACGAGTGGAACCACGGGCTGGGCCAGATCGTCACTTCGCTGCTCGACGCCGGGCTGACGCTGACGCGGCTGGTCGAACACGACAGTGTGCCGTGGAACGCGCTGCCGGGGTTCATGACCCAGGACGAGGCGACCGAGGAATGGCGGATGACGGAGAATCCGCAGCGGCTGGCGGCGAGTTTCACCATCGAAGCCGTGAAACGCGCTTGAGCGCCGTCGCTCCCTCATGACACCTCAGGGGACGTGAGGGCCGCAGGATGTCATGAAAGGGTCTTTCAGGACGAAAAACGTCCTGAAAGACCCTTTCATGACACCCGGACGGCAGTGTCGGGTCGGCCGCCCCGCAAGACCCCGGGCAGGCGTCTACTTGCGGCAAGACCGGCCGACTTTGAAGAATGCGAAGCATGTCGAGTGATCCCCGACGGCCCCTTGTCGCCGTCGCCGCCCTGGGCGGCACCATCTCCATGATCCCCGGCGACGGCGAAGAGCACGCCGTCCCCCGGCTCACCGCCGCCGACCTGCTCGGCGACCTGGGCGAGAACCTCGAGATGGACGTCCGCGCCGAGACGCTCGCGGGGATCTCCAGCGCGTCGATGGACTTCGCGACGCTGATCAGGACCCGCGACTGGGCGGCCAAGGCGGTCGACGAAGGCGCTGACGGCGTCGTCGTGGTCCAGGGCACGGACACGCTCGAAGAGACCGCGTACTTCTTCGAGCTGACCTGGGCTTCCGAAGCCCCGATCGTCATCACCGGCGCGATGCGCAACCCCAGTCTGCCCAGCGCCGACGGGGCGGGGAACCTGCTCGCGGCGCTGACCGTTGCCGCCGATCCCCGCAGCCGGGGCCGCGGTTCGCTGGTGGCCTTCAACGACGACGTCCACGCCGGGCGCTGGGTCCGCAAGGCGCATTCGAGCCACGTCGAGGCGTTCTCCTCGAACCCCGCCGGGCCTCTCGCGCTGGTCAGCGAGGGCCTGGTGCACTATTTCCACCCGGTCGGCGGCCGTCCGGCGGCGCTGCCGCTGGAGAACGCGGACTTCTCCGGGCTGGTGCCGATCGTCGAGAGCGGCGTCGGGGACACCGGCGAACTCCTGGAGACGCTGGTCAAGGCCGGGGTCAAGGGAGTGGTGCTCGCCGCGAACGGCGCCGGGCACGTTTCGGCGGGGTCGGCCGACGTGATCGAGCGGGTGCTGCCGGAGGTGCCGATCGTGGTCGCCGGCCGGACCGGCGCCGGGCCGACGTTCCGCGGTACCTACGGCTTCCGCGGCTCGGAGTCCGATCTGATCGCGATGGGCGCGACGATGGCGGGCTGGCTCGACCCGCGCAAATCCCGGCTCCTGCTGCACACTCTGCTCGCCACCGGTGCCTCGCGAGAGCGCGTCGAGGCCGAATTCCGCCTGCGCGGCGACCTCGCCTGAAGACCCGCGTTTCGTCCTCTGAATGCGAGAAGGGGTCAGTCCCGGATCGGGCCGGTGATCGGGTCCAGGTGGTACGGGCGCATGGCGCGGGGCCGGTGCCGGTAGACGTGCACGCTGACGGCCGGGTCCGGCCCGTCGTTGCGCACTTCGTGGATGTAGCCGGGACCGAAGACGCGCGACTGGCCCTCCGACAGCGAGTGCAACTCCGTCACCGCCCGGCCGTCGGACGCGCGCCGGGCGACGGTCTCGTTCAGCTTCCCGCTGACCACGGTGAACGCGCCCGCGGCGAACTCGTGGTCGTGCAGGTCGGTGTGCTGGCCGGGCAGCCAGCTCATCAGCCAGATCTCCTGCAGCTCGTCCGAGTCGACGAGCGCGGAGAAACGCTCGTCGGGGTCGTAGCGCAGCAGGTGCCGCCAGCGGTCACGGTCCGCGGCGAACTCGAGCGCGACGCGCACCGGGTGGCGCAGGGCGGGGTTTTCGGGAATGACGAGCGTGTTGTCCGGGACGGCGAACATGGAGGTGTCCTCGCAAGAAGAAAGAAGGTGTCGAGCTGGGCCGGGGCTGGGTTCACCGACAGCAGGGACACGACGCACACGAGACGGCGCCAAGACCCGAGAGGCCCCGCGACACAGTCATCCCACGTGCGAACATGCCCTCAGCGAACCAGTGCGGAGCCCGGCGGTCAACCGATCTCACACCGTGGACCGTGAGTTCTGCACCTGACGACCATGCTGGCAGCACGAACCGGACGCGGTCTGTCTCTATCTTGCGGACTCAGGACCACTCGTGCTTCTGCGACCGTCCGAGCAGCTCGGCTCCCGCACGCCGCGGGTCGACCCCTTCGTGGCACACGCGGTGCATCGCGTCGGTGATCGGCATGTCGACGCCGAGGCTCAGCGAGAGTTCCCGGATCGACGTGCACGATTTGACGCCCTCGGCGACCTGACCGCCGGTGGCCGCCAGCGCCTGCTCCAGCGTCTCGCCCCGGCCCAGCCGCTCGCCGAAGGTCCGGTTGCGCGACAAGGGCGACGAGCACGTCGCCACCAGGTCGCCGACGCCGGCCAGCCCGGCGAAGGTCAGCGGGTCGGCGCCGAGTTTCGCGCCGAGCCTGGCCATCTCGGCCAGCCCGCGGGTGATCAGCGTGGCCGCGGTGTTGGCGCCCAGGCCCAGCCCCGCCGCCATGCCACAGCTGAGCGCGATGACGTTCTTGCACGCCCCGCCGAGCTCGCAGCCGACGACGTCGGTGTTGGTGTACGGCCGGAAGTACTGGTTGAAGCTCGCCTGCTGGATCGCCTTGGCGTTGTCGTGGTCGGTGCACGCGAGCACCGCCGCCGCCGGCTGCCCCAGCGCGATCTCCTTCGCCAGGTTCGGCCCGGACACGACGACGATCTGCCCGTCGTCCACGCGGGCGATCTCGGCGATGACCTCGCTCATCCGCTTGAGCGTGCCCAGTTCGACGCCCTTCGCGAGGCTCACCAGGATCGCGTCGGACGGCAGCAGACCGGACCACTCCGAGAGATTGGTCCGCAACGTCTGGCTCGGCACGGCGAGGACCACGGCCTGCGCGCCGTCGAGGGCCTCCGCCGGATCGGCCGTCGCGGTGATTCGTTCCGGCAGATCGATATCCGGCAAATAGGATGAATTGCGGTGCCCGTCCCGGATTTCGGCCGCGACCTCGGGCCGCCGGGCCCAGATCGTCACGTCGCGTCCGGCGTCGCCGAGCACCTTGGCGAACGCCGTCCCCCAGGATCCGGCGCCGAGCACGGTCACCCGCTGGACCTCGGCCATCAGGCGTCGTCCTCCGGCTTCTTCGCGGGCGGTTCCTCCTGGCGGATCTCCGCGAGCAGGGCGGTGATCTCGTCCATCATCAGCTCGGTGACCTCGCGCAGCTTGGACGCGCTGCGGGTGGAACCGCTCCGGTAGGCCGAAAGGTCCATCGGCTCGCCGACCAGATGCGTGATCTTCTTGCGCGGGAACGGCGTGAACTTCTTCGTGTAGCCGTTGAAGATGTGGTTCGTGCCCCAGCGGGCGATCGGGATCACCGGCACGTCGGTCTCCAGCGCGAGCCGCGCGGCGCCGGTGAACGGCTTCTTCGGCCAGCCGTCCGGGTCCTTGGTGATCGTCCCCTCCGGATAGATCACGACGACTTTGCCGTCACGCAACGCCTGGTGGGCGGCCTTGAGACTGTCTCCAGCGGCTTTCGAACCCCGCGAAACCGGGATCTGACCGGCGCCGACGAAGATCTTGCCGAAGATCGGCGTCCTGGTCAGGCTCTCCTTGCCGAGGAACCGCGGCACCCGCTTCTGCCGGTGCACGAACACCGCGTCCACCGCCGGGTCCATGTGGGACACGTGGTTGAGCAGGAGCAGCGCGCCGCCTTCACGGGGGATCCGCTCGGCGTTGCGGTAGACCCGCTTGCCGATGGCCGTCGCCGGGTAGAACAGTGCGGCGGCGATGCCAACCCAGATGCCGCCCTTCTCACGCCGGGCCAATTCGTCCTCCTCGAAGTCACACGTGTCGTCCCAGGCCACTGATCCTGCCGCGCGCACGCGAGCGCGGTCCAGGGAGGGTCGGGTAAGAATGCAGATGTGGACTGTGTGGGCATCGACCTGATCGTGCCGATGAAACGCCCGGCGGAGGGCAAGTCGCGGCTTCGCGGCGCGGTGGTGCCCGATCGGCACGCCGATCTGGTGCTGGCGCTGGCCTACGACACGCTGTCCGCCGCGACCTCGGCGGACGGGGTCCGGCGGGTGCTGGTGGTCGCCGCCGACCCGGCGTCCGTGGCGGATCTCACCGAGCTGGGCGTCGAGATCGTGACCGAGCCGCCGCGGGGCGGCTTGAACGCGGCGTTGCGCCACGGCGAAGAGCTGCTGCGCCGGGACTCGCCGTCCGGTCTCGTCGGCGCCCTGCAGGCCGACCTGCCCGCGCTGCGCACCGAAGACCTCACCGCCGCCCTCGCCGAGGCCGCCGGACGCCGGGCGTTCGTCGCGGACCGGCAGGGAACGGGCACGACCCTGTTGCTCGCGGGGTCCGGGCCGCTCGCACCCCGGTTCGGCGAGGGTTCCGCGCGGGCACACACCGCGTCCGGTGCGACGCCGCTCACGATCGCCGCGGAATCACTCCGCGCGGACGTCGACACCGCGGATGATCTCGCTCACGTCCGTACCCTCGGTGTCGGAAAGCGCAGTTCAACACTGCTGGGAACACCCTGCGTGGTGATGTGACGAGAGTTCACCCTGCGGACCCGTGCGCGGCGCACATAATCGCGCCGAGTGGTGAACAATGAAGTCCGTGAGCACAAATGACGGCGGCACCCCGAACTCGGCAAGGAAGCGGAAGACCTCCGCCGCGAAACCCGAACCGGACAACGGCACGGCCAAACCCACCCGGGCGCGGAAGACCAGTCCCGCGGCGAAGACGAACAGCACTCCGCGTGCGGCGGTCCGCGCGACCCGCGGCGGTTCGGCGAGCCGTCCCGCGCAGGAGTTCCGCGCGCTGCCGGCCGCGCCTCCCGCGGTGACCTCGGCGCCCACCGCGGTCGAGACCCTGCCCGACGACCGGTACTTCAACCGTGAGCTGTCGTGGCAGGACTTCAACGCGCGCGTGCTCGCGCTGGCCGAGGACGAGTCCCAGCCGCTGCTCGAACGCGCCAAGTTCCTGGCGATCTTCGCGTCCAATTTGGACGAGTTCTACATGGTGCGGGTCGCCGGGCTGAAGCGCCGCGACGAGACCGGGCTCCCGGTCCGCAGCGCGGACGGGCTCACCCCGCGCGAGCAGCTGGCCTACATCGCGAAGCGCAACCAGGACCTGGTCGAGCGGCACACGAACGCCTTCGAGCAGCACCTGCGGCCGCGACTGGCCGACGAGGACATCCACATCGTCGGCTGGAGCGACCTCACCGGGGCCGACCAGCTCCGGTTGTCCAACTACTTCAGCGAGCAGATCTTCCCGGTGCTCACACCGCTGGCCGTGGATCCCGCGCACCCGTTCCCCTACATCTCCGGCCTTTCGCTCAACCTCGCCGTCACCGTCCGCGATCCGGAGGGTGGCACCGAGCGGTTCGCGCGCGTCAAGGTGCCGAGCAACGTCCCGCGCCTGATGCGGATCGAGCAGCAGCCGAGGGAGATCCGCACCGCGACGTTCCTTCCGCTGGAGGAACTGATCGCCGCCCACCTCGGCGAGCTGTTCACCGGGATGGAGGTCACCGAGCACCACGCCTTCCGCGTCACCCGCAACGCGGACTTCGAGGTCGAGGAGGACCGGGACGAGGACCTTCTCCAGGCGCTGGAACGCGAACTGGCCCAGCGCCGGTTCGGCCCGCCGGTGCGGCTCGAAGTGGCGCAGGACATGAGCGAGCACATGCTCGAACTGCTGCTGCGCGAACTGGAGGTCGACCCGCGCGACGTCGTCGAGGTCCCCGGTCTGCTGGACCTGACCTGCCTGCACCAGTTGTCCGGTGTCGACCGGAAGGAACTCAAGGACCGCCCTTTCGTCCCGGCCACGCACCCGGCGTTCGGTGAGCGGGAGACGCCGAAGTCGGTGTTCGCGACGCTGCGCGAGGGCGACGTCCTCGTGCACCACCCGTACGACTCCTTCTCCACCAGCGTCCAGCGGTTCATCGAACAGGCCGCCGCGGACGAGAAGGTGCTGGCGATCAAGCAGACGCTGTACCGCACCTCCGGCGACTCCCCGATCGTCGACGCGCTGATCGACGCGGCCGAGGCGGGCAAGCAGGTCGTCGCGCTGGTCGAGATCAAGGCGCGGTTCGACGAGCAGGCCAACATCACCTGGGCCCGCACGCTGGAGCGCGCGGGCGTGCACGTCGTCTACGGTCTCGTCGGCCTGAAGACGCACTGCAAGGTGTCGATGGTGGTGCGCCAGGAGGGTTCGACCATCCGCCGCTACTGCCACATCGGCACCGGCAACTACAACCCGAAGACCGCGCGGCTGTACGAGGACCTCGGCATCCTGACCGCCGACCCGACGATCGGCGCGGACCTGACGGATCTGTTCAACGTCCTCACCGGGTACTCCCGCCAGGACACCTACCGCAACATCCTCACGTCGCCGCACGGGATCCGCCGCGGCATCGTGCGCGCGATCGGCGAGGAGATCGAACTCGCCCGCGCCGGCCAGACCGCCGGGATCCGGATCAAGTGCAACTCGCTCGTCGACGAGCAGGTGATCGACGCGCTGTACCACGCTTCGCAGGCCGGAGTGCCGGTCGACATCGTGGTGCGCGGGATCTGCGCGCTGAAGCCCGGCGTGGAGGGGCTGAGCGAAAACATTCACGTGCGCTCGATCCTCGGCCGGTTCCTGGAGCACTCGCGCATCTTCAACTTCCGCGCGGGCGGCACGCACTGGATCGGCAGCGCGGACATGATGCACCGCAACCTGGACCGCCGGATCGAGGCGCTGGTGCGGGTCAAGGATCCGAAGCTGACGGCGCAACTGGACTACATCTTCGAATCCGCGTTGCATCCCGCGACCCGGTGCTGGGTGCTGACCTCCACCGGTGAGTGGACCCCGTTCCCGGCCTCCGGGGACGACGTCCGTGATCACCAGGTCGAGCTGGCGAAGCGGCACGGGGCCGCCGGATGAGCGGGGTCGTGCGGGCGGCGGGCGCCGTCCTGTGGCGTCGTGACAGGGACCGGATCGAGATCGCGCTGGTCCACCGGCCGCGCTACGACGATTGGTCGCTGCCGAAGGGAAAGCTGGACCCGGGCGAGACCATCGCGCGGGCCGCGGTCCGCGAGATCGGTGAGGAGACGGGGTTCGAAGCGGTGCTCGGCCGGTATCTGTACCGGACCGAATACACCGTGGCGGGTGCGCCCAAGACCGTCGACTATTTCTCCGCGCACGCCGTTTCCGGCGCTTTCGCCCCGAATGAGGAAGTCGACGAACTGCGCTGGCTCGACGCGGAGACCGCGGAGAAACTGCTGACGCGGCCGGAGGACGTCCGGGTGCTGCGCGAGTTCTCCGCGCTGCCGCCCGACCTCGTCACGGTGATCCTGGTGCGGCACGCCAAAGCGGGTAAGCGTGACGAGTGGAACGGCGACGACGATCTGCGGCCGCTGTCGGACGCGGGTCAGCGTCAGGCCGAAGCGCTGCGTTCGCTGCTGCGGCACTACGCGCCGGACAGGGTGCTCTCGGCGCCGCGGCTTCGTTGCGTCCAGACGGTGAACGGGCTCGCCGAGGATCTCGGGGTCGAGATCCGGCACGAGCCGCTGCTGTCGGAGGAGGGCTACTGGCCGGACCCGGTGCTCGGCGTCGCCCGGCTGCTGGCCGTCGCCGGTGACGGCGGGACGCCGGTGATCTCCAGTCAGGGCGGCGTGATCCCCGACGTCGTCACCGCCTTGGCGGATCGCGACGGCGTCGACCTGCCCGCCGCGCGCGGCGGTGTGGTGCCGTCGAAGAAGGGCTCGTTCTGGGTGCTGTCCTTCCGGGCGCCGACCGAAGAGGACGGGCCGGTGCTGGTGGCGGCGGACTATTTCGCGTCGCCTCTGCCCACTCCCGCTCCGGCGCATCGCTGACGCTTCGCTTCGTGTGAAGGCCCCCTTCCGGCGGAAGGGGGCCTTCACGCGTTTCGAGGGTTCGGGGTGAGGGCGGGTGTTCCGGCAGTCCCGCTCCGGGTAGCGGCGTTACCGGGGCCGGAGAGGTGTCGCGAAAGCCACTTTCGGGTGGGCGGGGGGGGGGGGTAGGTGGTTTGCGGCCCCCCCCGCCCGGGAACCGGTACCGGGCCGGGCGGGGGTGTTTTAAAACCAAAACCC
>NZ_JBFBGL010000097.1:0-21886 GCF_040684635.1 Amycolatopsis sp. NPDC089917 | reverse complement strand
GGAGGAGGCGAACAAGCAATGGGCCGACGCCGGGATCCCGCCGGAGATCGCGGAGAAGCAGCCCCGAATCGCCACTCACGACCACCTGCGCCGAACGGCCATCGCCGCGGAGAAGCGCGAAAAGGCGCCATAACTGTCGGTGGGGACCCGTACGGTCCCAGGCATGACACTGCGCTCAGCACTCTGGCTGCCGATCTTCGACGAGCTGTCCGATCCGGTGATCATCGCTCGCCTCGCCGCGGAGGCCGAAGAAGCGGGCTGGCACGGCCTGTTCGTCTGGGACCACATCCGCTGGCGCGAGCCGGTGCGTGCCATCGCCGACCCGTGGATCACGCTCGCCGCCGTCGCGTCCGCCACGGAGAAGCTCGTCTTAGGGCCGATGGTCACGCCGCTGGCGCGACGGCGGCCGGTCAAACTCGCCCGCGAGACGGCCACTTTGGACCGGTTGAGCGGCGGGAGGCTGATCCTCGGCGCCGGGCTCGGCAGTGACCGTTTCGGCGGGGAGTTCTCGAAGACCGGTGACGAGCAGGACGACCGCAAACGCGGCGAGATGCTGGACGAGTCGCTGGAGATCCTCACCGCGGCCTGGTCCGGCGAGCCCGTGCGGCACCACGGCGAGCACTACACGGTCGACGACATCACCTTCCTGCCCCGGCCCGCGCGACCGGTGCCCGTATGGCTCGCGGGTTTCCCGGGGAAGCCGAAGCCGATGCGCCGGGCGGCGCGGTACGACGGGTTCTTCCCGGTGAACCTGCCGCACGCGGACGAGTTCGCGAAGATGACCGAGACGATCACCGCGCTGCGCGAGGACGTCGAGAAGCCGTACGACTTCGCCATCGGTGTCCCCGCGGGCACGGATCTCGACCCGTACGCGAAGGCGGGGGCGACCTGGTGGATGGCCGAATTCCCGTGGGACGACCTGTCCGTCGACGCGGTCCGCGGCGTACTACGGGAGGGTCCTGCTTGACCCGGTCTTTAATAGCTCTTTACCGAGTGCGATACTGGTCCGACGAGGGGAGTACTTCCCAAGGGTCTGCCCGGTCAGTACGGACACTCCGCCAGTGTCCCCGGGAGGCCGCCCCACAGGGGTGAAGGAGACCTCGAACTTCGAGTTCGAGGAGGCTTCATGTCCGAGTCCGTGGGATCCCCGGGGTTGTGGGCGATCAGCATCGCCGTCCTGCTGGCCCTGCTCGTCGCCGATTTCGCCGTCACCCGCAAACCGCACGAGGTGTCGATGCGGGAGGCCGCCGGCTGGTCGGTCTTCTACCTCGCGCTCCCGGTGGTGTTCGGGCTCTGGCTGTGGCTCGAATTCGGCGGTGGCCAGGCGGTCGAGTTCATGACGGGGTTCGTCGTCGAGAAGTCCCTGTCGGTGGACAACCTGTTCGTCTTCATGCTGCTGCTCGCCGCCTTCGCGGTGCCGCCTGCCGTGCAGCAGCGCGTGCTGCTCTACGGCATCGTGGGCGCGCTGGTGCTCCGCGGCGTGTTCATCGCGGCCGGTGCCGCGATGCTGTCGGCGGGCACCTGGGCGTTCCTCGTCTTCGGCGCGATCCTGCTCGCGTCGGCGGTCAAGATCCTGCGTGAGGCCCTGTCGAAGGACGAAACCGAGAAGGACCTCTCCCAGCTGCGGTCGGTCCGGTTCCTGCGACGGCTGATGCCGGTCACCGACGACTACCGCGGCACCCGGCTGACCGTGCGCGAACAGGGGCGCCGCGCGCTCACCCCGCTGGCCGTCGTGGTCGTCGCGGTCTTCGCCACCGACGTGGTGTTCGCGGTCGATTCGGTGCCCGCCGTCTACGGCATCACCGAAGACCCGTACCTCGTGTTCGCCACCAACGCCTTCGCCTTGCTCGGCCTGCGCGCGCTGTACTTCGTGCTCCACTCCGCGCTGGCGAAGCTGGTCCACCTGAACCACGGGCTCGCGATCATCCTCGCGTTCATCGGGGTGAAGCTGGTCCTGCACTGGGCACACGGTGTCTGGCCCGCCGTGCCGCAGGTCCCGACCCCGGTCTCGCTGGGCGTGATCATCGCCGTCCTCGTCACGGTCTCGTTCACCAGCCTGTACGCGCGGCGTCGCGAAGCCGCCAGGACGGCACAGGAGTGAGCGATGATCACCGGACTCGTCGTCGGCTTCCTGCTCGACCTCGCCGTCACCGCGCTTTTCCTCGGCGCGTTGCTCCTGGTCTTCGCGGCGATGCGGCCGCCCCGGCCGCCGCCGTGATCGAACACGGGCGTGTCGGGGTGTCCGAACCGGCGGCTTGTCCGGTACGACCGGTACTCTCCCCGGTGGTTGAGAAGACAGCCGTCTTCTGTTCGCGCGCCGGAGATCCGGTGAGGAAAGGTGGCTGTCCGTGTCCAACGCCGTGCGTCACGGCGAGCAGTCCCCACCTCGTAGACCCTCTCCGCAGCCGGACCGCTTGCATGTCCTGCTGATCGAGGACGACGACGGCGACGCGCTCCTGGTCGAAGAAATGCTGGCGGACGCGGCCGAAAGCCTCGAACGGGTCGTGCTCGACAGGGCGACCACCCTCGAAGAGGCCCTCGCGCGGCCGATCACGGCCGATTGCGTGCTCCTCGACCTCCAGTTGCCGGACGCGACCGGCCTCACGGGGCTGACGAAGCTGCGGCAGCACGCGCCGTCGACGGCGGTGATCGTCCTGACCGGCCGCGAGGACGAGGCGCTCGGGGTGTCCGCGCTGGGTGCCGGCGCGCAGGACTACCTGGTCAAACACCACGTCGACGGCCAGCTGCTGGCGCGGACCCTGCGCTACTCCTGGGAACGCAGCCGCGCCGAACGCGTCGAGCAGCAGCTGCTCCAGCATCAGTTGCTGGCCAGGGAGAACTCGCGCCTCGAACGCGGCCTGCTGCCGACCCCGCTGGTGACCGATCCCCGGCTCGGGCTCGCGGTCCGGTACCGGCCAGGCCGGAACGGGGCACTGCTGGGCGGCGACTTCTACGACGCCGTCGAGCTCCCCGACGGCACGCTTCAGCTGGTCATCGGCGACGTCTGCGGGCACGGCCCGGACGAGGCGGCGCTGGGTGTCGCGCTGCGGATCGCGTGGCGTTCGGTCGTGCTCGCCGGGCTGCCGATGGCAGAAACCCTGGCAATGGTGGAAAAGATGCTCCAGCACGAGGCGCTGGGCCCGCTGTTCGCCACCGTCTGCATGATCACCGTCGCCCCGGACCGCCGGTCGCTGCGGATGAGCCTGGCCGGTCATCCGCAGCCGCTGCTGGTCGACGACGCGGGCGGCAGGCTGCTGTCCAGGGAGGCTCTCGGGCCGCCGCTCGGCGTCGCGCCCGGTACCGGATGGCGAGAGCTGACGGTGCCGATGGGACCGCGATGGTCGCTGCTGCTGTACACCGACGGCCTGTTCGAAGGGCGCGTCGAGGGCAGCGGGGAACGGGTCGGCCTCGAACGGATGGCCGCCACCGCCCTGGACAGCCTGACCGCCGAGGGCGGCTCAGCGGCGGTGCTCGACCATCTGATCAGCGAGATGGACGTCCTGCACGGCGGCCCGCTGGACGACGACGTCGCGCTGGCCTTGCTCACGTTCGATTCCGGGGAGCCGCCTCGATGAAGCCCGTCTGGTCGATCAGCCGCTGGGCCGCGTTGTCCGGGGTGATCGCGACCCTCTTGCTCGGCGGCGCGATCGTGGCCGGCTCGCTGGCACTGACGAACCTCACCGATTCGCGCGCCAGGCTGCTGGACGTGACCGGCCCGCAGGTGCTGCAGTCCACTTCGCTCTCGACGGCGATGCTGAACCAGGAGACCGGCGTCCGCGGCTACATCCTGGCGGGGCGGCGCGAGTTCCTGGAGCCGTACCAGGACGGGCTGCGGGCGCAGAACGCCGCGGTCGCCGAGCTGCGGAGGCTCGGCGCCACCCCGGGCACCGCCATCAGCGACGACCTGGACCGGGTGCTCGACGCCGCGACGGCCTGGCGCCGGACGGTCATCGAGCCCGTGCTCGCCGGCGCTCCCGCCACCGGCGCGCAGGTGGACGCGAGCAAACCGCTGTTCGACGACGTCCGCGGATCGCTGAGCGTGCTGCAGAACCGGCTGGAGGCGGAGCGGCTGGACGCGCGGGAGGACCTGTCGTCCTCGGCCGACGTCCTGCGCGTGATGCTCATCGTGATCGCGGTCCTGCTCTGCGGCGCGTTGGCGCTGGTCTTCCTCGTCCTGCACCGGAAGCTGATCAAGCCGATCCGGCGGCTGGCCGTCGAGGTGCGGGACGTCGCCACGACCGACATCCACCGCGAGGTCCGCGGTTCGGGTCCCCAGGAGATGCGCGAGCTGGCGTCCGATGTGGAATCGCTGCGGTCGCGGATCATCGCCGAGGTCACGGATCTGGAGCGCGCGCAGGAGACGATCGCCGTCCGGACCCGCGAGCTGGAGCGGTCGAACTCGGACCTGGAGCAGTTCGCCTACGTCGCCTCGCACGACCTCCAGGAGCCGCTGCGCAAGGTGGCCAGCTTCTGCCAGCTCCTCCAGAAGCGGTACCAGGGGAAGCTGGACGAACGCGGGGACCAGTACATCGGGTTCGCCGTCGACGGCGCGAAACGGATGCAGGCGCTGATCAACGATCTGCTCGCCTTCTCCCGCGTCGGACGCCGTCCGGGCGAGAACGTCCTGCTGGAGACCGGGGACCTGCTGGAGACCGCGCTCGGCAACCTCGACGACGCGATCACCGAGTCCGGCGCCAGGGTCACGCACAGCGAACTTCCCGCGGTACTGGGGGAGAAGTCCCTGCTGACGGCGGTCTTCCAGAACCTGGTCGGGAACGCGATCAAGTTCCGCGGGGAGGAGCCGCCGGAGATCGAGATCTCCGCCGAACGTGACGGCGAGGACTGGCGGTTCTCCGTCACCGACAACGGGATCGGCATCAAGGACGAGTACGCCGAGCGGATCTTCGTGATCTTCCAGCGCCTGCACGGCCGCGGCGACTACCCGGGCACCGGGATCGGGCTGGCCCTGTGCCGCAAGATCGTCGAACACCACGGCGGGAAGATCTGGCTGGACACCGGCGTCGGGGCCGGGACCCGGTTCTGCTTCACCCTGCCCGCAGCACCGGCGCCGGAACCGGCGACCGCCCAGACCCCCAGCGAAGGAAACGAGCGCGCATGACCGACTCCCTGGAACCGATCCACATCCTGCTGGTCGAGGACGACCCCGGCGACGTCCTCATGACGCAGGAGGCGTTCGAACACCACAAGATCCGCAACACCCTTTCGGTCGTCTCCGACGGCGAGCAGGCCCTGCAGTTCCTGCGCCGTGAAGCGCCGTACGAGGACGCGGAACGGCCGGGGCTGATCCTGCTCGACCTGAACCTGCCCCGCAAGGACGGCCGCGAGGTGCTCAGCGAGGTCAAGGCGTCGCCGGAGCTGCGCAGCATCCCCGTCGTCGTGCTCACCACGTCCGAAGCCGAAGAGGACATCCTCCGCAGCTACGACCTGCACGCCAACGCCTACGTCACCAAACCGGTCGACTTCGACCGGTTCATCGACGTGGTGCGGCAGATCGACAACTTCTTCGTCACCGTGGTGAAGCTTCCCCGCTGACCTCAGGGGAAGCGGATCACGGTGATCCCGGCCAGCACGAAGAACACCAGCACCACCAGGGTTCCGCTGTGCCCGCCGGACGAACTGGTCACGACCTGCTCGACGTCGCCGGTCAGCCGCACGCCGCAGTCCGCGACGACGGTGTGCCTGCCCGCCTCGATCCGCGTGAACTCGACGGCCGCGGTGAAGCCCCCGGTGACGTCGGCGTAGGCGCTGCCGACGCTGTCGCCGCCCGACGTCAGGGTGACGCGCTCGCCGGGCAGGCAGCCCTTCCCGGTCGCCGACAGTTTCTCGCCGGGCTGCACGCTCGACCGGTCGAGGAGCAGGTCGTTCGGCTTCGGCGGGGTGCTGCTCGGCGAGGGGGCGTCCGTCGACGGCGGGGGAGTGTCCGTTGTGGACGGTTCCGTCGTCGACGTGGGCGGGGTCGTCGTGGTGACCGGGGTGGTCGGCGTGGTGGTCGTCCCCGGCCTGGTCGGGGTGGTCGGGGTGGTCACCGGGACGGTCGGTTCGGTCGTCGGGGGGACCTTCGTCGTCGGGGGCACGGTGGTCACTGTCCCGGTCACGCGGAAGATCGCGTTCCCGGTCAGCGGCTGGCCGGTCCGCGCGTTCGTGCAGGTGCCCGACACGGTGTAGCCGCCCGGAGTCGCGTTGCCCGGGACAGTCGTGCCCACCTGTCCACTCGGGGCGCTGGCCGAAGTGATGCCCGCCCCATTCCACGTGAAAGAAATCGGCCCTTTGCACGGGGAGAAATTCCAGGAAATGGTGAACGAACTCCCGGCGGGGCCGCTCGAAGGTTTCAAACCAACTGTCGATTGATAAGGGGACTGTTGCGCGTTTCCCGCTCCTGCCAAGCAAAGCAGGAACAACAAGCCGGTCACGGTGCCGAATATCAGGCGAACCACGATACGCATTGGGACGTCCCTCTCCGGTGAGTACTCGCTGTAGCATTCCGGACCGTCGGATAACGCAAAACAGGGGATGCGCAAAATGGGACGTGTCATCGCGGCAGGGGTTGCGTTGGGTCTGTGCGCGGTCCTCCTGGGCTCGCCACCGGCCATTGCGGACAGTGGCGGGAGCGGCAGGCTCGACCTGGCTGTCACCCTCGACAAGCGGCCCATCACCAACGCCACGGTGATGATCGATCCGGCCAAGCAGATCGAACTGACCGTCACGGCGTCCAACAGCGGCGGGACGTCGGTCAAGGTCCGCAGCGTGCGGGTCTCGGGCGTCGCGCTCGCCCTCACGTTCTTCGCCTACGACACCACGGCGCCGTTCGAGGTCCCCGCGCACAGCCGGATCACCCGGACCTTCGTACTGGACATGGCCGACCTCTCCGGCCAGGCGATCGGCCTGCTGCCGTCCACGGTGGAACTGCTGGACGCGCAGCGCGGCACGCTCGGCGAGGCGGCCACGGTCGCCGACATCCGCGGGTCCTTCTGGTCCGTGTACGGCGCTTTCGGCCTCGCGATGCTCGTGCTCACCGTGCTGGCGTGGCTGACCGCGCTGCTCGCGCTCGCCAGGCATCGCCTGCCCGCCAACCGCTGGCGCCGCGGCCTGCGGTTCCTGCCCGCCGGATTCGGCACCGGGCTCGTCGCCGTCGTCTCGCTGTCCGTCCTGCGGCTCGTCCCGCCGGAACCGGCCATCGAGATCCCGGTGGTCCTCGGCGCCGCCGTCCTCGCGTTCCTGCTCGGCTACCTGACGCCGCATCCGGCGCCCGCGCCCGACAGCGGCGAGACGGTCCGCCTGCCCGACGCCACCAGGGAATTCAACCGATGAGCGCACCCGCCGAGGTCGTCGCGGCGCTGCCGCAGTACGAGATCGGGGCCGCGATCGGCCAGGGCGGGATGGGGGTCGTCTTCGCCGGCGTCCACCGCTCGCTACGCCGTGACGTCGCCATCAAGCAGTTGCCGTGGGACGTGCTGAACCACGCCGTCAGCAGTGAGCTCTTCGACCGCGAAGCCCGCGTGCTGGCCAGCCTCGACCACCCGCACATCGTGCCCGTGTACGACTACGTGCGCACCGGTCGCGAGCACCTGCTGGTGATGGAACGGCTCGACGGCGGCACGGTGCACAGCCGGTTCCAGGGCGGGGGAGTCGGCCCCGAGCAGGCCTGTGCGATCGGGCTGGCGATGCTCGCCGGGCTCCACGCGGCGCACGAAGCGGGCGTCCTGCACCTGGACGTCAAGCCGAAGAACCTGCTCCTCACCACGCAAGGCGTGATGAAGGTGGCCGACTTCGGCATCGCGAAGGTGATCAGCGAGGGCGCCACGCTCGTCACGCACGGCGGCGAAGTCCTCGGCACGCCCGCCTACATCGCGCCGGAGCAGGCGATGGGCAACGCGCTGAGCCCGGCGGCCGACGTTTACTCGGCGGGCACGGTGCTCTACGAACTGCTGTCCGGGAAGCTGCCGTTCGACAACACGCGGGGCGCGATCAGCATGATGCGCCAGCACATGTTCACCGACCCGCGCCCGATCGACGGCGTGCCCGCGCCGATCGCCGGGGTCGTCATGCGCAGCCTCGCGCGCGAACTCGACTCCCGTTACCGGGACGCGGAGACCTTCGCGGCCGACCTCGCTTCGGCCGCCACCGCCGTCTACGGGCAAGGCTGGCTGGAACGCTCCCGGGTCCCGGTCCGGCATCTCACCCCGCGGGTGATCTCCGCGCTCAGCACCCCGGTTGCCACGCCGGTCCCGGCCGGGGACGGTCCCACACGACCGGTTCGCCGTCCCGCACCGGATCCGACGCTGTCGGCGACCCGCGCGTCGTTCGAGCCCGAGGCCCAGGCCCAGGCCCAGGCAGGCGGCGGTTCCGGCGCGGTGCTCTGGTTCCGGCTGGCCGCGGCGCTCGCCGCGATCGCGCTCGTGGTGCTGGTGCTGCTCACCCCGGAACGGCTGTCGCACGAGGCCACGGCGCTGAAGATCGACGGCGCGGCCGCTTCGTCGGCGACCGTGGACCTCAGCAAGACGTTCACGGTGACCGGCCCGGGAACACCGGGACAGCTGACGCTCGACCTTGCGGCGGCGGGAATTCCGCTCGGTTCGGCCTCTGCGGTGCCGAAGCCCGACGGCGACGGCTTCCGGGCCGATGTCCGGTTCCCCGGTCTCACCCGGTGGATCGTCGGTGGTGCCGTCACCGCGACCGTGACGGCGGACGGCGTTCCCGCGTCCTTCACGGTCGTCACCCGGCAGCATCCGCTCGCGAGCGCGCTCGGCGCGGGCAGCCTGATCCTGGCGCTGTTCGCCTTGGCGTACCTGGAATCCGGGCTGCGAACCCTCCGCAACGGTCACCGCTGGCGGGGCGCGCTCGTCGGCGGGCCCGTGCTCGGCCTGCTGTTCGGCGCGACGGCCTGGCTGTGCGTCTCGGCGCTGCGAGTGCACGAGCCGGCGATACTGTCCGGTGTCGGCTGCTCGATCGCGGGCGCGGTGGCCACGGGCTTCGTGGTCGCGGCCGCCCGCGTCCGGCGCACGCGCTGAACCTGGGGTGTTCCTATGGAACTTGTCGACGAATCGTGCTGGCAACCGCTGGCCGTGCTACCGGAAGGTGAGCCCGAAGGGTCTTTCGGAGGGCGTTGGGAGGAGCGGTTGTGGTTGAACGTTCCTGGCCCCTTCTCCACCGGCGTCACCGACGTGTATCGCCAGCCCGCGACCCAGGCCGAGGTCCTGAACCTGGTGGCGGCGGCACGGCAAGACCCGTATCGCGGTTACGCCTGCGACGGCGACAGCCGATGGACGGTCGAGACCGTGCGGGATTGGTGGCGTGACCGCGCCCGGGTCGTCGAGTACCTGGAGTCCCTCCTGCCCGGATGGTCGGCCAGTGACAGGTCCGACGAGCGGGAAGCCGCCCAGGGGCTGACGGACTTCGCCGATTACCTCGCCGCGGGGCTCGACACGGATCTCCGGAAGTACCTCTTCCGGCTTGAAGAGGGCCACTACCCGAAGAGCTCCGGAGTGCTCCCGGACCTCCGGTGAACACCGACGGCCCCGGGGGCGGCCCGTCGCGTGGGCCGCCCCCGTTCCGGGATCAGGACTTGCGGTGCTTGCCCTCGTCGTCCGTGACCTCGAACTGCTCCTTGCGGACCTTGCCGGAAACCGTCTGGTCCTCGGTGACGGTCTCGGTCTTGAGCCTCGCCCGCTCGACAGCGACGGTTTCCTTGTTCACCACCGGTTTCTCGGCGTGCAGGACGACTTCCTGCTCGTCCTCGGCGATCTCGGCCTTCCCGCCGGCGGCGCCGGTGATCGGTTCCCGCTCGATCCGCACCTCCTCGTGGCTGACCGGAACGGTGACCTGCTGTTCCTCGGTCACGACGTATTTGCGCAGCCGGACGTGACCGGTTTCGACCTGCTCGGTGCCGACGTTCAACCGCTCCTCGGAGCGCGTCATGGTGTGCTCGGCGTCCTTGCCGGGCTTCCCGGCGGCCGCGTCCATGCCGGCCTTGCCGCGACCGGCGTCACCTCGATCGCCGTCACCTCGGCCCGCGTCACCTCGGCCGGTGCCTCGCCCCTGCGCCCGGTCGTCCATCCGGCCGTCCGGCGAGGTGCGCGGCATCGGCAGCCCGTAGTGCCGGTACAGGCGCGCGCTCTCCTCTTGGGACAGGTGACCGTCGGCCTCGATCCGGGGTGCGTCGGAGACGGCGTCCTTGTCGACGCGGACGTGTACGCCGTCTTGGTCCGCGTGCGCGCCCGACAGCGGGACGAAGCTCTCCTTGGAGCCGAACAGGCCCGTCTTGACCGTGATCCATTCCGGCTGATGCGTCGCGTCGGCGAGGTAGACGTTGCCGACCTTGCCGAGTTTGTGGCCGGTCGGGTCGACCACGGCACTGTCGATGAGTTCCTGCGGCTGCATGGTCTTCGCCATCGGTCCTGGCTCCTCTCGAAAGATGCTGGTGAGAAGGCCACCGTCGGACAGGCCGATGATCATGGCAACCGTCGTGGTGTACCTGTGGGTGACCCCGGAAAGTGCTGGTTTGAAGCCGCGCCCTCGGGTTAAGGCCGGCGTGTCGTCGCAGGTGGGAGCGGGTGCCCACGCGGTGATCGGCAAGCGTGGGGGATGGTGCGAAGGTGTGGATCTCCCGCGCGCCGAAAAATCGGGTGCGCGGAGCTCCGGGCGTGTTCTAACCTCTCGCTCGTGATGCAGCAACTGCTGTTCCTCTGAGGAACGACGCCTCCACCGGTACCGCGAGCCGCGGTACCGGAGTTCGTTCTTCCTGCTCATCACCTTCACCGGAGGCAGTTCCTTCATGTCATCCCCTCTTTCGCCCGCGCCGGTGCGCGCGGCACACGTCCGCCTGTCCGGCATCCACCTCTCCTTCGGGGGAAGGCCCGTGCTTTCCGGGGTCGACCTCGTCGCCGCCGCGGGGGAGCGCGTCGCCCTCGTCGGGGAGAACGGTCGCGGCAAGACCACTCTTCTCCGTGTCCTCGCCGGTGGGCTGACCGCCGATCAGGGCGAGGTCCGCCGCTCGGGGTCGGTCGGTGTCGCCGACCAGCAGATCCCGCTCGGCCCGGCCGACACCGTCGGCGCGCTGATCGACCTCGAACTGGCCGCCGTCCGCGGTGCGCTGGCCCGCCTGGAGGCCGCCACCGAGGCGATCGGCGCCGGTCGTCCGGGCGCGGACGACGTCTTCGCCGCCGCGTTGGAGGAGGCCGAGGCCCTCGACGCGTGGGACGCGGACAGGCGTGTCGAAGTGTCGTTGGCCGCCTTGACCGCGGTCGACGACCGAGACCGTCCACTCGGGACACTGTCGGTCGGGCAACGCCA
The DNA here is from genome assembly GCF_040684635.1 of Amycolatopsis sp. NPDC089917. Classification (NCBI taxonomy): domain Bacteria; kingdom Bacillati; phylum Actinomycetota; class Actinomycetes; order Pseudonocardiales; family Pseudonocardiaceae; genus Amycolatopsis; species Amycolatopsis sp. NPDC089917. Next base: position 10,576 of record NZ_JBFBGL010000097.1, on the reverse strand, counting down.
CCGGGTGCGGCTGGCCTGCCTGCTCGGCGCCGGGCATCCCGTCCTGCTGCTCGACGAGCCGACCAACCATCTCGACGCCGCCGGGCTCGACCACCTCACGGACCGGCTGCGCGCTCATCCGGGAGTGGTCGTCCTGGTCAGCCATGACCGGGCGTTGCTCGCGGACGTGGCCACCACGGTGGTCGATCTCGATCCGTCGAGCGACGACCGGCCGCGGGTCTACGGCGGTGGCTACGCGGCCTATGTCGAGGCCCGGCGGGCCGAACGTGCTCGCTGGGAGGCGTCGCACGCCGAGCAGATCGCGGAGCGGCAACGGCTGGCCGACGACCTGAGCGCGGCGCGGAACCGGCTGCGTGACAACTGGCGTCCGCCCAAGGGCACCGGCAGGCATGTGCGCGCCACCCGTGCGCCGGGCCTGGTCCGCGCGGTCCACCGGCGGCAAGAGGAACTGGCCGGGCACGTGGTGGCCGTCCCGCCACCGCCGGCCCGGTTCTCGATGCCGGAGTTGCCCGAGCGTCGCGGTGCGACCCTGCTCCGCGCCGCCGGGGTGACGGTGGGCGGCCGGCTCGCGCGTCCGGTCGATCTGACGGTGGAAAGCGGGGACCGGCTGGTCATCGCGGGCCCCAACGGCGCGGGCAAATCGACGCTCCTGACCGTGCTGGCCGGGGAAGTGGAGCCGGACACGGGTACGGTCACCCGCTCCCGGTCGGCGCGGATCGGGTGGCTGGCGCAGGAATCCGACCTGCCCGCCCGGCGGACGGCGATGGAGTTGTACGACGAACAGCTCGCCAGGGCCGGGATTTCCGGGCCCTGGCTGGGTGAGCTGGGTCTGCTCGGCGGCTACGACCGGCGACGGCCGGTGGCGGAGCTGTCCGTCGGCGCTCGGCGGCGGCTGGATCTGGCACTGGTGCTGGCCTGCCGTCCGCATGTCGTGTTGCTGGACGAACCGACCAACCATCTGTCGGCCACTCTCGTCGACGAACTGACGGACGCGCTCGGGACCACACCGGCCGCGGTGGTGATCGCCACGCACGACAGGCAGTTGTCGCGGGACACGGAGTCCTGGCCGCGGCTCGCTTTGTGAGCCGTCAACCGCGGTGGGCGAGGGTGTAGCGCACGGTCTGCGCCAGCACCACGCTCCCGTCGGGTTCGCGCAGCGGTTCGAGCTCCGCGAGGACGGCCTGGCGCACGGCGTCGAGGCGGTCTTCGGGGACCAGTTCCCAGAACATCCGCTGGCCCTGCGACCAGGACCAGTCGATCCAGTGCCCGGGGTCGGCGAACTTCACCGGATAGACGCGTTCCTCGGACGTGACGCCGGTGAAGCCCGCCGACTCCACGGCCTGGCCGAACCCGTCGACGGAGGCGAACAGCCCGGCCCGGATGGCCAGTGTCCAGGCCAATTCCGGTGGTACGAACGGTTTGAACACTTCGCGTACGCGCGCCCACCGGGGATCGTCGGCGCCGAACGTCGTCACTCCCATCCGGCCGCCGGGTTCGACCAAACGGTGCCACGACCGCAGGGCGGCGACCGGATCCGGCAGGAAGAAGATCACGAAAGAGGCGAGGAGGACGTCGAAGGAAGCGTCGGGCAGCGCCGGTTCTTGGGCGTCCATAAGGGAAACTGAGGCGCTGCCTCCGCGGTCTTCGATGTCTTTCGCGGTGCGCTCGATCATCTCGGCGGAAAGATCGATCCCCAGCACCGATCCGGCCGCGCCGACCTGCTCGGCCGCCGGGAACAGCACCGCGCCGCGTCCGCATCCGACGTCCAGCACCCGCTCACCGGGGACGAGACCGGCCCGGTCGAGCAGTTCCTTGGCGAACACGCTGAAGAAGTCGACGCCGAGGGCGTCGTAGGACTTCGCCGTCCTGTCGAACAGCGACGCCATCGCCTGCCGGGTGTCGGTGGTCATGAACAGGACGATGGCTCGGCGAAAACCGAGTTGTCAACGAGCGTCCCGGGATTTGTGAGGCTCGTGAGTGGCCAGGACGGTTCACTTGAGGTTGAGGCGAAGGTGTTGTGTCGCGTTTCCGGGCCGGTGCCCGGGGTGGTGAGGGGGTGAGGGGGATTTCGCGCAGTGTGCGAGCGGGCTGGTGGATGCTCTGGGGGTGTTGTGAAAGTGGCTTTCACAACGTCGGTGCGCCGGGCTGGCGGCGACGGAGTGTCCCGAGCGCCACGCTCGGGACACTCATCGTCTCAAGCGTGGCGCTCGGGACACGCTCACCCGCCGATGCGGGGAAGGCCGAGTACCACGCGCGGGACGCTCACGACCAAGCGCGGGAGACCTGGGAAAGGACGATGAGCCCGCAGATGATCAGGTTCTTGATCTTGTGGTCCACCAGGATCGCCACGAATTCGCGGAGGGTCGCGCTCGGCCAGAAGTACCAGGCCGTCGGCGACCCGATGACCTGGCCGTTCACCTTGGCGCGGCGGGCGATGAGGGCGGCGCGGAGCACGTGGAAGTTGTTCGTGACCACGGTGCACCGGTAGTCCGCCTTCTGCTCCTTCATGATCTCGGCGCTGAAGGTGAGATTCTCGAACGTCGTCCGCGAGCGGTCCTCCAGCAGGATCCGCTCCCGCGGCACCCCGTTCTCGACGAGGTAGCCGGCCATGGCGTGGGATTCCGGCAGGTCCTCGTCGGGCCCTTGCCCGCCCGAGGTGACCACCATCGGCTCCCGGCCGCGGCGGGCCTCCGCGTCCAGGACGCGTTTGGCTCGGTTCAGACGGCCGGCCAGCAGCGGCGGCACCCGGTGGCCGTCCAGCAGACCCGAGCCCAGCACCACGACGAAGTCCACCTTCTTCTCGGTGCGGATGCGGCCGTAGACGATCGAGTACAGCAGGAAACAGACGAAGAGGAACGAGACGTAGACGAGGATTCCGTTGAGGCTGCCCCGGACGATGTCGAGCGGCTCCCAGTCCAGTTGCGTGACCGTCGCGTTGAACACGATCAGCGCGCAGATGCCGAGCCCGGTCAGCAGCGACAGCACGTTGGCCAGGCGGCGTCCTTCGCGGCGGAGCATGGTGATCCCGTTGCAGATCAGGAAGACCGTCAACGCGAGGACGGTCGGGATGATCAGCAGGATGACGCCGACCGCGACGAAGCCCGCCGCCTCGGGGGACACCGAGGCGAGCAGCGCGATGAACGTGATGCCGAGGAACAGGAGCGCGAAGAAGAGATAGAAACCGTTCCGCAGCCGTCGCCGATCGCGAAGGAAACTCACCAGGAACGCCGCGCAGCACAGCGCGGCGATGGCGAAGGGGATTGCGGCGGCCCTCACGGGATCTCCAGCTTCGAGCGGGGTTCGGCGTGGTCGCCGGTGGACGGGCACGCGGTGCCGCGGCATTGAAACACAAGGCCGAGCCGCCGAGGGCGCCTTCGTTCGGCGTGTCGCCTTTCCTTACCCGGCAGTGGTTGTCCGGGAGCACCGGATGGTCGTGGGTGGCGGTCGCCGTTGCCTGCCCGTGTCTGAACCGCATGGGGACGGAGTTGAGCGGCCGACCCCCCCGTCACACACGCTTCATCCACCACGAGGACACCAAGGCGAGCGACCCCCGCGGCGAAGCGCCGTCTGGCTGGCGGTCACCCGGCTCCGCACTCAGCGTTGGCGCTGCACCGGCCGCTCGTCCCACACCGGTTCCGGCGTTTCCCGCACGTGCCCGTCGGTGCCGAACACGAGGTACCGGTCGAAGGAGCGCGCGAACCACCGGTCGTGCGTCACCGCCACCGTGGTGCCCTCGTACGCTTCCAGCGCTTGCTGGAGCGCCTCGGCCGAAGCGAGGTCGAGGTTGTCGGTGGGCTCGTCCAGCAGCAGGATCGTCGCGCCGCCGATCTCCAGCAGCAGGATCTGGAACCGCGCCTGCTGACCACCGGACAGCTTCTCGAACCTCTGGTCGCCCTGCCCGTCGAGTTCGTACCGGCGCAGGATGTTCATCGCGGGCCCGCGACCGCGCGCGTGCTCGGTCCAGAGGATGTCGACGAGCGTGCGCCCGAGCAGTTCGGGATGGGCGTGCGTCTGCGCGAAGTGCCCGGGGACGACCCGGGCGCCGAGCTTCCACAGTCCGTCGTGCGCGACGTCCTCACCGGCCAGCAGCCGCAGGAAGTGCGACTTGCCGGAGCCGTTCGAACCGAGCACCGCGACCCGCTCGCCGTAGAAGATCTCCAGGTCGAAGGGCTTCATCAGACCGCGGAGTTCGAGCCCCTCACAGGTGACGGCGCGGACACCGGTCCGGCCGCCGCGCAGGCGCATGGTGATCTTCTGCTCGCGCGGAGGCGCGGCGGGCGCGCCTGCCTCTTCGAATTTCCGCAAGCGGGTCTGCGCGGCGTGGTACCGCGAAGCCATCTCGTCGCTGCGCGCGGCGTACTGACGCATGTCGGCGACGAGTTTCTTGAGCTGGGCGTGCTTCTCGTCCCACCGGCGGCGGAGCTCCTCGAAGCGTTCGAACCGCTCCGTGCGCGCCTGGTGATAGGTGTCGAAGCCACCGCCGTGCACCCAGACGTCGCCGCCGGCGGGCCCGGGTTCGACGCTGATGATCTTCTTTGCCGCCCGCGCGAGCAGCTCCCGGTCGTGCGAGACGAACAGCACGGTCTTCTGCGTCTCACGCAGCCGCTCTTCCAGCCACAGTTTGCCCGGGACGTCGAGGTAGTTGTCCGGCTCGTCGAGCAGGAGGACGCCGCAGGTGCCGAGTAGCAGCGCCTCCAGGACCAGCCGCTTCTGCTCGCCGCCGGACAGGGTGCGCACCTCGCGCCAGCGCGCCTTCTCGTACGGCAGGTTGAGCGCCGCCATCGTGCACTTGTCCCACATGACCTCGGCTTCGTAGCCGCGGGCGTCACCCCAGTCGCCGAGCGCCTGTGCGTAGGCCATCTGAGCCGCTTCGTCGTCGCGTTCCATCAACGCGAGTTCGGTCTCGTCGACGGCGCGGGCCGCGGCGCGGAGCGCGTCCGGCGACACCGAGACGAGCAGGTCCCGTACGGTCCGCTCGTCGCGTACCGAGCCGACGAACTGGGGCATCACGCCGAGCCCGCCGCTGATGGTCACCGAGCCGCCGTCGGGGGCGAGTTCGCCCGAGATCAGCCGCAGCAAAGTCGTCTTGCCCGCTCCGTTGGCCCCGACGAGCGCGCAGACGTTGCCCTCGCCGACGCGGAACGAGACGTCGCCGAGCAGCAACCGCCCGTCGGGGAGGTAGTACTCGACGTGCGCGACTTCCACGTGACCCATCTCGCCAGACTGCCCGCGCCCGCGGAAATCACGCAACGCAATATTTCCGGTAGTGTCTGTGACGTGGAGCGAACCTACTTCGGCGTGCGGCTCAAGCTGATGCTTGCGCTGTTCCTGCCCGAGTTGTTCGTCGTGCTCCCGGTCGTCGGCGGGGTCAACCCGCTGAGCCTGGTCACCGCGCTGACGGCGTCGGTCGCGGTCGCCAATCCGCTCGGCCTCGCCACAGCCCTGACGGCGTCCCTCGCCGTCGTCCTGCTCGCGCTCGCGGCGCATTTCGGCCTGGAACCGGCCGCCGCCGCGATGAAGGTGCGGGCCATCAGCCTGCGCGAACGCGCACAGCTGTTCTTGAGTCTTCGCGACCCCGACGCGCGCGGCCGCGTCCGGCCTCGAGCTCCGTCACCGGGCATCGCGACTGCCTGACCTCGCTTCGTTCGAAGGTGAGGCAGTCACTCCTGCCCTCGCACCTTCAAACGACGGAGTGACCCGTTCATGTTCGATGTCTTCCTGTACCCCGTTTCCGCCATTCTCTGGTTCTGGCACAAGGTTTTCGGTGCCGTCGCGAGCCCTGACTCGGGCGTGGCCTGGGTGCTGTCCATCGTGTTCCTCGTCTTCACCCTGCGCCTTCTCCTGGTCAAACCCGCTTTGAGCGCGTTGCGCGCGGGCCGCCGCATGCAGGCTCTCGCTCCGCAGATGCGCAAGATCCAGGAGAAATACGGCAAGGACCGTCGCCGGATGGCGGCGGAGATGCAGAAGCTGCACGCCGAAAGCGGATCCAGTCCGCTGGGCGGCTGCCTTCCGGCGCTGATCCAGCTGCCGGTCTTCCTGTCGCTGTACTGGGTCTTGCGCGACTTCACCCCGGGAGCCCAGTCGAACCACGTCTTCGACCACGCCGGAGTGGAGTCGTTCCTGAACGCCGACCTGTTCGGCGCGAAGCTCGGCAACTGGCTTTCGCAACCGGCGGCGGAGCTGGCCGCGTTCGGCACCGACCACGTCCACATGATCGCGGTCGGGGTGCCGCTGATGCTGATCGCCGGCCTGGCCACGTTCCTCTCGATGCGCTCGGGCCTCACCCGGCAGACCGCGACAGCCCCGCAGGCCGCGGGGATCACCAAACTGATGATGTACCTGGCGCCGCTCGGCATGCTGGTCTCGGGGTCGTTCTTCCCGGTGCCGATCGGCGTGCTGCTGTACTTCCTGGCCACCAACGTGTGGACACTGGGACAGCAGCATCTCCTCATCAAGGTCGTCGACAAGGAGGAGACGCGGCAGGGACCGGTCCCGCCGGGCGGCTCTACCCTCACCGCATGATGAGCCAGACAGCGACGCGCTTCGGGCTGACAGCGGTGGTCGCCGGGTTCCTGCTCGCGGGCTGCGGTGCGAATCCGCCGGAGGCCGCGCCCGCGCAGCCCCCAGCGGCATCGTCCCCGACCGGCCCGGATCCGGCGCTGGTTTCCTGGGCCGGAGGGTATTGCGGCGCCGTCAAGGACATGCGGTTGATCGTCTACGGCCTGGCCAAGGGCTACGACATCGAGACCGGGGCGGACCTGCCGAAGGCGAAGGCGTCGCTGGAGAAGCTGGACACCGCGCTGACTGCGGCGATCGGCGGGCTCGAGAAGCTGCCGAAGGTTGCGCCGCCCGCGCAGGAAGCCAACACGCTCGCGTCCGGTGAGCTGGACTTCTTCCGGAAGCTGCACGGGAAAGTGACCGAGTACCGCACCTTGCTGCCGAGAGGCGGTGTCGAGTACGCCAAAGCCGCCCTCAACCTGAGCGGGGCCGATCTGGTGACGCACGTGCCGTCGGTCGAGACCAGCAAGGTGCCGGGGCTCGACCAGGCGATGAAGGCGAAGAAGGAATGCGAGCTGGTGGGCTAGATCACCGGAAATCAGGCGACGAACTGTTCGGTACCGGCGTGTCGGACAAAGCCTGATCGGGAATCATCGCGCTCGCCCGGGAACTGTTCCCGGGCGGGTGGGTGTTCCCGGCGCCGTCCGGCGCCGGGAACGCGTTGTCAGCCTTTCCGCAGATGACGGCCCGTGAGCGACGCGGGCTCGTCGGCCAGAGCCGACGGCGTGCCCTCGAAAACGACGGTCCCGCCTTCGGATCCAGCGCCCGGCCCGATGTCGATGACGTGGTCGGCGTGCGCGATCACCTGCTGCTCGTGCTCGATCAGGACGAGGGTCGCGCCGTCGTCGACGAGTTCGTCGCACAGGGTGAGCAACCGGTCGACGTCGCTGCCGTGCAGCCCGGTGGTCGGTTCGTCGAGGACCAGGCGCAGGTCGTCCGCGGGGCCCGCGTCGGCGAGGTGGCGGGCGAGGAGGAGCCGCTGCCTTTCGCCGCCGGACAGGGTGTCGAGGCTCTGTCCGATCGCCAGGTAGCCGAGTCCGGCTCGATCCGACCAGCGCAGGCGCCGCCCGATGGCGGACCGCTCGCCGAACAGGGCGGCGGCGTCCGCGGGGTTCATCGCCAGGACGTCGGCGATGCTCCGGCCGTCCAGGCGCGCGGCGAGCGTCTCCAGGTTGAACCGGGTGCCGCCGCAGGCGTCGCAGCCGGTCTGGACGTCGTCGAGGAACGCCAGATCGGTGATGATGACGCCCTTCCCTTTGCAGACCGGGCAGGCTCCCCGGCCGTTGGCGCTGAACCAGGACGGATGTTTGCCGGTGGCCTTGCCGAAGGTGTCGCGGATGGACTCGGCGACGCCGAGCACCGTGGCCGGGGTGGAGCGGATGCCGCCGCGCAGCGGAGCCTGGTCGACGACGACGAAATCGGGATGCTGCCGGGGAAGTTCGCCGGTGATCAGGCTGCTCTTGCCGGAACCGGCGACCCCGGAGACGACGGTCAGGACGCCGAGCGGCACGTCGACGGTGACGTCACGGAGGTTGTGGCTGCGGGCGCCGGAGATCGTGACGGCTCCCCGGGCGGCGCGAGGCCGGTTCCGGAAATGGAGCGGAGCGCGGAGAGATCGCCCCGTTTCGGTGCCGCTCGCGGCGAGTTTTCCAGGGCTGCCTTCGAATTGGACGCGACCGCCGCCTTCACCGCCTGCCGGTCCGAGGTCGATGACGTGGTCGGCGGCCGCGATGACCGCGGGATGGTGTTCGACCACGAGGATCGTGTTGTGCGCGTCGCGGAGCTTGGCCAGCAGTTCGAGGAGCCGGTGCACGTCGTGCGGGTGCAGGCCGGTGCTCGGCTCGTCGAACACGTAGCAGACGTCGCTGAGCGCGCTGCCGAGATGACGGACGATCTTGACGCGCTGGGCTTCGCCGCCGGACAACGTCCTCGATTCCCGGGACAGGCTGAGGTAACCGAGGCCGACGGACGTCAGCGCGTCGAGGCGTTCCTCGATCGCCCGAACCAGCGGCGCCACCGACGGATCACTCACGGCCGCGACGACGTCGCGCAGGTCGCCGACCGGCAGCACCGACCAGTCCGCGATGGACCGCCCGTCGATCAGGCTGTCGCGTGCCGCCTCGGCGAGGCGTGTTCCCCCGCAGTCCGGGCAGACGCCTTGGGTGACGACTCCGTCGAGCCCTTCGCGTTCCTCGGCGGTGAGGCGCGACGGCGTCTTGCGCAGGTACGAGTCCCGCAGCCGCGGGACGACGCCGTCGAAGACACCGTGCTTGGGGTACTCGGAGCCGGGGTTGTCGAGGGGAAGTCCTTCGGCGTGAAGCAAGATCTCGACCTTCTTCGCCGGTAACCGTCTCAACGGGACATCCGGGTCGACGAGTCCTGAGTGGACGAGCCGCTTCCAGCGGTAGGTCCCCGGGGCGAACGTCGGGAAGCGCACGGCTCCGTCGCGGAGGCTTCGCGAGCGGTCGAGAAGCCGGTCGAGATCGATGTCGTCGACCACGCCGAGCCCTTCGCAGCGCGGGCACATCCCGCTGGGATCGTTGAACGAGTAGGCGGGGGAGAACCCGGCGCCCGGTTTTCCGAGGCGGGAGAACAACAGGCGCAGCAGCGGCGCGATGTCGCTCGCCGTGCCCACGGTGGACCGCGCGTTGCCGGTGAACCGGCGTTGATCGACGATCGTGCTGAAGAGCAGCCCGTCGATCCGGTCGACGTCGGCGGGCGGATGCTGGGGGAGCCGGTTGCGGACGAAGGCGGGGTAGGTCCCGGTGACCAGGCGCTCGGCTTCGGCCGCGATCGTGTCGAACGCGAGCGAGGACTTCCCCGACCCGGAGACGCCGGTGAACACCGTGAGCCGGTGTTTCGGCACCCGCACCGACACTTCGCGGAGATTGTTCGTCCGGGCACCCTCCACGGTGATCCACCGGCCGCAATCGTCTCGAACTTTCGCCATGAGGCCACGCTACGATGAGATGTGGCCGGTTTACGGCCACAATTACCGGGAGGTGTCGTGACCGCGCCACGGGAACGGATGCTGCGACTGCTGTCGCTCCTGCAGACCGGCCGGGCCTGGCCCGCCGCCGAACTCGCGGCGGCCATGGAGATCCCGCCCCGCACCCTGCGCCGGGACATCGACCACCTCCGGGGCCTGGGCTATCCCGTGGAGAGCAGCCGTGGCCCGGGAGGTAACTACCGGCTGGTCGCGGGTGCCGCGCTGCCGCCGCTCATGCTGGAACACGACGAGGCGATCGCCACCGTGCTCGGGCTGCGCCTGGCCGCCGCGGGCGGGACCGGCGTCGACCTGACGGCCGAATCGGCGGACCGCGCCGCCGCGAAACTGCGGCGCGTCCTCCCGCCGGCGCTGCGACGGCGGACCGACGCGGTGCTCGCCGCGGTCGAGTTCGGAAGCGCCGACGAGCCGCGGGTCGCCACCGACGTCCTGAATGCCCTCGCCGCGGCGATCGCGGCCCGCCGGTGCCTCGAATTCGCGTACACGGCGAAGGACGGCCCGTCGTCCAGGACGGTCGAGCCGATGCGCCTCGTCCAGCTCGGCAAGCGGTGGTACCTCTACGCCTGGGACCTCGGCAGGCAGGATTGGCGGAGCTTCCGCCTCGACCGGATCACCGCGCCGAAGACGACCGAGGTGGCCTTCGAGCCCCGTGACCTGCCCGTCGACGACGTCGCGGGGCATCTCCAGGAACGGTTCCACAGCCCGAAATCGCTCCGGATCACGCTGACCCTCGACGTCGGCGCGGGTGAGGCGGCGGCCAGGCTGCACCGCGTCGACGGGAGTTTCGAGGCGCTGGGTGACGACCGCTGCCGGTACGTCGCCTACGTCGATTCGTTCGAGTGGCTGGCTGTCGTCCTGACGCTCACCGACATCGGGTTCACGGTGGAGGAACCGGCGGAGTTCGGTGAGTACCTCGCCGACGGCATCTGCAGCGCCCAGTCCGGCGGCAGTCCCCGGCCGGTCTCCGGCAGGATCCGGTCGATCACGCCGTGGCGGTACTCCGAGACCGCG
>NZ_JBFBGL010000096.1:0-22390 GCF_040684635.1 Amycolatopsis sp. NPDC089917 | reverse complement strand
ACTATGTCGATGTGCTCGTCTACGGCCTGCTCCGCTCAGAGCATCATCCCGAAACTCCATGAGCACTCCTCCCAACCCGTCCAGAGTGAGGTTGGCAAAAGGCTCCTTGATTTACCCTCAGGAGTACCCGAATCGCCACTCACACCCCTTGCTCAGCGTCACCGCGCCCGTCGCGCAATTCACCCGTTGGCGATGAATTGCACTTGTTGTATTGTCGCTTAAAATTACGAACAATTATTCTGGCAATTTCGGTAATATGGAGACGTGCCCGAGACGACCATTCCCGAACTGCCGCAGGAGCTGTGGCGCGCCGGCAAGCTGGAGCTTGCCCATGGCGTGACGCACCTGCTGGAGGTGATCCGGGTGGCCTCGGCAGGGTTGGGGAAGTACCTGGCGGAGGTCGAGTCGCGGGGCGCGGAAGACTTGTTCGGCTACGGGAGCGCGTCACGATGGTTCGCCGACGTGGCCCGGATTTCAAGGGGTGACGCGCAGGACGTGGTGAACCGGGCGCTGGCGCTCAACCCTGTTCCGGAGGTCGGCGGGCAGGCGACGGTGTTCGCACCCGCGACGGCCGCCGCGGCCGAGGACGGCGCGCTCGGGGACCAACATATCGACGCGATCCTCGACATTCTCCGGAAGATCCCGGACGAAGTGCCCACCGAAGAGCGCGACGGCGCGGAGAAGATCCTCGCCGACCTCGCCCGCGCAGCCGGGCCGAAAGAGATCACCAAGGCCGGTAACGACCTTCTCGCGCACCTCGACCCCGACGGCGACGAACCGAAAGACCCGAAACCCGGTCCGCCGCGCCGGGAGGTGTTCGTCGAGCGCCGCAAAGACGGTTTCTGGAAGCTGTCCGGGCTCCTCGATCCCGAGACCGGAGCGCGGACCGCGGCCGCGTTGGACGCGTACGGGGCGCGGCGGCCGGTCGACGACTTCGGCCAGGCCGACCATCGCACCATGCCCCAGCGAAGAGGCGACGCCTGGGCCGAACTGCTCGACCTCGCCATCGCCTGCCCCCGACCAACCCGGCACCTCCGGCTACCGGACCCTCGTGCACGTCACCGTCGGCCTGGACGAGCTGAAAACCGGGGTCGGGAAAGCCTGCCTGGACTTCGTCGGCCAGATCACCGCCCGCGAGGCACGCCTCGCCGCCTGCGACTGCCTGATGATCCCAGTGGTGCTCAGCGCCGCCGGTGAACCCCTCGACGTCGGGCGGATGAGACGGTTCGTCACCCCGGCCAACGCCGGGCGCTGAACATCCGTGACGGAGGCTGCGCCTTCCCCGGCTGTCATCGGGTACCCAAGCACTGTCACGCCCACCACATCCGCCACTGGGCAGAGGGCGGACCGACAGATCTTCGGAACCTGGTCCTGCTCTGCGGCTTCCATCATCGGCTCGTCCATCACGACGACTGGCAAGTCCGCATGGCGCCCGACGGAATACCGGAATTCATCCCGCCCCAATACTTGGACCCACTACGACATCCCCGGCGCAACATCCTCCACCGCGCCGCCACCTGACCCGCACAGCCCGAAGAGCCCACCACCGCACCGGCGACGGGCGCTTCGGGCTGCGTGCGTCGTCCCAAGACCATCAGCGGGAAACAACAGCAGGAGTGCCCCGGTTCCCGGAGAGCTGGTTCAGCGCCCAGGCCTGTCCGAACTCGGCCAGCGCGGGCCCTGACCAGTAGTCAGGAATACTGACGCCCTTCCACAGCTGCATCTTCGGCCCCGCCAGGGTTCCGTGACTGACCTGAACATGGATGGCGCCCTCGACCCAGGTGAAGACGAAGTGGGCGTACATGAACATCCACGCTTGCCTTCCCAGGAGATCCCGGGTGAGCAGGGGCCCCTCGGATGCGTAAGGCGCCGTGTAGATGACTTGCTTCCGGTCGTTCCGATAGGTGATCTCCTGCGCTGTCACACCGGGTGGAAGCATTGAAGGGAGCACTGGATCAGGATTTCCCCGCCGTCATGAGATTTCGTTTATCGAAACTCAAGCTAGCGAGCACTCCGGCACCCGGACAAGGCGAACGAAGCCAATCCATTCCGACGGTCTACAAATACACCATTATTGCAACAAGGCAACACATTCGACGTGGTGCGTCATCGGGAAAGCGTCGAAAGCGCGCAAATCCACCAATCCGTAGCCGTGCTCCTTGAACAGCGCGATGTCCCTGGCCAGCGCGGCCGGGTCGCAGGCAACATAGACGATCCGGTCCGGCGAGCCCTCCACAATGGACTCGACGACGGCCTTTCCGGCGCCCTTCCGCGGCGGGTCGAGGACGACGACGTCGACGGGTTTCGGGGCGTCGGCCAGCAGGTGCTCGACGCGGCCGGAGCGCCAGCGGACCTGCGGGAGGTCGGCCAGGTTCTCCTCGCCGTCGGTCACGGCGCGGCGGCCGGACTCGATGGCCAGGACACGTCCCCGTGGGCCGACCTGCGAAGCGAGTACCGAAGCGAAGAGGCCGACACCGGCGTAGAGGTCCCACGCCACGCCGTCACGCGGCGCCTCGGCCCATTCCGCGACGACGGCGGCGAGCGCGTCCGCGGCGGCCGGGTGGACCTGCCAGAAGCCGTGGGCGTCGAGCCGCCAGTCACGGCCGGCGGCGTGCTGGACGGCGAGGCCGCCCGTCAGCTGCCGTGACCGGGTCTTCCCGTGGACCGTCGAAAGGTCGCGAAGGTGCACCTGGCCTTCGCCGTCCTTGGTGACCTCGATTTCGCTGCCGGGCCGCCAGTTGCGCGACACGACGTCGTCCAACGCGCCGGGGACGGCGATCGGGCAGTCGTCGATCGGGATCACGCGGTGGCTGTGGTGCGCCCGGAAACCCGCGCGGCCGTCCTTGCCAGCGACGAGCCGGACCCGGCTGCGCCAGTCCAGCGGGCCACCGTCGAGCGCCTCGACGACGACCTCGCGGTCGATCCCGGCCAGCCGCTTCAGCTGCTCCATGACCACCGCGGCCTTGAGCTCACGCTGATACCCCGGGGTGGCGTGCTGCCAGTCGCAGCCGCCGCACTCCCCCGGCGCCGCGAAGGGGCACGGCGGCTCCACCCGTTCCGGTGACGCTTCCAGGACCTCGATCGCGTCGGCGCGGCAGAACGAGCCGCCCTTGTCCTCGGTGACCGAGGCCAGGACCCGCTCACCGGGCAGCGCGTGCCGGACGAAGACGACCCGGCCCTCCGCCCGCGCGACGCAGTGCCCGCCGTGCGCCACCGCGCCGACCACCAGCTCGATCGTCCGTCCGAGCCAGGTGCCGGTCGACGCGTCCACACTCATTCTGCCTTGTCCTTCGTTTTCTCGGGTTGCTTGACGACCGGGGAGAACCCGCGCCGGACGTCGCCCGCCGCCGGACGCGCCTTCCGGTCGCGTTTGATCGCCTTTTCCGACGATTCGAGCTGCCACGGCACGCTGGTCACCATGACGCCGGGCTGGAACAGGAGCCGTCCCTTGAGCCGCAGCGCGCTCTGGTTGTGCAGGACCTGTTCCCACCAGTGCCCGACGACGTACTCGGGGATGAACACGGTCACCACGTTGCGCGGGTTGTCGCCGCGGACGCGCTTCACGTAGTCCAGCACGGGTTTCGTGATCTCGCGGTACGGCGATTCGATGACCTTCAGCGGCACCTTGAAATTGTGGTCGTCCCATTCCTGGACGAGCTTGCGCGTCTCGATGTCGTCCACGTTCACCGTGACGGCTTCGAGGACGTCCGGCCGCACGGCCTTGGCGTAGGAAAGCGCACGCAGGGTCGGCAGGTGCAGTTTCGAGATCAGCACGATCGCGTGGTTGCGCGAAGGCAATACGGCCGGTTTCCGGTCCATCTCGCGCAATTCCTCGGCGACCCGGTCGTAGTGCTTGCGGATCGCGGTCATCAGCGCGTAGATGGCCACCATCGCCGCGATGGCGATCCAGGCGCCGAGCAGGAACTTCGTGACCAGCACGATGACCAGCACGGTGCCGGTCATGGTGAGACCGATCGCGTTGACCGTCTGCGAACGCCGCATCCGCCGCCGCACCGTCGGGTCGGTTTCGCGGGACAGCAGCCGGTTCCAGTGCCGGATCATGCCCGCCTGGCTCACCGTGAACGAGACGAACACGCCCACGATGTAGAGCTGGATCAGCTTGGTGACCTCGGCGTCGAACGCGATGATCAGCACGAGCGCGAAAGCCGCGAGGAACAGGATGCCGTTCGAGAACGCCAGCCTGTCGCCGCGGGTGTGCAACTGGCGCGGCAGATACCGATCCTGCGCGAGGATCGAGCCGAGCACCGGGAAACCGTTGAACGCGGTGTTCGCGGCCAGCAGCAGGATGATCCCGGTGACGAACGAGATGTAGTAGAAGCCCGGGGTGAAGTCGGCGAACACCGCGTGCGCGATCTGCGCGACGATCGTCTTCTGCTCGTAGCCCGCGGGCGCGCCGGAGAGCTGGGTCTCCGGGTGCTCGGCGAACTTGACCTCGGTGATGATCGCCAGCGTGATGATGCCGACCAGCATCGTGACCGCGAGCACGCCCATCATCAGCAGCGTGGTCGCCGCGTTCTTCGACTTCGGCTTCCGGAACGCCGGGACGCCGTTGCTGATGGCCTCGACCCCGGTCAGCGCGGCGGCGCCGGAGGAGAACGTCCTCAGCAACAGGAAGAAGAACGCGAAACCGGTCAGGGACGCTTCTTCGTGCAGTCCGAAATCGGCGCTCTCGGCGCGCATGTCGGCGCCGGAAGCGGCCTCGATCAGGCCCCAGACGACCATGCCGAGAATGCCGATGATGAATCCGTAGGTCGGGATCGCGAACGCTTTGCCCGATTCGCGCACTCCGCGCAGATTCAGCGCGGTCAGCACGACCACGATGATGACCGCGGCGATCACCTTGTGCTGCGCCACCCACGGAATGGCGGAACCGATGTTCGCGACACCGGACGACGTCGAAACCGCCACGGTGAGCACGTAATCGACCAGCAGCGCGCTCGCCACGGTGAGACCGAATTTGCCGCCGAGGTTGGTGTTGGCGACTTCGTAGTCACCGCCGCCGCTGGGATAGGCGTGCACGTTCTGCCGATAGGACGCGACCACGACCAGCATGACGAGCGCGACGGCGACGCCGATCCACGGCGCGAACGCGTACGCGGACAGGCCCGCGACGCTGAGGGTCAGAAAGATTTCCTCAGGCGCGTAGGCGACGCTCGACAACGCGTCGGACGCGAAAATCGGCAGCGCGATGCGCTTCGGCAGCAGCGTATGCGAGAGGCGGTCACTCCGGAATGGACGTCCGAGGACGAGCCGCTTCAATACGGTCGGGAACTTCGACACCGCAGAAGAGTAACGGGCGACCCCCACGGTAGGTTCGGCGCTGGTATGTCTGGGTACCTGCGGACGGGTGAACGTCCGACGACGAAGGAGGCAGGGCGTGCACGTGGTGATCATGGGATGCGGCCGGGTAGGCGCATCCCTTGCCGCGGCGCTGGAGCGACTGGGGCACGAAGTCGCCATCATCGACAAGACCCAGCAGGCGTTCCGGCGGCTCGGCAGTGATTTCCACGGTCAGCAGGTGGTCGGCGTCGGCTTCGACCGCCAGGTGCTGATCGAGGCCGGGATCGAACGCGCGGGGGCTTTCGCGGCGGTGTCCAGCGGCGACAACTCCAACATCATCTCGGCTCGCGTGGCCAGGGAGAACTTCGGCGTCGACAAGGTCGTCGCCCGGATCTACGACCACAAGCGCGCGGCGGTCTACGAACGGCTCGGCATCCCGACCGTGGCGACCGTGCCGTGGACGACCGACCGGTTCCTGCGCACCCTGCTGCCCGACGGCGTCGCCTCGGAGTGGCGGGACCCCTCCGGCAGCGTGGCGCTCCTGCAGCTCCCCCTGCATGAGGGCTGGGTCGGGCGCAGCGTGCGCGAACTGCAGGAGACCGCCGGTGCGCGGGTCGCGTTCATCATGCGGTTCGGCACCGCCGTCCTGCCCGACACCAAGGCCGTGATCCAGGCGGACGACGTCGTGTACGTCGCCGCGAAATCAGGCACCGTCAGCGACGTGACCAGCGTCGCCGCTCGCGAACCGGAAGAGGAGAACTGATGCGGGTCGCGATTGCCGGGGCCGGCGCGGTCGGCCGGTCGATCGCCGCGGAGCTGATCGACGGGCGTCACCAGGTGATGCTCATCGAACGCGAGGCCGACCAGTTCGAACCGCACACCGTCGAGCAGGCGGACTGGGTGCTGGGCGACGCGTGCGAGGTGTCGATCCTGGAGGAGTCCGGGATCGAGCAGTGCGACGTCGTGATCGCCGCGACCGGCGACGACAAGGCGAACCTGGTGGTGTCGCTGCTGGCGAAGACCGAGTTCGCGGTGCGCCGGGTGGTGGCGCGGGTGAACAACCCGGCCAACGAATGGCTGTTCAACGACGCCTGGGGCGTCGACGTCGCCGTGTCGACCCCGCGGATGCTCGCGGCGATGGTCGAGGAGGCGGTGAGCGTCGGCGATCTGGTGCGGCTGATGACGTTCCGGCAGAGCCAGGCGAACCTCGTCGAACTCACCCTCCCGGAGGAGACCCCGCTGGCGGGCAAGGCGGTCAGCGAGATCAACCTGCCGAGGGACGCGGCGCTGGTGACGATCCTGCGCGGCGACCGGGTGATCGTGCCGCAGCCCGAGGATCCGCTGGAGCCGGGCGACGAGCTGCTGTTCGTGGCGACGTCGGACGTGGAGCCGGAGATCCGCACCGCGCTGGGGTACTGAGGCCGAGATGTCAGGAAAGGGTCGTTCAGGACGCAAAACGTCCTGAACGACCCTTTCCTGACACTTGAGGCTAGTTCTCCGTGACGGGCGCCTGCGCGTACTTCTCCCGCAGGCGGGCCTCGACCTCGGCGTCGGTCTCCTCGGCGGGCGCTTCCTCCGCGAGAGCCTTGAGGTGCTTGTCCGACCGCCGCACCGCCCAGACGACGGCGAGCAGGCCGAGCGCGTACAGCGGGTAGCCCATCGCGATCTTCGCGAAGGCCAGCCAGCCGGTGTAGTCCTCGTCGTACAGCCAGCGCTGCACGACGAACCGGGCGCCGAAGATCAGCGCCATGGCGCCGGTCGCGATCGAGTAGGAGATCAGCGACTTCTTGTCCTTGCGCCAGGCGTGGCCGCTGCCGTTGAGCGCGTTCCACACCACGCCGGCGAGCGGCCAGCGCACGATGATCGACAGCACGAAGACGCCGCAATAGACCAGGCTCGTCCAGATGCCGAACAGGAAGAAGCCCTTGGCCGAACCGGTGCGGTACGCGATGAACGCCGCGATCGCCACGCCGAAGAACCCGGAGATCGCGGGCTGCAGCGGCTCCTTGCGCACGATCCGCAGCACGGTGATCGCCACCGCGCTGCCGACCGCGGCCCAGATGCCGACCGTCAGGCCGAAGATCGCGTTCGCGATGACGAACACGATGACCGGCAGCGAGGAATAGAACAGTCCCGACAGCCCGCCCATCTGTTCCAGCAGGGTGGGCTGCGGCTTGTTGTCGTCGTCCGGTTCCCCGGTCTTCTTCTGCTCGCCGCCGGCGGATTCAGTCACGATGCGGGATCAACTCACAGGGCTCTGAAGTTCGTAATAGGGGTTGTAAAGCACCTTCTGACCATCACGTTCGGCCATCCGGCCGCGCACCTTGATGGTTCGCCCGGGTTCGATCCCGGGGATCCGGCGGCGTCCGAGCCAGATTAGCGTCACACCCTGTGTGCCGTCGAACAGCTCGGCCTGCAGGGTCGCCGCCTCGTTGGTCGGGCAGAGCTCCACGCTGCGGAGTCTGCCGAGCACTGTCACCTCTTCGCCCGACCGGCAGTCGCAGGCGCGCTGCGCGCCGCCGGCCTCGGATTTTTCGGACAGATCGTCGGCGTCGAGATCCTCGACGTCGCTGGTCAGCTTGCGAACCAACCGGCTGAAGTAGCCGCCGTCTTTGGCGGGCATAACGGTGCTCCTGTGCTCCGGGGCCCCCGACTGAACGGCCCGTGCGTGATCCAGCGTAACTGTGTCCGGACCAGGACAACCTGTTTGGGAGAAGATCGCAACGTGACCTCCGCTATTCCGCCTACGACGGCGGTAGTACTCCCCGGCACCGGGTCCGACGAAGTGTTCGTGCGCGGCGTGTTCTCCGGTCCGCTGCGGGCGCTCGGCGTCCGGTTGCTCGCCCCGCCGCCGCCCCCGGGAGACCGGCTCGCCGACGGCTATCTCGCGGAGCTGGACAGGCTGTCCGGCGAGCACGGTCCGCTGCTCGTCGGCGGCATCTCGTTCGGCGCGCACCTCTCGGCGGAGTGGGCGGTCCGCAATCCGGGCCGCTGCACCGGCCTGCTGGCCGCGCTCCCGGCCTGGAACGGCCCGGCCGGGCGAGCACCCGCGTCGCTCGCCGCGCGGCTGTCAGCGGATCTGGTGGCCGAGAACGGGGTCGACGGCGCACTGGCGAAATCGTCGGACGGCGTCCCGGAGTGGCTCGCCGCGGAACTCGGCCGCGCGTGGCGACGGCACGGTGACGGTCTGGCGGCGGGCCTGCGGACGGCCGCGTCCCATCCCGCGCCGTCTCTCGATGACCTCGAGGGCCTCGACGTACCCGCCGGGATCGGCACGTGCGTGGACGACCCGATCCACCCGGCGGACGTCGCCCGCGCGTGGGCGGAGGCCCTGCCGCGCGCCGAGGTCGGCGAGTCGACGCTCACCGCCCTCGGCGCGGACCGGGAGTCCCTGGGCCGGGCGACCGTGCTGGCCTGGCTGAGGGCACGGAACCGCTAACCCGGCGTCGGCAGGGCGACCGGTGGCGCACGGTCTCCCCAAGGGCGCCCCGCGCCCGACGGAGACTTCACCGTCGCGCGCCCTCTTTCGGGCCGAAGGCCCACGAAAACGGGATGAAGGGGCGCCTCCGTACCCAACGTGAGTTGTGTACGGAACGACGCCCCTTCGGCGCGCTTTTCGTCAGCGCGCGACAGACTAGCCCTGCTGCTCGGCGATGTGCTGCGCGACGGCGTCGGGCAGCGTGATGGTCAGCGGGGTGCGGACCGGCATCGGCGCGTCACCGCGGTCGACGATGGTGTGCCGCACGATGTCCCGCAGCACCGCGGGCGCCTGCGACGCCTGCGACTGCGGCCCGGCGATGACGCCGCGGAGCATCCAGCGCGGGCCGTCGACCCCGACGAACCGCAAGGCGACGTCGCCGACGATCGCGGACAGCTCCAGCCCCCACTCCCCCATGCCGACCGAGACCTTGGCGCCGTCGGCCCGCAGCTGCTCGGTGAGCTCGGTGCTGACGTCCTTCCACAGGCCGCCGGACCGGGGCGCCGCGTAGCCGCTGACGGTGATCTGGCCCTGTTCGGTCACGACGTGCACCGCGCGGACGCCGCCGCTCTCCGGGTCCATCTCGACCTGGACCTGGGAACCGTCGGGCACCGGCACCTTCACCGAACCGAGGTCGATCCTCGGGATGCCGTCCTCGGGCGCGTCGGCGAGGTCGAACGGGCCGTCGGAGGTCTCCGACAGCTGCGACTCGATGTCCTCGCCGGTGTCGTCGACGTCGTCGCTGCCGCCGTCAGGACGCTCCACGACCTCGGGCGCGGCGTGCCGACCGCTCGGCTTCGCGCGCTTGCGTCCGAAAATCCCCACTAGTTCTCCGTTCCTTCCCTGGCTCCGGCTCCCAGTGTGGCGTGTCCGCCCGTGGAGCCATACCCGCCATCGCCGCGCTCGGAGGCCCCGAGCTCGGCGACCTCGACGAACTCGGCCTGTTCGACCCGTTGCACGACCAGTTGCGCGATCCGGTCGCCGCGGGTGAGCACGACCTTCTCGGAGAGATCATGGTTGATCAGGCAGACGCGGATCTCACCGCGGTACCCGGAGTCGATCGTGCCCGGGGTGTTGACGACCGAAAGGCCGACGCGGGCCGCGAGACCCGACCGCGGATGGACGAAACCCGCGTAGCCGGGCGGCAGGGCGATCGCGACGCCCGTCCCGACCACGCCGCGTTCGCCGGGCGCGAGCACGAGATCCGAAGTGGTGACGAGGTCGGCGCCCGCGTCACCGGGGCGCGCGTAGGCGGGGAGGGGGACCGAAGGATCGATCCGGGAAAGCAGTACCTGAACGGTGGACACGGGCGGCGAGACTACCCTGAACACGTGGGTGAAAGCGTGAACACGGCCGAAGGCAGCGCCGTCGAGCATTCAGAGCGGCTCTACGTCCCGTGGTGGGGCTGGCCGCTGCCGCTGCTGGGCGGCGGGTTGCTGGCGGCGGAGATCGACATGGGCTATCCCGGGCTCCGCGGCTGGCTGCCGTACGTGGTGCTGATCCCCGCGGTGATCGCGCTGATGATCTCGCTCGGCCGGTCGAAGGTGAAGGTGACCGGCGGCGCCGAACCGGAGCTGTGGCTGCGCGACGCGCACCTGCCGCTGAAGTTCGTCGGCGACGTCGAGGTCATCGACAAGGACGCGAAGCGCAAGGCGCTCGGCCGGGACGCCGATCCGGCCGCGTTCGTGCTGCACCGGGGCTGGGTCGGCCCGGTCGTGCGGGTCTGGCTCACCGACCCCGGCGACTCGACGCCGTACTGGCTGTTCAGCACCCGGCATCCGGAGAAGGTGGCGGCGCTGCTGCGCCGGCCCGCTTCGAAGTCTTCGCAGTAGCGCTCCCCGGGCATGGGAAAGGGGGCCGGCCACCTGGCCGGCCCCCTTATTCCTGTTCAGTCCCCGAAACCCCTGTCGCGCCGTCCCCTGTGCCCGTAGGCTCAGGCGCAGTCGCGGCAGATGAGCCGTCCGCCACTCTCCTCCGCCAGCCTGCTGCGGTGATGCACCAGGAAGCAGACGGAGCAGGTGAACTCGTCGGCCTGCTTGGGCACGACCTTCACGGTCAGGTCCTCCCCGGAAAGTCCGGAGAGGTCCGCGCCCGGCAGTTCGAAGTTCTCGGCGGTCGCGTCCTCGTCGACGTCCACGACGCCGGACTGATTTTCGTTGCGCCGTGCCTTCAGCTCTTCCAACGAGTCTTCGGCCAGCTCGTCGGCTTCGCTGCGGCGCGGAGCGTCGTAGTCGGTCGCCATTAGTCCCTCACCCCTGCGATGCTTCGATGTCAGATGGCCCGGACCCATGAGCGCGCGGCTCGTGAGTCCTTCGTGCCGCTGGTTAACGTCCCAGCGCCCCTGTTTGTGCCCGGCTGGGCAGTGAGCGAGGTCTCTCTTTTGCGCCTCTTACTGCCGCCTGAGCCCGCGAAGGGTAGCTCACCTCGATACCGGCTCTGCAACGAGTCAGACATTGCCGCGATTACGTCACCCAACAGGGGGAACCGGGAGCGGAAGGGGATGAAGCCGTTGTCAAGACGCCTGTCGTCCGAATGGGTTGCCCCCGCGTCGGGTACCTCACCCCATGGGCCCGGCCGCTTGCCCGGAGTGCCCATCGCGTGGTGCTATCCGGAGGCCCGCGCCGATCACCTCCGCCGCCAACGCCTAGGCTGATCGGACACGATGGTGAGATGAAGCACCGTCCGGGGATCCGGGCTTTGGGGAAGGGACTGGCAGGTGGCGTCGGGGAACGGCATCGGGGACCGCGGGGCGAGGCCGTATCGCAAGCACAAGCCGCTGCCCGCACTCATCGTCATCGGGGTGCTGGCGCTCGGCGCCGTGATCGTCTGGGTGAACGTCGTGGCGAGCAACGCCGACATCGACGCCAAGATCCGCTGCACGCCTCCGCCCATCGCCCAGGAGGGCGTCACCTACACGCCGCTGGCGCACGACGGTCTCGACGACCGCGCGCCGGTGCCGCCCGACAAGGTCGCCGTCCAGGTGCTCAACGGCTCCCAGGTCCGCGGCCAGGGCGGCATCGCCACCAACACGCTCCGGGAACTGGGCTTCACCCAGATCCTCGAACCCGCCAGCGACCCGGCCTACAAGAACGCCGAAGCCAAGTGCCGCGGCCAGATCCGCTTCGGCGAGAACGGCGTGGCCGCCGCTCGGACGCTGAGCCTGGTGATCCCGTGCGCCGAGCTGGTGAAGGACAACCGCAAGGACGCTTCGGTCACGCTCACCACCGGCACCCTGCTCGGCGACATCCGCCCGAAGGCGGAGGCCCGCAAGGTCCTCGACCAGCTCACGCAGTGGTCGAAGGCGCAGCAGGGCAGCGGCGGCGGCGAGCAGTCCGCGGGCGGCGGTGCCCCGGTCATCGACCAGGCGCTGCTGAAGGCCGCCCGCGAAGCGCCCTGCTGACCTTCCCTCAGATCGTGCCGACGCCCGAGTCGATCAGCGCCTGACGCAGCGGTGTCGCGATCGACGGCGCCACCGCGAACGTCGCGTCCGGCCCCAGCTCGGCGTCCTCCCCCGGCCTCGACACCGAGGCGCCCGCTTCGGCGGCTATGAGCGCCCCAGCGGCCCAGTCCCAGCGTCCGAGGCCGTGTTCGACGTAGGCGTCCAGCCAACCCGCCGCGACGGCGCACAGGTCCAGTGAGGCCGCCCCGTTGCGCCGGACGTCCCGCACCCGCGTCGCCAGCTCGGCGACGAACCGCGCCTGCTTCGTCCGCCGTTCGACCTTGTAGGCGAAGCCGGTGCCGACGAGCGTCAGGTCGAGCCGGTCCGGGGCGTTGACCGACAGCGGCCGCCCGTCCAGGAACGCGCCCTGCCCGCGCGCGGCGGTCCAGCGGCGACCGCTGACCGGTTCGACGACGGCGCCCGCCACCGACACGCCGTCGACCTGAGCGGCCACCGACACGGCGAACCACGGCAGCCCGTAGAGGAAGTTCACCGTCCCGTCGATCGGGTCGACCACCCAGGTCACCCCGTCTCCGGCGGTCCCGCCGCCCTCCTCGCCCAGCACGGCGTCGTCCGGGCGCAGTTCGGCGAGCCGGGCGCGCACCAGCCGTTCCGACTCGTGGTCCACCGCGGTCACCACGTCGGTGTCGGCGGATTTGGTGTCCACCCGCACCTCCCGGCCCGCGTTCATCCCGGTCCAGGCCTCGTGGACCAGTTCGGCGGCCTCGCCCGCGACACGCTCGGCGACACTCTTCAGCAACGTCTCGTCAACTCCCACGTCCGCCATGTCACCACATCCGGTTAAAGTCTCCGAGGCAGGCTTCTGAATCGTGCGAGAAGGGACCACGTCCGTGGTGGAGGCGACCCGAGGTTTCGGTATCGACATCGGCGGCAGCGGGATCAAGGGCGCGCTGGTGGACTTGGCGCAAGGGCAGCTGATCGGCGACCGGATCCGCATCGACACGCCGAAGCCGTCCACGCCCGAGGCGGTGGCGGACGTGGTCGCGGAGATCACCGGCCAGGCGGGCTGGGACGGCCCGGTGGGCGTCACCCTGCCCGCGGTGGTGAAGAAGGGCGTCGCGCACACCGCGGCCAACATCGACCGCAAGTGGATCGGCACCGACGCCGACGCCCTGTTCGCCAAGCGGCTCGGCCGCGGCGTGGACCAGGTCGCGATGCTCAACGACGCGGACGCCGCCGGGATGGCCGAGATCCGCTGGGGCGATCCGGTCGCGCGGCGCGGCGTGACGGCGCTGCTGACCTTCGGCACCGGCATCGGCAGCGCGGTCTTCCAGGACGGCAAGCTCGTACCCAACACGGAGTTCGGCCACATCGAGGTCGACGGCTTCGACGCGGAGAAGAAGGCCGCGGCGTCGGTGAAGGACAACGAGGACCTCTCGTATCCCGAATGGGCGGAACGGGTGAACAGGTATCTCTCCGTGCTGGAAAACCTGATCTGGCCGGATCTGTTCATCGTCGGCGGCGGGGTCAGCAAGAAGTCGCACAAGTGGGTCCCGCTGCTGAAGATCCGCACGCCGGTCATCGTCGCGTCCCTGCAGAACAACGCGGGCATCGTCGGCGCGGCGGCCGCCGCCGCGGAGGGCATCGAGCACTGACGCGACCATGCTGACACCCGCGCCGCGGATGTCACTTCGGCGGGTCGGACGGCGTGTCGCGCCCGCCGGTTGGTGGGTTGCGCCGCGACGCTGTCACGTATCGTCGTTACAATGGAACACGGCCCACGGCGGCGGCACCCACGAGACAGAGGGAAACCGCAGGCCGAGGGGTGTTCCCCGAAGTTTGAGGCAGCCGAGACCATCACGCCTCGGCTCGTCATGATCGACCGCTGCGAAAGGGCGTAAGTGGCAGCCGCAAGAACCGCAACCCGAAGCGGGACGAAGACAGCGACCGCAGCCGGCGAGCCGGCCGACGAGGCAGCCACCGACGCGGCGAAGCCCGCGGCGCGCAAGACCGCCGCCAAGGCGGCTGGCGCGAAGAAGGCCCCGGCGAAGAAGGCTCCGGCCAAGAAACCCACCACCAAGGGCGCCAAGACCGAAGACGGCGATCCGGAAGACGGTCCCGGCGAGCTCGACGAAGCCGACCTCGAAACCCCGGATCTGTCCGATCTCGAAGAGGTCGAGGTCGACGTCGTCGACGCTTCCGTCACCGAGGAGACGGAAGAGGACGCGGAGTCCGAGGAGGACGTCGAAGAGACGCCCGCCCGCGGACGCCGCACGTCGACCGACAAGAACGCCGGCAAGTCCTCCGACAACCCGGACTTCGTCTGGGACGAGGAGGAGTCCGAGGCGCTGCGCCAGGCCCGCAAGGACGCCGAGCTCACCGCTTCGGCCGACTCGGTCCGCGCGTACCTCAAGCAGATCGGCAAGGTCGCCCTGCTGAACGCCGAGGAGGAGGTGGAGCTCGCCAAGCGCATCGAGGCCGGGCTCTACGCCGCCGAGCGCGTCCGCAACGCCGAGGAGGAGGGCGAGAAGCTCGTCACCCAGATGCGGCGCGACCTCAAGTGGATCGTGCGCGACGGTGAGCGGGCGAAGAACCACCTCCTGGAGGCGAACCTCCGGCTCGTGGTCTCGCTGGCCAAGCGCTACACCGGCCGTGGCATGGCGTTCCTGGACCTGATCCAGGAGGGCAACCTCGGTCTGATCCGCGCGGTCGAGAAGTTCGACTACACCAAGGGCTACAAGTTCTCCACGTACGCCACCTGGTGGATCCGGCAGGCGATCACCCGCGCGATGGCCGACCAGGCCCGCACCATCCGTATCCCGGTGCACATGGTCGAGGTCATCAACAAGCTCGGCCGTATACAGCGCGAACTGCTGCAGGACCTCGGTCGCGAGCCCACTCCCGAAGAGCTCGCGAAGGAAATGGACATCTCCCCGGAGAAGGTCCTCGAGATCCAGCAGTACGCCCGCGAGCCGATCTCGCTCGACCAGACCATCGGCGACGAAGGCGACTCGCAGCTCGGTGACTTCATCGAGGACTCCGAGGCCGTCGTCGCGGTCGACGCGGTGTCGTTCACGCTGCTGCAGGACCAGCTCCAGTCGGTGCTGCAGACCCTGTCCGAACGTGAGGCGGGTGTGGTGCGGCTGCGGTTCGGCCTCACCGACGGACAGCCGCGCACGCTCGACGAGATCGGCCAGGTGTACGGGGTGACCCGTGAACGCATCCGGCAGATCGAGTCGAAGACGATGTCGAAGCTGCGTCACCCGTCGCGTTCGCAGGTCCTGCGCGACTACCTGGACTGATCCCAGGCTCACGGAAGACCCCGTCACCGTTTCGGTGGCGGGGTTTTTCGCGTCCGGTGTCGATTCCCGGCCCGCCCGTTCGACGCGTGGGTATGACGAAACCTCACGCGACCAAGAACCTCGACCGCTACGGCTCCGCGGAACTGCCGTGGAGCCGCCCGCGCGACATCCTCGCCGAGGACACCCCCACCGCCGACCTGACCTTCTTCGTGACGACCGTCCGGCCCGACGGGCGTCCGCATTCGGCGGGTGTCGGAGCGGTCTGGGTGGACGACGCCCTGTACTTCAAGGGCGGTCCCGGCACCCGCCGCTCCCGCAACCTGGCCGTGAACCCGGCGTGCTCCGTTTCGGTGCGCCTGCGGGGTATCGACCTCACGCTGGAAGGCGAGGCGCACCGGGTCACCGACGCCGCGACGCTGGAGACCGTGGCCGCGGTCTACCGGACCGGCGGCTGGCCCGCTTCGGTGGAGGGCGACGCGCTCACGGCTCCTTTCAGCGCGCCCAGCGCGGGCCCGGCGCCCTGGCACCTGTACCGCCTCACCCTGCGCCGCGCCATCGGCGTCGCGGGCGCCGAACCGCACGGCGCCACCCGCTGGGACTTCGCCCCCTGAACCCCACCGTTCCGTGAAGGACTCCTTGAGGGACTCTGGGTCCCTCAAGGAGTCCTTCACGGAACGACAGCATTTAGAGGACGAAACGCGTTTCAGGGGCGGCCGGTCAGGGTCGTCCACGGGACGTGGACGGTCACCCGTTCCCGGAGCTGCTCGTTCATCAGCCACAGCTCCCCCGTCGCCGGCCAGTACGACAGGTTCTGCGAGTTCACCGGCGCCTTGCCGCTCAGCCGCGACGTCGAAGTGCCGCCGACCCCGCCGTGCAGGCAGGACGGATGGTCGCCCGCCACCCCGGCGTACTCCGGGCACACGCCGGTCATCACGAAGTATCCGTTGCGCGCCACCGCTCCCTGCATGCCCCACACCGGCGACACGAACCCTTCCTTCGCGTGCACGGTGCCGTCGGCCGACACCTTGGGCAGGCCGGTCGCGCGGTCGAACGGCCAGCGCAGCACCCGGCTTCCCGCCGCGTTCGGGATGTGCTCGGAGGTCACGATCGAGCCGTCACCGTGGTCGAAGGACATCGTCGAGAGACACGGCCGCGGCCCGGGAGCGTTGGTGCACGCACCGCCGCCGGGATACCAGTACGCGCCGATCTGCGGCATCGCGTAGTCGTAGAACGCCGCGTGGTACTTGCCGTCCGGGCCCTTCCCGACGACGCCCGAACTGTCGTCGACCTTCCAGAAACGCGTCGTGTCGAAGACCCGCACCACTCCCCCGGTGGTCGCGACGAACAGCCGGTTCCCGATCCAGGTCATACCGTGCCCGTGTCCCTGCACGACGGCGAAGTTGTCGTCCGACGTCGGTTCGACGAGCAGCACGTGCCGGTAACCCAGCCCGGTCGCGTCCACAAAGGACAGACGGACCATGGTGTCGCCGGGGGTGTGCCAGGACGTCGCCACGACCCGCTTGCCGCCGACCTTCCCGGTCGCCGCGTCGGCGTCGCCGGATCCGGTCAGTCCTTGCGGGATCCAGTCGTTGGTCTTGTCGTCGTTGGCGTCTTCCCAGCAGAAGCCCGCCGGTTTCAGCGCCGCCGCGAGATACGTGCCATGGCACAGCGGCCGCGCCTTCCGGTTCGCCGACGACAGGATCTCCGGCAGGCCGCGTGCCGGGAGTTGCTTTTCCAGGGCGGCGATCCGCGCGCCGTAGGTGTCGAACGTCGTCCCGGACGTCCAGCGGAAGCCGTCGACCGTGGCAGCGTCCATCCGGGGGAAGGCGGCCGCGGCGGAGGCGACCCCGGGGATGAGCGTGAACACCAGCAGGAGCGAAGCGAGCAGTCCCAGCCTCTTCATGCCCGCGAGCCTCCCCGCCGCGCGCATACTTTCGATACAAACCACCTCAGGACACCGAAAGTCCTCGCTCAGCCGGAATTCCCCCGGAACAGCACCGGAGAACCCGTGAATCCGGGCTATATTCGCGACTGTGCTGACCGAGAGCTACCGCTACCCGGACACCGGCGACCACGTCACCGGGATGTTCATCCGACGGCACGAGCCCTACGACGGCTACTGGTCGGCCAGCGAGGACCGCGCCCTCGGGAAGGTCGCCGGACAGCTCGCCGCGTCCCTCGGCCGGCGCGAAGAGGTCAAGGCGCTCGACGCCGGGTGCGGGGAAGGCCGGCTGCTCCCCTGGCTCGCCCGGTTCTCGGCCGACGTCACCGCCGCGGACCCCGACCCGGACCGCTTGGCGAAGGCCCGTGAGACCGTCGTCGAGGGCACCGGGTTCTCCTTCGCCGTCTCGCCGATCACCGAACTCGACGGCGGCCCGTACGACCTCGTGCTGTGCAGTCACGTCGTCCAGCACGTGCCGACGCCGGACGTCGCGCCGATCCTGCGGCGGCTGGCCGAGGTCACCGCGCCCGGCGGCACTCTGGTGCTGGCCTACAGCCGGTCGCCGATCGGGCGGGGCGCGTTCAGCCTCGACAGCGTCGAAGCCGACGGCGAGGTCCGCTCGCGGCGCGTGTCCCGCGAAGAGTTCGACACAGCACTGCGTGACGAGGCGGGCCCGGCGCTCCCGGTGCGCTACCTCGACCCGGCGGAGGTCGCCGCCGAAGCGGCCGAAGCGGGCTGGCGCACCGACTGGGAGTGGACCTACCACGTCCTCGACGATCTCGGTCCCGCCGACGAGCACATCGACCGCGACGAACTGGTCAACGCCTCCGGCCCGCTGCGCCGTCACCTCGGCCGGGACCTGATCACCCTGCTGCGCCGCGCATGAGCGCGGTCCTCCTCACCTTCGCCTGGGCGGTCCCGCTGTCCGAACGGGAGGCGGAGAAGGTGCTGGACGGCGGCCGGGACCGCGGGCTGCTGGCCCACCTCGACGGGAAACTCGGCGAGGAGTGGACGGCCGCGGAGAACTTCCTGGCCAGCTACACGACCCCGCCACGACGCCGGGTGCTGCGCAAACGCACCGGCGGCTCCCGGCTGTCGATCCGGATCGGCGAGGTCAGCCTGCCGTGTGAACTCGTCGTCACCTGGCATCCGGCCTATCACGCGATGACGCTGGTCCTCGCCACCACGATCACCGGTCAGGCGGCGGACGGCCCCGCCGCCGAGTTCGATCTCGCCATCGCCGTCCTGCAGAGCCTGCAAGGCCGCGAGACGGCGAACGGGTCGGACGGGCTGCACGGCGGCTACGGCGAGAAGTCCTTTCCCTCACTGCTCAAGGCCGTCACCCACATCTTCGAGGACCTCACCAGGGGCTGCGGCCTGACCGAAGGGCTCGGCCGCAAGGGCTGGTGCGTCGAACTGCGCTCCCACGACGGGCATCCGCCCGCCCAGCGGGTCGCCGCCGATCCCCGGCCGTTCTACGGGATGGCGACCAGCGACGAGGGCTGGCGGTTCGTGCCCCGCGAGGTCGCCAGGGAGGCGCTCGGGCCGTCGTGGGGCACGCGGTCGTTCGTCGCCGCCTACACGATGGCGGGCGGGATCGTCTGCCTCAACAGCAAGGATTCCGATTACGTCGCACAGCAGGACGAGCTGATGCGCGGCCCGTTCGGCGCCGCCGAGCCGTACTTCGGCATCGACACCGACATCGGCGGGCTCGACCACGGGATGCTCTTCATCCTCGAACGGGTCCTGATCCGGATGGCGCTGGCCGACCAGTGGCTGGCGTCGATGAAGCAGGCCGGGAGCCGCACCCGGCTGCTGCGGGGCTCGCTCGACGACATCCTCGAAATGCTGCATTCGGTGCTCCCGCCCGAGATCGACTCGCTGGAGCGGCGGCTGGTCACCAGCATGGGCGTGGAGCGGATCATCGCCCAGCTCGACCGCCAGGCCGAGGCGATGGACGAGGAGACCAGGTATTCCTACGAGAACACGGTGAGCTCGCGGGTCACGCGGCTCACCGTGGTGACCGTCGTGCTGACGGTCGTCACCATCGTCCTCGGGGTCCTCCAGGTGCTCGTCTCACTCTGACCGGCGGCGCTGCTTGCGGGAGCGTTCGGCGAACAGCAGCCCGACGCCCGCGGCCACCATCAGCGCGCTCGCCACGACGTGCATCCCCGGCGGGAGCACGTGGAGCTGGACGAACCAGCTCGGATTGGTGCTGCCCAGCAGCCGGTTGATCAGTCCGCCCCCGCCCTGTACCAGCAGGAGGATTCCCAGCAGTTCGATCATCGTCGAGCCCCTTCCTTGACCCGGTCGTCGTTCTTGGAGAACTCCTGCCAGAGCGGACCGGTGGCGAACCAGATGGCCGTCACGACCCCCATCCTCGGCAGCCAGTCCCACAGCGGCGCGACCTGATCGGTGTCGCCGACCATGAAGATCAGCAGGAGCAGCACACCCGAGGCGAGCCCGCAGGCCAGCACGCATTTGAACCAGTCACGCCATTCGGAGCGCAGCTTCGCCCGGCCGGTCGGCTTGGGCGGCGGTGGCGGCCCGCCCGCGAACCGGTGGGCGAAGCGCACGTCGGCCCACTTGATCATCGAGTGGCCGAACACCACGCTGAAGCCCAGGTACACCGCGGCGAGGCCGTGCACGAAGTTCGCCGTGGCGCCGTTGCGCAGGTCGATGACCGTCGCGACCAGCACGACCAGGTCGATCACCGGGGTCAGGAGCAGCAGGAACACACTGGTCCGCTTCAGCTTGAGCAGGTAGCGGGCCACGAGGCCGGCGACGATGGCGACCCAGAAGCCGATCTCCCCGCCGGCGACCACGGCCGCCATGGGGTTTTCCGCGATGAAGTCCCAGATCTTGTTCACGGGGTAAGCCTCGCGGAACACCCAGGTCCTCCGCGTCGGCGTACGGACCGAGATCACCGTCATCAGTTAGTAGGACCCCGCCGCGCGTCCGGGTGTGCTGGGATGGGGCGGTGCCCACGTTCGTCCCGCGCCTGAACCACCTCGCCGAATGGAAACAGGACCTCGTCATCGCCTTCGGCACGTGGGTCCTCGGCGTGCTGGTCTACGTGAGCGGGATGCAGATTTTGCTGGCGGGCCGCGACGACACGCCGCTGTGGATCCGGCTCACCGAACTGACCGTGATCTGCGCGCTGGAGATGCTGCGCCGCAAGATCCCGCTGGCGCTGATCTGCGCGCTCGCCGTGCTCGCCGTGGACATCACGCTCGGCCCGTCGCTGCCGATCCTCATCGTCTTCACCGACTTCCTCTACGCGACGACGCTCTACGGTTCACGGCGCACCAGCAGGCTGATGATCGCCGTCGCCGCGATCGGGACACTCGCGGTGGTCTGCCTGGCGCTCATCTTCGCCGATCAGTGGCGTATGGCGGTGCTGGCCGCGTTCGCCCTCCTGCCGTTCCTGGTCACCCCGGTGTGGTGGGCGGCCAACGTGCGCCAGCAGCGGGACATCGCCGACAGCGAGCGGGCGAACGCCGTGCAGCTGGCCACGATCGGCGAGCTGGACCGCAAGGCCGCCGTGGCGGGCGAACGCTCGAAGATGGCGCGGGATCTGCACGACGTCATCGCCGGGCATCTCTCGGCGATCGCGATCCAGTCCGAGGCCGCGCTGTCGATGGCGAGCGCCGACCCGAAACTGTCCAGGAAGGTCCTGGAATCGGTGCGGGAGAACAGTGTGAGCGCGCTGGACGAGATGCGCGCGATGATCGGGCTGCTGCGCGCGGATCCCTCCACAGGGGACACCGACTTCGAGACGACCGCGCCCGCCCGGCTCGCCGAACTGTCCAAACTGGTCGAATCGGCGCGGGCGAGCGGGCTGGAGGTCGAGGTCGGCTCCGTGCCGGACCTGTCCCCGCACCTGCCCGCCGCGGTCGACCTGACCGCGTACCGGATCGCGCAGGAGGCGCTGACCAACGCGGCCAAACACGCCGCGGGTGGCCGGGCCGTGCTCGACATCCGTGCGGACGGCGGCATACTCACCGTCGAAGTGCGCAACGATCTCCGTCCCGGCTCCGGCTCGGGGGACGACGGCGGGACCGGACTCGGCCTGCTGAACATGCGGGAACGCGCCGCCGCGGTGGGCGGCACCCTCGCCGCCGGGCCGACCGGCGGTGGCTGGCTGGTCCGCGCCGAACTGCCTCTGGAGGGGACTTGAGCGACGGGAACATCAAAGTGCTGGTCGCCGACGACCACGGCGCGATCCGCGCCGGGTTGATGATGATCCTCGGCAACGCCGAGGGCATCGAGGTGATCGGCGAGGCCGCGGACGGCGCCACCGCCGTCCGCCAGGCGAAGGCGCTGAAGCCGGATGTCGTGCTGATGGACGTCCGGATGCCCGGCGTCGACGGCATCGCGGCCACGCGGGAACTGACCGCGGAAGGTCTGTGCGAGGTCCTCGTGCTGACCACCTTCGACCTCGACGAGTACGTCCACGCCGCGCTGCGGGCCGGCGCGGCCGGGTTCCTGCTGAAATCGGTGGAAGCGTCGCGGCTGATCGAGGCGGTGAAACTGGTCGCGGCGGGCGAAGGGGTGCTCGCGCCGCAGGTCACGCGGAAGCTGATCGCCGCGTTCGCCGCCGGGACCCGCGAGCCCTCGCTCGTCCCCGACGGGCTCGACGAGCTGACCGACCGCGAGCGCGAAGTGCTGGCGTGCCTGGGCGGCGGCCTGTCCAACGCGCAGATCGGCACACGGCTGCACATCGGCGAGACCACGGTGAAGACGCACGTCTCGCGGGTGCTGACGAAGCTGGAGCTGCGGTCGCGGGTGCAGGCGGCGATCCTGGCTCAGGAGAACGGCGTCGTCCTGGAGGGCTGACGGGCCTCTTTCGCAACGCCACGGACACAAGAGAGACGCGGCGCCGGACCCAGCTCGGTACCAGGGCACGGAGGAAATCCTCATCGAGGTTCATGGCCTCACTATCACCCTGCGCACCCAGCCGAGCC
>NZ_JBFBGL010000095.1:0-22559 GCF_040684635.1 Amycolatopsis sp. NPDC089917 | reverse complement strand
CCTTAATTAGTTTTTGTAGATCGTCTATATTCAAAACCCCCCAAACCCCCCACCCCCCCACCACCGCGCCACTAGACCTTCCGCGGCGTCAGCACGAGATCGAACGTATTGCCCTCACCCTGCACAAAAGTGCTCAAGTAAGGAGTGAACGCGCCGCACCCGATCAAAGGCGCCAGCGAGTAGGTGCCGCTGAGCGTCCCACCGGAAGCCATCGTGAAACCCTCGCCGGTGCGTAGTTCCGCCGTCGACGGGGCCGACGTCTTGCAGCCCGGCCCACTGCTGACCGGCATGCCGACGATCGTGACGAGCGGGAGCACGGTGGTGAACCGGGGTCGCGCGACGAAACCGGTCCCGGCGAGATCGCCGCCCTGCGGTCCGTCGGCGACGAACTCGAGATCGGCCGCGCCCGGCACGAAGCCGTACAGCCGGAATTCGGTGTGCGCCTTGTCGAACACCGGGCCGCCGCTGAACACCGTGGCCGCGGTGGGGCTCAGGTCGAACGCGCCGGTCAGGGGCGCGATGGCACCGAGCGCCTTGACGCCGGTCTTCCCGGCGACCGCGTATCGGTGCCCCGCCGGCTTTTCGCCGAGGTCGAAGGAGAGCAGGACCGCGTCCTGGCCGGGGTCGAGCGTGCAGTCCGAGGTGAACGAGCCGAGTCCGGTGAACGAGCCGTCGGCCTTCTTCGGCGTCAACCGCGTGGTGAAGTCACCGACGGTCAGCGTGGTCTTGCCCGGTTTCGCCAGCGTCACCGTGGGCACGGAACCGGTCGCGACCGGGCTGAACGTGCCGGACGGCGGGATGTCGGTCTTGGCGACGTTCAGCGGAATGCGCACCGGGAACGGGTTCGCGTCGCCGTTGACCAGCGTTACGCCCGCCGCCGCGGTGCCTTCGATGGTGGTGGCGCCGACGAGGTTGAGCCCGCGCGCCGCCTTGTCCGGCACGGTGACGGTGATCGTCAGCCCGGAGGTGGTGAGCGTGCCGCCGGGCGCGGTCGGGACCTCGAAGTCGGCCTTGATGTTCACGTCGAGCTTCTGCAACCCGATCAGCGGGAACGGGCAGGTGAACGACAGTTTCTTGTCCACGGGGGTGCCCGCCGCCGCGCTGCGGACGGCGACGAACAGCAGACTGCCGGCGGTGAGCAGGACGATGAGGCCCGCCGCGAGCAGCATCCGGACGTTGATGCGAAGGGGCATGGTCGCCTTCCTGACAGCGCTGAACGGCGCTAAACGGCACTGAAACGAGCACCGGTCCCCGCCGCGAGAAGCGGCGGGGACCGGCTTTCTGGCTACTTCTTGGTGAGGTTCAGGTCGAGCGTGTTGCCGTCGCTCTTGGCGAACGCGCTGACCCAGTCGTTCAGCTGACCGCAGTTCTGCAGCGCCGACAGCGAGTAGGTGCCCGTCAGCTTCCCGCCCTTGAGCAGGTCGAAGTCGGGACCGGTGGTCATCTCGCTGGTGGACGGGCTGACCGTGCCGCACTTCGGGTCGCTGCTGATGGGGATCCCGAAGACCTGCACGCTCGGCAGGAACACGTTGAACTTGATGTGCGCCTTGAAACCGGTGCCGACGAGCTCACCGGTCTGCTTGCCGACCTGTTCGACCTTGATCTCCGAACGACCGTCGACGAACCCGAACAGCTTGAACTGGGTCGACGACGGGTCGAGCTTGAGGTCACCGGTGAACGTCTTCGAAGCCAGGTCGACGTCCGCGTCGAAGCCACCGTTGATCGGCGCGGTGCTGCCGAGCGACTTCAGCGCGGTCTGACCCTTGATGCCGAACGCGTACTTGATCCCGCCGCCACCGGGGGTGCTGGTGGGCGGAGTCGTCGGGGTGGTCGGCGTCGTGGGGGTCGTCGGCGTGGTCGGGGTGGTGGGTGTGGTCGGCGTGGTGGTGCCGCCCCCGCCGTCGCCGATCTTGATCGTGGCCAGGGTGTTGTTCTGGCCCGGGTCCTGCGTGCACGGCGCGTCGATCGTGCCGTCCGGCGTGATGCCGGTGACCGAACCGTCGGCCTTGCGCGGGGTGACCTTCAGCTGCAGGTCACCCACGGTGATCTTCGCCTCGCCGGGCTGGTTGAAGGTCAGCGAAGGGGTCTTGCCCGCCGCGTTGACCGTCATCTCGCCCGAGGTGGGGATGTTCTGCTTGGCGATGTCGTTGGGGACCTTGACGGGGAGGTTGAGCCCCGGTGCCGCCACGGTCGCCGCCGCGATGGCCTGGCCTTCCAACGTGGTGGCACCGATCAGGTTGAGTCCGCTGACCGTGTCCGCGTTGATCGTGGAGATGGCCTTGATGTCGAACGTACCGGTCGGCTGACCGGTCTTGACCGACAGCGGAAGATCGGTGTTGATCACCACCTTCAGCGACTGCGACCCCACGAGCGGCAGGTTGCAGTGGTAGTTGAGCGGGAGCGAGATCGGATCGGCGACACTGTTCTGTGCCCCGGCCACGAGTACCGCGGTGGCAAGCCCCACGGCACCGGCAGCGGCGGCGGCGACCGCCTTCTTGGTTCCTCTACGGTGACTCACGATCGTCCTTCCGTGGTATCAACGATGATACGAAACGGCGTACAATTCCCCAGAGCAATGAATATCGGCCCGAGAGAATTCTCCGGGTAGCGACGATGTCTGACGGATCGCAACCGAACAGTAAACTAACGACGCGTCCACACCGCTATCAAGTGGTTCCCCGGAAAAGTTGACGCGGTCCCGGTAAATTGTCACCCTGGCACGGTGCGCGCACCCGGTTCCTAGTAGCGGCACATGGGTTTCCGCAGCGCAGAGCCGCTTGGAGCCGCCAGCGGAACCGCTGACGCGGGTGACAAACGCGTCTCGCGAAACTATCTCGCGCGTGCCAATCGCCCTTTTCCCGCATATCCCCGTCTTGCCTGCCGGTTTCTTTCGTGAGTAACCTCGCGGTTCAGCAAGCCGGTCACCGCCGACCACCGCGGAATCCCGCTCCTCGTGCCACGGCCGGCCCTCTTTCGCCGAATTCGACGGGGAAACCATGAAAAGAATGCGCCGCACGGCAGCGCGAATCGCGTTCGCCATCGTCTCCGCGACCGCCGCCGCGGTCCTGCTGGGCGCCTGCGGGTCCGACAAGCCCGCCGACACCGGGCGCCACGCCGACCCGGCCGCGCTCGCCTGGGTGGACAAGGTGTGCTCCGGGGTCGCGACAGGCTCGGCGAAGCTGTCTCAGCCGCCCGCGTTCGATCCCGCCAACCCCCAGGGAACGAAGACCGCCATGGTGGGTTTCCTCACTTCGCTCTCCGCCGCGCTCGACGACATGGCGGGCGGGATCCGGAACGCCGGCGTTCCGCCGGTCCCGGATGGACAGTCCGCTGTGGACAAGGCCACCACCACGCTCGGTGAGACCAAGTCGAAGGTGACCGCGACGCTGGCGAAGATGCAGGACGCGAAGGTCACCGACCAGGCGAGCCTCCAGAAGGTGGTCGCCGACGCCGACTCCTCGATGAGCGGCCTGAGCGAGCCGGAAGGCCCGATCAAGCCCCTGCGCGCCAACCCGGAGCTGAACCTCGCGTTCGCCGAATCCACGACCTGCCGTCAGGTCTACGGCGGCAACGCCTGACCCACTGGACCGACCGCTCACCGCCGCCCCCCGCTTTCTCTCTCAGCTAGCCCATCCGACCTGGAGGCCCGGCCGTGCCGATCCCGCTCCCCCGCCCGTCCCGCCGGCTGCTCGCCGCGGCGGTGGCGACCGTCCTGTCCGCCGGTCTGCTGACCGCGCTGGGCTGGAGTCCGGCGAACTCCGCCACCCCGGCGGCGTCCGACGACTCGTTCTACACCCCGCCGTCCCCGCTCCCGGCGGGCAAACCGGGCGACATCATCCGCTCGCGGGTTTCGAAAGCCGGTCCGCGTAAGGATTCCGTCAACGCCTGGCAGGTGATGTACCTGTCGACGGACGCCCTCGGGCGGCCGGACGCGGTGACCGGGACGGTGCTGGTGCCGAAGAACGTCGACCCGGCGAAGGCGCCGATCGTCTCGTTCGCGGCCGGTACGCACGGCCCGGCGTTCGAGTGCACGCCGTCGAAGATGATCGACATCGGCGCGTTCTACGAGCAGTCCGGTCTCGACGACGCGCTCGACGCCGGATACGCCGTCGCGCTGACCGATTACGAGGGCTACCGTCAGGATCCGAAGACGACGTACGTGGTCGGGCGTTCCGAAGGCCCGGCGGTGATCGACGCGGTCCGCGCCGCGCAACGGCTGCCGGAGACGAAGCTGTCCGCCGACGCCAAGGTGGCCTTCCGCGGATACTCGCAGGGCGGTGGCGCGGCCGCGTGGGCCGGTGAACTCCAGCCGGCCTACGCGCCGGAGCTGAACCTCGTCGGTGTCGCCGCCGGTGGCGTGCCCGCCGACCTCGTCCAGGTCACCCTGCAACTCGACGGGAAAGCGGGTTTCGGCGTCTTCGCCTACGCCCTCGTCGGCCTGGACAACGCGTACCCCGAGCTGAAGCTGGACTCGTTCCTCAGCGACAACGGCCGTGTGAAACTCGCGGAGATGCAGAAGAGCGCGTGCACGTTCGAGCTGCTCACCACCTACGCGAACCAGAAGATCGCCGACTACACGACCAGCGCGGGCTACGTCCGGCCGGAATGGGTCAAGCGGCTCAACGAGAACAAGCTCGGCGGCACCCCGCCGAAGGTCCCGGTGTTCCTCTACCACGCCACCCAGGACCAGCTCGTGCAGTTCGCCCAGGCCGACGCGCTGCACAAGGCCTACTGCGCGGCCGGGGTCAAGACGACCTGGAAGACCTTCGACACCGACCACATCACGGCGGTCTACACCGGCAACGCCGACGTCCTGGCCTTCCTCAAGGACCGGGTCGCGGGCGCCCCGGCGACGTCGAACTGCTGAGCCCGCGGTGCTCAGAACCGCCCCAACGTCCTTTGCGGACGAAGCGGCACGCGGCGGTGCGCGGACCGGGAAGCGGCGTGAGCTGCTCCGGTTCGCCACCGTCGGCCTCGCCGCGTTCGGCCTCACCCTCGGGACCAACTACGGGCTGAAACTCACCGTCCTGCAAGAGAAACCCGTCACCGCGCTGGCCATCGCGACAGTCGTGGCGACGGCCTTCGCGTACCTGCTTTCCCGGCGCTGGGCGTTCCACACCCGCGGCGGCAGGCGGCGCCTCCACGAGGCGGCGCTGTTCTTCACCGTCAACGCGATCGCCGTGACGATCAACCTGTGCCCACCGCTGATCTCGCGGTACGTCCTGCGTCTGGAAGTCCCCGAGGTCGGTTTCCTGGCGCAGGAGATCGCCGACTTCGTCAGCGGGATGCTGCTGGGCACCGCGGCGGGTTCGGCGTTCCGCTGGTGGGGCTACCGGCGCTGGGTGTTCCCGGTCGCCGGCGCCCGTCAGACGTCGGCTGGGCGCAGCCGTTCCGCTCGCAGCGCCAGTTCGATCCGCAGCCGCTGATCCGGATCGTCCAGCCGCTCTCCGAACAGTTCCGCGAGCCGCCGCAGGCGGGCCCGCACAGTCTGCGGGTGCACGGCGAGCTGCCGGGCGATCTCGGGCGCGCTCCCCCGCGTCTGCACCTGCGTGAGCAGGGTCGCCGACAGCTCGTCGTGCTGCTTCGGCGCGAGCCCCGACAGCGGTTCCAGCGTCTCTTCGGCCAGCTGGTCCAGCAGGAACTCGTCGGCGAGCAACAGCAGCGTGGTGAGGTGCTCCTCGCACCAGAGCACCGGCCCGACCGTGGTGATCATCCCCCGCCGGGCCAGCTCGGACGCGCGGCGCGCGATCCGGAACGACTCGGCGGCCTGGTCCGCCGGGACCGGCACCCCGACCGTCGCCGACCAGCCGGAAGGCAGTTCCCGCAGGCCGTCGAGATCGGTCTCGGGACACGCCACCAGCGCACCGGGCGCGTCGGAGACGAGATCCGCGGGTACCGCCGGGGGCAGGAGGCCCGACGGGAACGCGGGCGCGCCGGGTTCCGCGACGAAGACGACCGCGGTGACACGGGACGGGATCCGCCAGCCGATGGCGACGGCGAGCGCGCCCGCGTCGGCCTGGGTGTACCCCGCGCCGCCGGTCAGCAGCCGGAACAGCCGGGCTCGCTGCTCCGCCGGTCCCGTCGACTCGGCCTGCGCGGCGTTGTAGCCGTCCGTCAGCGCCATCGTCACCTCGACGACGTCACCGAAGAGGCATTCCGCCGCGCCGTAGAGGACGTCGCCGGACAGCTGGAGCTGACGTCCGGCCGCGGCGATCGACCGCCACAGCACCCGGCTCGTGACCCGGAACGCCGCCTGCGCGGCCTCTCGGCTGAGTCCTTGGTGGAACGCGATCCGGCCCTGCGCGCGAAAGTCCGTCAGCAGGTCGTTCTGCAGCAGCTCGGGGACGCCGACCCGGTCGATGGCGCGTTCGATGCTGCGCCTGGTCAGCTCGACGGCCGCCGCGCGGGCCTCGCCGTCACCGAACACTTCGGCGCATTCGCCGATCTCGGACGCCACGGCTTCGACACAGTGCCGGGCGATCGCCGGGATCCGGGGCCGGACGGCGTCACCGAGTTCCCTCGGGAGGCGTGCCCACAACGCGCCAACGGGCTGCCAGCTCACGTGTGCTTTCCCCCGCTGTTGACCAGGCCGACGATTACGGGCACGAATTCCCTTTCGTCCGCGCGCCATCGGCGCACTCGAATGCACGGAGCGTAGGACCGTCGCCACATCCGTGTCAAAAGCCGCCGCGCCGAAACGCCCATCCGTGTCGCGGGCATCGAGTATCGCGACTTTCCGTCGTCAATTCAACGTCACATTCGCGGTACGCGCCCCCGGCCGATCGAGTAGAAACACTTCGGCACCCGTTCCCGTCGCTCCGACGCGGTTGTGCAAAGGGATTCATGTTTCCCGTCTCCGGTTCGAAGAAAATCAAAGGTGGGGTCTTCGTGGTCGAGTACCGCAGTTTCGGCATGCTGGCGACGCTGCCGCGTTCGCTCGGCGACGAACTGCGTCCGTATACCGGGCACGCCGCGGCCGCCATGATCAAGCAGGTACAGCGGTCGGTCGCGGCATATTCGCAGCCGTTGCGCGGGGTCTTCGGCCGAGTCCTGGTCGTCTCCTGCGAGCGGGCGGTGCGCCACTACGTCGACTGCATCGGCGATGCGGACCTGCCCCACGACCGCTGGATCGACTTCTACCGCATGCGCGGGCGGATCGAGTTCACCGAGGGCAGGAGCCTGGAACCGTTGCACGACAGCGCGACCATCGGCGCGCGGACGGCGTGGCGGGCGATGCGGCCCATCGTGCGCGGACTCGGTGTCAGCGCCGGAGTCATCGCGCTCGCGGCGGAGAGCGTGTTCGTCTACGTCGACGAACTGTGCGCCACGACGATCGACGGCTACCAGGAGGCGGAAGCCAAGGCGGCGGGCGCGGTCCCGCTCCGGCGCCGCCGCCTCCTGGAACTGATCGCCCAGGCGCCGGACGGGTCCGCGTGCAGCATCGGCGGCCTGGCCGGCGGCGCGGGCTGGCGGGTTCCGGCGACCGCGGCCATGGTCGCGCTCCAGCGTGCTCCGGGCGCCCCGGAGTTCCCCGCCCATCTCCTGGACGACACGGTGCTGCTCGACCTCGATTCCGCCGACCCGTACCTGCTCACCGCGGATCCCGACACCGATCTCGCGCCGCTGAAGGACGCGCTGGACGGCTGGCGCGTGGCGGTCTCCCCCGTCGTTCCGCTCGCCGACGCCCCGGCCGCCCTCCGCACTGCCCGCCGCGCGCTCCGGCTGACCAGCGAGGACGCGCCCGGCCCGGTCATCTGGTGCCGGGATCACCTCGCGACGCTGTGGCTGCTGGCCGAGGACTTCCTCGGCGCCGAGATGGCCAAACGAAGCCTCGACCCGTTCACCTCGCTGAGCGAGAAACAACAGGAGCGCCTCAGCGAAACCCTGCTGGCGTGGCTGGAGACCCGCGGCGGAGCACCGGAGATCGCGCAACGGCTGGGCGTCCATCCGCAGACCGTGCGGAACCGCCTCCGTCAGCTGGAAGAACTGTTCGGCGACCGGCTCAGGGACGCCGACGACCGGCTGGGCATGCAACTCGCGCTGCGGGCGCAGCGGCTCATGCGCGCCCACCGCCGCGACGAGGAGCGAGGGAACTGACCCGCCGGACCCGCCGTTCCGGCGGCCGTACGGTGGGCAGCACCCAGCGGAGGCCGCGGCGGGCACGGTTCGCCCTCGGCTGGTCTACGTGGAAGTCCGCCCGGCAGGCCATCGCATTTCTCCCCGTGGTGACGGGTGTTTACCGACGCTTTCCTGAATACCGGGACGGTGCGAGAATGTCGATGCGGAATTGCCCCGTCGTCATGGTTTTGGCATCCGGATCGGGGTCCGAACCGAAATTCTTGTCATCCGGGTGTCCATTACCGGACGTGTCCGGCGACACGCTGACGGAAGCGCCGTTCTCCACGTTATTTTGACGCCTGACCACGGAAAGGCGGGACATGGCTCTCAAAGCGCGCACACTGACCCTGCACGGGCGGGAAATCCGGCTGCGGGAATACCTTCCGTCCACAAAGGACGTCACCGGCGAGCCGCTCTTGCTGCTGCACGGGATCTCGGGCAGCGGTGAGACCTGGGTCCCGCTGCTCGGCCACTTCGAGCGGACC
This sequence comes from Amycolatopsis sp. NPDC089917, assembly GCF_040684635.1. Lineage (NCBI taxonomy): Bacteria > Bacillati > Actinomycetota > Actinomycetes > Pseudonocardiales > Pseudonocardiaceae > Amycolatopsis > Amycolatopsis sp. NPDC089917. The sequence continues at coordinate 13,956 of NZ_JBFBGL010000095.1, read as the reverse complement.
GGGTTCGGGCGCCGCGTCCTCGTCCCCGATCTGCCCGGCCACGGCGATTCGGGGGCGCCCCGGGCCGACTACGGCCTCGGCGCGATGGCCAGCGTGGTCCGCGACATCCTGGCGCTCACCGGGAACCGGCACGCGACCATCGCCGGGCATTCGCTCGGCGGCGGGATCGCGATGCAGTTCGCCTACCAGTTCCCCGAGATGTGCGCCCGGCTGGTGCTCGTGGGCAGCGCCGGCCTCGGCCCGCAGGTGACCCCGGTGCTGCGCGCGACGGCGCTGCCGGGAGCCAGGGTGACACTCTCCGCCGCGGTCAACCCGGTCACCGTCGCGATCGCCCACGGGCTCGCCGCGATCGGCCGCGCACTCGGCGGAAAGCTCTCACCCGAGACCCGGGAGCTGACCCGGCACCTGGCGTCACTGGCCGATCCGGGCAGGCGCCGGGCGTTCCTGTTCATCGCGCGCAGCCTGATCGACCTCCGCGGCCAGCGCGCGAGCGCGATCGACAAGCTCTACCTGGCCCGGGAGGTGCCGACGCTCGTCGTCTGGGGCGCGCACGACCCGCTCATCCCGGTCGCCCACGGCCGGAAGACGGCCGAACTGCTGCCGGACAGCCGCTTGACGGTGTTCGAAAATGCGAAACACTTTCCACATGTGGCCGACCCGGCCCGGTTCGGCGGCGAGCTCGACCGCTTCCTCGCCGAGACCGCGCCCGCCCGGTTGAGCCTGGACGAGGTCGTCGAGGTGCTCATCCGCGCCAGCGAGGCGGCCGGGACGCCGGAGAAGGTCCCGGAAAAGTTGTCATCCGGACGCCATTCGAGGCCGGCCTAAATGTCACTCGCCACCGGATCGGACCACCCGTTCGGGTGTAGTCCATCCAGGTGGCCGATCAAGGCCCCACCAGCCGTTGACAGCCCTCTCAGCCGGATTTTATGTTGCGTGAGCCACAAAATCTGGATCGGCTTCACCGTTGAAGAGGCTGATTTTGTTGCCAGCAAGGATAAAAAACATGACCGACTTGGATACCGGATTCTCGCGGCACGATCTGCGGTCCGCACGGCCCGACCCCGACGTGCGTCACCCCGCCACCCCGCACCGCCAGCCACCGGGTCCGGTCCAGCGACCGCGCGCCTTCACGCCGGCACCGAGAACCCCAGTGGAGAACCGACCTGTGCGCAGCACCGGTGCGAACGGACTGTGGGCGTCACTGCCCAGGGACATGGGCGAGCGGTTCCGGCCGCGCGCCGATCCCCTGGCCCGAGCCATCCTCCAGGAGGTGCAACGAGCCGTCCCCGAGTACGCGCAGCCGTTGGAAGGCGCGTTCGGACAGATCATCACGCAGGGTATCCGGCAGGCGATCCTGCACTGCCTCGATACGGTCGGCCAGGGGACGGCCCCGCTCGACAAGTGGTCGGCGGTGTTCCGCAACCTCGGCAAGGTCGAGTTCAAGGAAGGCCGCAGCCTCGACTGCCTGCAGACGGCCTACCGCGTCGGCGGTCGGGTCGCGTGGCGGCACGTCTCGGAATTCGGGCAGGCGATCGGAGCGGACGCCGATCTCCTGTGCACCGCGGCCGAGGCGATTTTCGCTTACGTGGACGAGATTTCCGCACTGTCCATCGAGGGCTACACGGCCGCTCAGGAACGGGCCGCGGGCACGAGGGCGAGACGCAGGCGCAGGCTGCTCGAACTGATGCTCTCCGATCCGCCGTCCTCACCGCAGTCGATCGCCTCGCACGCCGCCAACGCCCAGTGGGCGCTGCCCGCCGAGGTCACGGTCGTCGCGCTGGAACGGCGGCTCGGCCCGCTGGACCCGGACAGCGCCGACCTGGACGCCGACGTCCTGGTCGACTTCGAGGGCCCCAAGCCCTGCCTGGTCACCGGCGACCCCGACAAACACCTGAAGGACCTCGCCGAGCGGCTCCCCGGCTGGCGCGCGGTGATCGGCCCGTCCGTGCGGCTCACCGAGGCGCCGCGCTCCCTCCTGTGGGCCCGCCGCACGCTGCGGCTGGTCCAGCGCGGGGTCCTGCCGGACAACCCGGTCACGCGGTACAGCGATCACCTGTCCACCCTGTGGCTGCTCGCGGACGAGTTCCTGGTCCGTGAGCTGTGCACGCGCAGCCTCGCCCCGTTCGACGACCTCACGCCGAAGCAGCGGGCGCGGCTCGGGGAGACGTTGCTGATCTGGCTGCAGTCCCGGGGCAGCGCGCCGGAGATCGCGAAGAAGCTCAAGGTCCACCCGCAGACCGTCCGCTACCGCATGCACCAGCTCATCGATCTCTTCGGCGACCGGTTGAACAACGCGGACGACCGGCTCGACATGGAGATCGCCCTGCGCGCGGAGGCCCTGCTCGCCGACGACTGACCAGCGTTTCCCACTCACAACGAGGTGACGAGGTGACCCGACCGCAGGATGGTCGCAGCGGGGTCGAGGCGACGTACGGCCCGCTCCTCACGCCCGCCCGGCCGGGAGGGTCGAGCGGGCGTCCCGTCCAGCTCTGGGCGCTGCTGCCGAGAGAGCTGGCGACCGTGTTCCGGCCGGTGCTGGCCGACGTGGCCGGGGAGGTGGTCCGCGAGATCCAGCGGACCATCCCCGACTACGCGCGGCCGCTGGACGGCGCGTTCGGGAAGTCGCTCAAGACCGGCGTCCAGATGGCGTTCATCCAGTTCGTGGAGCGGATCGGGAACCCGGAAGCGCCGTCGGAAGACCGGCGGGCCGTGTTCCTGAGCCTGGGTGTCGAGGAGTTCCATCAGGGCCGCAACGTCGACGTCCTCCAGGCGGCGTACCGGGTCGGCGCCAGGGTGACGTGGCGCCGGGTGGCCGAGGCGGGGCGTCGCGCGGGAGTGCCTTCGGCGACGCTGTGCCTGCTCGCGGAAGCCATCTTCGCCTACATCGACGAGCTGTCGGCGCTGTCGGTCGAGGGTCACGCGGAGGCGCGGGAGAAGGCCGCCGGCGCTCTGGAGCGCCGGCGGCACCGGCTCATGGAGCTCCTGCTCACCGAGCCGCCGTCACCGCCCGAAGTCGTCAAGCACGCCGCCGACCTGGCCCGCTGGGAGCTGCCGGACCTGCTCGTCGCCGTCGCCCTCGACCAGCCCTCGGACGAGACTCCCGCGGCCGCTTCGACCGCGCTGGCCGATTTCGAAAGCCCCTCCCCCTGCCTGCTGCTCCCCGCCCCGCGACCGGACGAACGGGAGCAGTTCGCCGATGACCTGGCGGGCTGGCGGGCCGCGATCGGCCCCGCGGTCCCGCCCGCCTACGCCGCGCGTTCCCTGCGTGCGGCACGAGAGGCACTGCGGCTCGTCGACTCCGGCGCGTTCGCCGACGAGCCCGTGACGTGGTGCGTCGACCATCTTTCGCGCCTGTGGCTGCTCAAGGAACCGTTCCTGGCCGCCGAACTGGTCCGGGAACGGCTCGGCCCGCTGGCCGGGTTGACCGGGAAGCAGCATTCGCGTCTGGCCGGGACGCTGCTGGCGTGGCTGGAGACGTGCGGGAACGTCCGCGAGGTGGCGGAACGGCTCGCGGTGCATCCGCAGACTGTGCGGTCGCGCGCGCAGGAGCTTGAGGCGCTGTTCGCGGACGGGCTGCGGGATCCCGAGCGGCGGTTCGAGATGATCCTGGCCCTGCGGGCGGCCCCCTCCTGACGGCGAACTCGCGTCTGATCACGGGAGTTCGGTGCCCCGTCACCCAGATCGCAAGTACGTGAAGGCCCCCTTCCTTGCGCTAGACGCAAGGAAGGGGGCCTTCATGTACTTCGGCGCTCGCGCCAGCTCCGCATTTAGATGCGGCGAGGGGTCAGGCGGCGGCGAGGGCGGTGACGCGCCAGCGGCCGTCGGAGCGTTCGGCGCTGACGCTCAGCTGCGCCGCACCGGTACTGCGCTGCCCGTCCCCGCGCACGCCGGTCTGGTCCAGGAACACCAGCAGCGACGCCCGGTCCCCGTCGAGGACCTTGACGCCCGAGACCACCGGGGTCGACGTCACGACCAGCTTCTGCTCCGCCGCCAGCCCCCGGACCTGCGCGAACAGCTGGTCGTACTGTCCCAGCGCGGGTCCGGTCAGGACCTCTTTCGCGGCTTGCTCGCTCTTGGCTGGATCGTCGTAGCGGTACGAGAAGACCGTGCCGAGCGCCTTGCCGATCTGGTCGCTCACCTCCGCGGTGGTGGCGACGTCGGTCAGCGCGGTGTTGTGCGCCAAGACCGCCGTGGCGTCCCGCGCTTCGATCGCGAACCACCCCGCGAGGCCCGCCATCACCACCGCGACCGCGCCGAACACCACCGCACCCCGCCGCCGCACGGGAGCGACGTCGACCGGAGCTTCCGAAATCGACGAGTCCTCCTCTTCGGGGCGTTCGAGGACCCGGGTGCTCCCGCCCATTTTCCCGGCCACCTTCACGGCGCGCCGCACCGGTTTCCGTTTCGTGGTCATCCCGTCCTCCTCTCAGGGCTTTCCGGTGTCGGTCACCGGCACCTGGCCGAGCGACGTGACGCGCCACCCGTCCGGCGTCCGGTTCAGGCCGGCGCGGAACCGGTTGTGTTTGGTCACGGCTTCCCCGCCTTCGGGCCGGACCTCGAGTTCGACCGAAGCGATCACCTCGGCGGTCCCGCCGCCACTGTCCACCTCGGTCACCGCGGCGTCGACGACCCGGCCGGTGGTCACGGTCTTCGCCTGGCCGATCCGGCCGAGCCCGCCTTCCCGGTCTCGCGCCAGTTCGTCGTGCAACGCGCCTCCGGACAGGTTCAGCCAGTTCTCGTAGCCCTGTTCGGCCTGGCGATAGTCCAAAGTGGTCAGTGCGGCCACGGACTGCCTGCCCGCCTGTAACGCCTCCTCGCGGACCGTAGCCCGCGCGACGCCGTCGTCCCGGCTCGCGTCCCACCACGAGTAGCCGAACCAGGCGGCGAGCGCGGTGGCCACCACCGCGACCAGGACCGCGAGTCGAGTCATCGCCTTCACCTTCCCGGCACGTTCTGCGAGCCGCGCACGTTCGTCGGATTACCCTTGGGCAAGGCGCAGCGCGCCGCGGTGTTCAACGGACGCGCCGACGTGTCGAGTCCGTCGCGATAGCCCGTGCCGTAGCCGGTGACGCACGGCGGCGGATCGAAGAAGGTCAGCGACAGGCCGACATGCGCGCCGTCCGGTCCCATGATCGCGTGCCCCGCGGCGACCGCCTTCGGGGCGGTGACCAGCAGTTGCTCGATGCCGTCCTGCCGGGTCTCCAGCACGTCCGCCGTGGTCAGCAGGTTCGCCAGCAGGATGCCGAGGCTCGGGCCGGTCTCCCGCAAGAGCGTGCTGAGCTCGTTCGCGGCCGCCGGCACGGCCGGGATCAGCCGTCGAAGATCTCCGTCGGAGCTCTTCAGCGTCTCGGCCAGCAGTTTCGCGTTGGCGCCGAACGAGCGGATCGCGTCCGCCTGCGAAACCTGCGTGTCGAGCACGGTCTGCGCGTCGGTCACGAACCTGGTCAGCGGCCCGACGTGCGCGCTCGCCTCCCGCACGAACTCGATCCCCCGTCCGACGAGCTGGTCCAGAGCCGGGCCCGCGTCGTTGGTCGCGTTGTACAGCTCGTCGACCACCGTCCGCAGGGCGGGCTTCGGCACCGAGTTGGCGAAAGAGTCCACACTGGACAGGACGACGTCCACCGGGAGCGGGATCTTCGTGTCCGCCTCGCTGATCACCGAACCGTCCCGCAGCATGGCCCCGTCGCCGCGCCGCGGCCGCAGGTCGACGTACTGCTCGCCGACGGCGGACCGGTTGGCCACGACGGCCTCGGTGTCCGCGGGAACCTCCGGACCACCCGGGTCCATGTCGAGGTCCACTTCCATCCCGGACGCGGTCAGCCGCAGTTCGCCGACGCGGCCGATCGGCACGCCGCGGTAGGTGACCTCGGCGTTGCTGAAGATCCCGCCGCCGGTGGCGAGCCGCACCTTCACCGAGTAGCCGCGGTCGAGCACCAGCTTGTCCAGCCCCGCGTACGTCGCGCCGACGTACGCGATGCCGAGGACGGCGATGACCACGAAGACCACCAGCTGGGCACGGACGAACCTGGTCAGCATCAGCGACCACCACTGTTCTTGAAGGTCAGGAACGTGTTCAGGTAGTCACCGCGGATGGCGTCGAGCGCGGCGTCGGGGAACGGGAAGGTGAAGATCATCTCCATCGCCTTCGGCAGCTTGTCCCCCGAGTCGGCCAGCCGTCGCAGCAATGGTTCGAGCGCTTTGAGGTCGGCGACGAGGTCGTCCTTGCTGCGGTTCACCGTGTCGACCGCGACCGAGGTGAGCCCGTCCAGTGACTTCAGCATCCCGACCAGTGCCTGCCGCTGCTGGTTCAGCACCTCGATCCCGGGAGTGAGCCCGTTCAGCGTCGCCTTGATCTCCTCGGTGTTCGCGTTCAGCGTCGCCGCGAGCTTGTTGACGCTCTCGATGGCGCGGGTGATCTCCGCCTTGTGCTCGTCCAGTCCGCGCACGAAAGTGTCCAAATTGGACAGCAGACTGCGGGCCGCGCTCTCCTTCCCGCCGAGCGCGTCGTTGAGTTCGCGGGTGATGTTCTGCACCTGCGCGACGCCTCCACCGTTGAGCAGCAGGGAAAGCGCGCCGAAGACCTCCTCGATCTCCGGGGTCAGCGACGAACTGGCGAGAGGGATCACCGCGCCGTCGGCCAGCCGCCCACTGGGGGTGCCGTCGACCGGCGGCGCGAGCTCGACGAACTTCTCGCCGAGGATGCTCGCCTGCCGCAGCCGCGCGACGGCGTTGGAAGGCAGGTTCACGTCCCCGTTGATCAGCAGCCCGACCACCGCGCTGCGGCCGTCCGGTGCCAGGTCGACCGTCCGCACTTGGCCGACCGGGACGTCGTTGACCTTCACCCCGGACTGCGGCACGAGGTCCAGCACGTTGCTGAAACTCGCCGTGACGTGGATCGGCCGCTCTCCCAGCGCGGCGCCGCCGGGCAAGGGGATGTCGTAGACGTCGACGCCGCTGCTGCAGCCGGTCGCGGCCAGCGTGAGGACCAGGACGGCCGCGCAGTTGAGCCGGGACTTCATTTCGCCCCCGAGAATTCGGTGATGTTCCCTCGGCCGTCCAGCGTCCCGGCGCCCTGGTTGTACGCGCCGAGGACGTTCGCCAGCGCGTTCGGCGCCGCGTCGAGCGCCTCGCTCAGCGACGCCTTCTGCTGGCTGAGCACCTTGGTGATCTCGGCGAGTTTGTCCACATCGGACTTGACCTTGCCCCGGTTGTCCTTGATGAAGCCCTGGACGACGCTGAGCGCCTCGGTGAGTTCGGTCATCGCGCCGGAGAACTGGTCCCGCTGATCGGCCAGGATCTTGCTGATCGAGGAGATCTGCTGGATCGCCTCCTTCACCTTGCCGTCGTTCGAGGCGAGCATCGCGGTGAACTTGCTGATGTTGTCGACGGAGTTGAACAGGTCGTCCTTGGAGTCGCTGGCCGTCCTGGCGAACTCGCCGAGGTTCTTGATCGCCTCGCCGAGTTTGCCGCCGTTGCCGTCGAGGTAGGTCGCGGCCTTGGTCAGCACGTCGCTGACCGCGCCGTCCCGGTTGGCGCCCTTCGGCCCCAGCGCGGTCATCAGCTGGTTGAGGCTGCCGAGGAGTTCGTCGACCTCGACCGGGGTGACGGTGCGCTCGCGCGGGATCCGGGCGTCGCTGCCCAGCTCCGGCCCGCCGAGGTACACCGGGGTGAGCTGCACGTACCGGTCCGCGACCAGGCTCGGGGTGATCACGACGGCGCCGACGTCGGCGGGCAGTTTGACGTCCGGCCGTACCGACATGGTCACCTCGACGTTCGTGCCCTTCGGTTCGACCTTGGTGACCGAACCGATCGGGACGCCGAGCACGCGCACCTCGGTGTTCGGGTACACCCCGACGGTCGCGGTGAAGTACCCGGTCAAGACTCGGTCGGCCTCCCGGGTCAGCAGCGGCCAGACCACCGTCACGAGCAGCCCGGCGACGACGGCGAGCGCGAGCCGCCGCACCCAGGCCCGTCGCCGCGCGTGGGCCCCGAGGTCGGACAGTGTGAAGTGGCGCCCCATCAGCGTCCCCCGTTCCTCGACGGCATGCAGCTGCCCGGCGTGCCGCCGGTCGGGACGAGCCCGCAGATGTAGGTGTCGATCCAGCGGCCGTTGCCGACCGCGTTGCCGAGCAGCCGGTAGAAGGGCCCCGCCAGCCGCAGGCTCTCGTTGAGCTTGTCCTGGTTGCGCTGAAGGACCGTGGCGACGCGGTCGAGCTGGTCGAGCGCCGGGCCGAGCGTCTTCTGGTTGTCCGCGACGAGTCCCTTGAGCTGCACCGACAGGTTCTTCACTCCGCTGAACAGCTTGGCGATGGCGTCCTTGCGCGCGTTCAGCTCCGTGAGCAGGGTGTTGCCGTCGCGGATGAGCGCCTCGATCTGCTGTGACCGGTCGCCGAGCGTCTGGGACACCTTGTTCGTGTTCTGGAACAGCTTCACCAGTTCCTCATCGCGTGAGGCGAGTGTCTTGGACAGCGCGGTGATGCCGTCGAAGGCGGTCCGGACGTCCTGCGGTGTGGACGCGCCGAGCGTTTCCGACAGCGTCCCGAACGCCTTCGCCAGCTGATCGGTGTCGATCGCGCCCACAGTGTTCGCGAGGTCGTTGAACACCGCGGTGACGTCGTACGGCGAACTCGTGCGCTCCACCGGGATCGGCTGGTCCGGATCCAGTTCCGCGTTGCCGACCGGGTCGATGACCAGGTTCTTCTGTCCCAGCAGGGTTTTGATCTTGATCGAGGCGGTGGTGCGGTTGCCGATCCAGGTGTCCTTGACCCGGAACAGCACCTTGACGCGGGCACCGTCGAGCAGGACGTCGGAGACCTCGCCGACCTTCACCCCGGCGACCCGGACCTCGTCGTTGCGTTTGAGCCCGGCTGCCTCGGTGAACTCCGCCGCGTACGTGGTGCCGCCGCCGACCAGCGGGAGATCGTCGGAGAAGAACACCGCCGAGCCCGCCGCCGCCATCAGCACGGCCGTGATGGTGCCCACCACGATCGGGTTGCGGCTCCGGAAGGGTTTGATCCTGGGCGCTTTCACCGGCACCGTCCCTGGGTCAGCGGGATGCCGACCGGCGGGCCGCCCGGGGCGGGTGGCGCGTCCGATTTGACCGAGCACAGGTAGAAGTTGAACCACGAGCCGTACGAGACCATCGCGCCCATGCGGTCCAGCTTCTTCGGCAGGTTCGTGAGGAACTGCTCGAACACCGGGGTGTTGTCGGCGAGGTTCTTCGACAGGGCGCCGAGGGTGTCGATACTGGCCTTCAACGGTGCCCGGCCGTCCTGGAGCAGGCCCGCGGTGGACGTGGTCAGCTCGCCGAGCCCGCCGATCGCCTGCCCGATGGGCTTCGCGTCGCCCGCGAGCCCGGAGACCAGCTGCGCGGTGACGTCGACGAGTTTGTCGAACTGATCGCCCTGGGAGTTCAGCGTGTCGAGCACCGTGTTGAGGTTCCCGACCACCTCGCCGATCACCTTGTCCTTGCCCGCCAGCGTGCTCGTGAGGGACGCGGTGTGCTCCAGGAGACTGTCGATCGTGCTCCCCTCCCCTTGCAGCACCTGGACGATCTCGAACGACAGCTGGTTGACGTCGCTCGGCGACAGCGCCTGGAACAGCGGTTTGAACCCGTTGAACAACGCGGTGAGATCCAGCGCCGGAGTCGTGCGCTCCGGCGGGATCAGCGCGCCGTCACCGAGCGCCGCCGGGCCGTCGGGACCGGGGTCGATGGAGAGATACCGCTGGCCGACGAGGTTGCGGTACCGGATGGTGACCGTGGCGCCCGCGGTGAGACGGCGTTTGTTCTCGATCGAGAACCGCACGTCCGCCAGCCGCCGCTCGACCACGCCGATGGAGTCGACCTGCCCGATCCGGACACCGGACATCCGGACCTCGTCGCCGGGGTTGACCGACGTCGCGTCGGTGAATCTGGCGGTATAGCCGACCGTCGTGCCGACCCCGGAGTTGGCGATGGTGATCGCGAGGATCCCGGTCGCCACCGCGGTGATCACGAAGAAGATCAGGCCCTTGACCGCCGGGCCCAGGACACTCCTCATCGGACGGTCACCTCCGTTCCGCGCAGGGCCGGGCCCACGAGCACGCTGCTCCAGTCCGGGACCTCGGCCGGCTTCATCCCGAGCGACGGCGCCAGGATCTCGGCGACCAGCCCCCGCTCCCCCTGCGAATTGGCCGGGCCGAGGTCCCCCTCGGCGGCGAACGACACCGCCGAGGCAGTCGCGCCCCCGCCGTAACACCGCGGGCCGCCCTTCTGATCGAACCGCGGATCGTCCCGGCCCGGCACGTACTTGTCGCGCGGGTCGTGGACCGACAGCGTCACGTGCAGGCCCGGTTCGCCGGTGCCCTTGCCCAGCGCCTTCTCCATCACCGGTTTGAGCCGGTTCACCGCGTCGAAGAGACAGGGGAACTCGGGTGAGTAGCGGGAAAGCAGCTCCAGGGTCGGCCTGCTCTTCACGCTGACGCCGATGATGTTGTTCTTGTTCTCCACCAGGAACTTGTTGAGATCACCGCTCGCCGCGGTGACGCTGGAGTACAGCTTGTCGAGGTCCGCGCGAGTGTCCACAATGGTCTTCGCCGTCGTGGAAAGATCCGAAAGCGCCTTGAGGATGTCCGGCGCGGCGCCCGTGTAGAGGTCGGCCACGTCGGCGAGCTTGCTGATGTCGGCCTTGAACTGCGGCATCAGCGGGTTCACCTGGCCGAGGAGGTCGTTGAGCTGGACGATGCTGTCCCCCAGGGATTTCCCTCGATTGTCGAGTGCGAGCGAGATGGCGCCGAGCGAGCTGTTGAGCTTCTGCGGCTGCACCGCCCGCAGCAGGGGCAGCAGATCGCCGAGGACGCGTTCCAGCTCGATCGCGTTGGCCGAGCGGTCCTGGCCGATGACGTCGCCGTCGCGCAGCGGGCCACCGGCGGGCCGGTCCGGGAGCACGAGGTTGACGTAACGCTCGCCGAACACCGTCTTGGGCAGGAGCCGGGCCGAAACGTTGCGCGGCAGCTGATCGATCTTCGCCGGGTCGATGGCGAGGTCGATCTCGGCGCCGTCCGCGCTGCCCCGGACCGCCCGGACCTCGCCGAACGGGACGCCGCGCACCTTGACCTCGGCGGGCGGGGCCAGCTGGTTGCCGACCCGGTCGGTCTTGAGCGTGACGAGTTCCGCGCGTTCGAAATCCTTGTTGAAAATGGCGACGGCGACCCAGCCGAGCAGCACCAGGATGACGAGGAAGACCACCCCCGCCGCCTGCGTCCGTGCCCGCGCGCTCACCCGGAGACCTTCACCGTCGTGGTGGCGCCCCAGATCGCCAGGCTGAGGAACAGGTCGAGCACGCTGATCAGGACGATCGACGTCCGCACGGCGCGGCCGACCGCGACTCCGACACCGGCCGGCCCGCCTGCGGCGCGGTAGCCGTAGAAGCAGTGCGTGAGGATGACGCCGACGCTGAACACGAGCACCTTGCCGAACGACCAGAGGACGTCTTCCGGCGGTAAGAACAACGAGAAGTAGTGGTCGTAGGTGCCCCCGGACTGTCCGAAGAAGACGACCGTGGTCACCCGCGAACCGAGGTACGAGATCAGCAGGCCGATCACGTAGAGCGGGATGATCGCGATGAACCCGGCCACGATCCGGGTGGTGACGAGGTACGGCATGCTGCGCACGGCCATCACTTCGAGCGCGTCGATCTCCTCGGAGATCCGCATGGCGCCCAGTTGCGCGGTGAATCCGGCGCCGACCGTCGCGGACAACGCGAGCCCCGCCGAAAGCGGCGCGATCTCGCGGGTGTTGAAGTACGCGGTGAGGAAGCCGGTCATCGCGGAGATGTTGATCTGGTTCAGCGCGCTGAAACCCTGCAATCCCACCGTGATCCCGGTGAACACGCACAGGCCGACCATCACGCCGACGGTGCCGCCGATCACCGCGAGGGCGCCGCTGCCGAAGGTCACCTCGGCGAGCAGGCGCACCACCTCGCGGAAGTAGCGGGTGACGGCCATCGGGATCGCCGCGAGCGCGCGGACGTAGAACAGCAGCTGGTCACCCAGCTCGAAAAGGCTGTTGCCCGGGCGTTTGAACGCCTCGCGGGCCCGTTCGGGGACGCTGGTCACGGGATCAGGTTCCCTTCGCGGGGACGAGCTGCAGGTACAGCGCGGTCAGGATCGTGTTGACGAAGAACAGGAGCAGGAACGTGATCACCACCGACTGGTTGACGACGTCGCCGACGCCCTTGGGGCCGCCGCGGGGGTTCAGGCCCCGGTACGCCGCGACGACGCCGGCGAGGAAACCGAAGATGAACGCCTTGATCGAGCTGACGACGAGGTCGGGCAGCTGGGCGAGCGCGTTGAAGCTCGCGAGGTACGCGCCCGGCGTCCCGCCCTGCACGATGACGTTGAAGAAGTAGCCGCCGAGAACGCCGACGACGCTGACCAATCCGTTGAGCAGCACCGAAACGCCGATGGCCGCCTGGACCCGGGGCACGATCAGCCGGTGGATCGGCGAGACGCCGAGCACCTCCATGGCGTCGATCTCCTCGCGGATGGAACGGGCGCCGAGGTCCGCGCAGATCGCCGAACCGCCCGCGCCCGCGATGATCAGCGTCGTCACGATCGGGCTGGCCTGTTGCACGACGGCGAGGACGCTCGCCGCGCCGTTGAACTGTTGCGCGCCGATCTGGCTCGTGAGTGAGCCGAGCTGCAGCGAGATGACCGCGCCGAACGGGATCGACACGAGGATCGCGGGCGTGATCGACACGCTCGCGATGAACCAGAACTGCTGGATGAACTCGCGGATCTGCACCGGACGGCGGAACATCGCGAGGATGACGTCGAGGCCCATGGCGCACATGCGGCCGAATTCACGCAGGCCCGCGGCGGCCTTCTCCGGGGCGCGGGCGAGCAGGGCGACGGGATTGGTCATCGTCAGGCTCCGCATCCGTTGGGGGGCGGGCCCGAGCCGACGCACCGCAGCTTGAGGTTGGTGACCAAGGTGTTGCCGGGGCCGGAAACCAGGCCGGTGAGCAACGGGCTCAGGTCCTCGCGCACGCCGCATCCGGTGAAGCCCGGCGTCGAGAAGGTACTGGTGGCCTTGACCGACGGGGCCGGGAATCCGAGCGGCATCAACGCTTTGATGTTCACCGCGACCGATTGCGCGGTCCGGCAGTTCGGGCCGACGTCGAGGACCTTGCCGTCCACTTTGACGTTGGAGAGCTTGATGAACACCTTGTTGGTGACGTCGGAATCACCGCACAGGTTGGTGCCGACCGCCTTGCAGTTGGTGGTGGCGCCGGTCTTCACCTCGACCGTCCCGGTGGCGTCGCCGTCCGGGATCAGCTCGACCGTGCCGGTCGCCGGCATGAACCGGAAGGACACGAAGTAGCTTTCCGTCGACGGGATGACGAGCTTGCCGGTGATCGGCACCTTGCCCGAGAGGCCGAGGAGCGAGCCGTCGAACCGGCCCTGCGGGAACGTGATGTCCGAACCGAGTTTGGCGACATGGCTCGTCGTGGCCTGCTTCTCGTCGCCGACGTAGAACCCGAACGGCAGACCGGCAGCGGCGGTCACCTGTTCGGCTTCGGCCTGTTGCGCGGAGGTGGTCGCGGGCGCCGGCTCGGCGGAGGCGGAAGCCAAGGAAAGCGCCCCCAGCCCCAGCACGGCCGGGAGCAGGAAGGCGCGCGGAACGCGCCCGGTCATCACTGACATTCGGGCTTCCTCACTTCGACTTCTCCGGCCGAACGGCCAACTCGTGCAGACGCTACTGGCGGATGTCCTGACACACAAGTAATGCGTGGCCGGGGGTTCCGGAAAAGGGAAAGGTTGTAATGGGCGTAACTGTTTTGGCGTGGGATTCGTGAGTGGTAATGACGGTTCCATTGAGGGGTGAGGCAAAAATGTCGTGTCGCCCTCGGGCGTCGGTGAGCACCGGTCCGTGAAGGCCTCCTTGAGGGACCCTGGGTCCCTCAAGGAGGCCTT
>NZ_JBFBGL010000094.1:0-22891 GCF_040684635.1 Amycolatopsis sp. NPDC089917 | reverse complement strand
CGATCTCGGGCAGCGGGCCGTCGGCGTCGTAGGCGGAGAGGTCGCGGCTCCAGACCTGTTCGAGGAACTGGATCGCGGTGGCCGGGCGGACCTGCCGAAAGTGGCTTTCGCGACACTGCCCGGCCTCACTAGACGCGGGTTCAGCCGGGCGGGGCCGTGAACGGGCCAGAGGTGCACGGGTGTCCTGAAGGCCCCCTAGCGCACGAGGCGCGACAGCACGGGGGCGAGGTCGCCCCGCTCCCCCATCACGACCCCGTCCAGCCCCTGCCACTCCGCCATCAGCCGCAGCTCGCCCGCCAGCTCACTCGCGACCCGCGCGACGTCGACCCCGGGCTCGGAGAAGGCGCCCTGGACGCGAAGCACACCGGCGGCCCGGTCGCATTTGAGGTCGACCCGGCCGACGAGTTCGCCGTCGAGCAGGAACGGGAACACGTAGTACCCGTAGATCCGCTTCGGCTCGGGAACGTAGATCTCGATGCGGTAGAAGAAGTCGAAGATGCGCTCGGTCCGGGCGCGTTCCCAGATCAGCGGATCGAACGGCGACAGCAGCGCCCGGCCGGTGACCGACCTCGGCGCCTTCGCCGCGACGTGCCGGTACGCCGGGGCGGCCCAGCCGTCCACGGTCACCGGTTCCAGCACGCCCGCGTCGACCAGTTCGGCCACCGCCCGCTTGCTGACGTCGGGGCCGAGCCGGTAGTAGTCCCGCAGGTCCGGTTCGGTGCCGATGCCCAGCGCGACGGCCGCGCGGGTGATGAGCTCGCGCGCGCCCTCCTCCGGGCTCACCCGCCGCGACAGGATCTCCGGCGGCACGACGCGTTCGGTCAGGTCGTACAGCCGCTCGAACGACCGGCGCGTGCCGGTGGTCAGCTGCCCCATGCCGAACAGCCACTCGCAGGCCTTCTTAACCTCCGACCGCTCCCACCACGAGCCGGGCTTGTACCCGCCCGAGTCGCTCTCCAAGGCGCGCTCGATACCGCCCGCGCCGATCGGCCCCTGTTCCTTGACCACGGCGAGGATGTCGTCCACCAGCTGGGGCGTCTGCTCCAGCACGCGCGCGTAGTTCGTCCACCAGCCCATGCGCTTCGCCCCGGACCGCAGCAGCGGCCAGTCCGCCACCGGCAGCAGACTCGCCTCGTGCGCCCAGGATTCGACCAGCATCCGGGGCTTGCGCGCGGAATGGGACCACGCCGCGTCGTCCACCAGCGCGGGCTCGTACGCGCCGAGCCGGGAGAAGATCGGCATGTAGTGGGCGCGGACCGCGACGTTCACCGAATCCAGTTGCAGCAACTGGGTTCGCGACAGCACGCGTTGCAGATGCCGTCTCGTCACCGCCCCGCTCGGACGTGCTTCGGCGAATCCCTGCGCGGCCAGGGCGATCCGGCGCGCGACCGGTCCGCTGATGGTCGAAGTGCTCATCGTCGGAATGGTGCCATCCGCCACCGACAGTTTCCGGCGGTCCGGCTACCTCCACCTTCCTCCCCACCCCCACCCTCAACGGATGGAGCTTCGCTCCGCTGTAGGTTTCCAGCATGGCCGCCGCCGAAGTCCGCCCAGCAGTCGTGTCCGACGCCCCCGAGATCGCGCGCATCCAACGCGACACCTGGCGAAGCGCCTACACGGAACTGCTCGGCGAAGCGGCCGTCGCCGAGCTCGACGTCGTAGAGCTCGAAAAGACCTGGGCCGAAACGATCGAGTACCCGGGCACGCGCGTCTTCCTCGCCACCGAAGGCGACTTCACCGTCGGCTTCTGCGTCGCGGGCCAGGCCCCGGAGAGCGAGGTGGCCACCGCCGACGGAGCCCTGCCCGACGACGCCTCGACGACGGCGCTCATCGCGTCGCTGCTGGTCGAGCCCCGCTGGGGACGGCGCGGGCACGCGGGACGGCTGCTGGCGAACGCGTCCGCCTGGCTGCGCGCGGACGGCGCCACCCGCGGGATCAGCTGGGTCGCCCAGACCGATCACGCGTCACTGGGATTCTTCCGCCGCGCGGGCTGGTCCCCCGACGGGACCGTCCGCATCCTCGACACCGGAAGCACGAACGTGCGCGAAGTCCGGCTCACCGGCGGCCTCGACCTCGAGCTCACTCCCTGACTTCGCGAACACGACCCAGCGCATCACCGAGTACATGAAGACGCCTTCGCACGCCCCGGCGATGAGCCGGGAAAGCCGGTAGTCGACGCCCAGCGCGGCCAGTCCCGCGCCGACGCCGAGCAGGAACGCCAAGTAGTTGATGACGATCGCGACGACGTACAGCACCGCCTGCCTGCCGACCGGCGCGTGCGAGCGGAAGTTCATGCTGCGGTTGAGCACGAAGCTCAGCCCGAACGCCACCCCGTAGGCGAGCGTGATCGCCAGCCACACCGGCAGCCCGAGCCAGCCGCGGAGCAGGGTCAGCAGCAGCAGGTCGACCCCGAAGGTGAACCCGTTGATGAGCGCGAAACCGAGGAAACTCGGCGCCACCAGCCGGGAAAGCCCGAAGGGGAGGCGCCGCACCACGGCCGCGCAGAAGTCGGCGAAGCGATCCGCGAAACCTCGGCCGCGGACCGCGTCGTGCACGTCGGCCACGCCGTCAGCATGGCAGCGGCAGGTGACCGCGAACCGACGAACAGGTGATCTTCTGGTGCGCGCCCGAGTCCGGTAACGGGGGCTGGCCCCAGTGCGACCCGTATTTCAGCTGATAACTTGGAGAGGACGAAGATAACGGGGAGGCAACGATGGTGGGCTGGTTGCTCCTGTCGTTCGCGGTCGCCTTCGGTTCGGCGATCCTGCCCGTGGTCAGCATCGAGATGTTCCTCATCGGCCTGTGCGCGAGCCAGCCGACCATGCCGTGGCTGCTGCTCGGCGCCATCGTCGCGGCCGGCCAGGTCGGCGGGAAGACGCTCTACTACCTGGCCGCGAAGGGCACGATCAAGCTGCCGAAACCCCTGCACGACCGCCTGCACCGCGAGCGGCCGCCCACCCCGCGGCGGGAGCGCTGGCGGGCGCGCACCAAGAAGATGCGCGCCCGGCTCGACGCCCTGCGCGAACGCTGCCATCGGCATCCGCATTGGATGGCGGGCACGTACGGGGTGAGTTCGATCCTCGGGCTGCCGCCGTACATGGCCACGAGCGTGCTCGCGGGACTGGTGCGGATGCCGCTGGTGAGCTTCCTGGCCACCGGCTTCCTGGGCCGCTGGCTGCGGTTCAGCCTGCTGGCCGCCTCACCGGCCCTGTTCGCCGGCTGGTTCCACTACTAGGCCGCCCGCGTTCAGCCCTCTGAACGTGGGAGGCGCCGAGTACATGGAGGCCCCCTTCACTGCGCCTAGCGCAAGGAAGGGGGCCTTCATGTACTCAGCGGGGTGTGAGCTCAGCGGGAGACGGCTTCGAGTTCGACGGCGCGCCGCATGGTCGCGCGGGCCCGTTTCCGGTCTCCCGCGATCTCGTACGCGTAAGCCAGCCGGTACCAGACGCGCCAGTTCTCCTGATCCGCCTCGACCTCGGCCCGGCGCTCGTCGAACCAGGCGTCCGCGGCGTCGCGATCCACCCGGCCCGAAGGCCGCCGGGGCAGGTCGGACACGTCGGGCAGGCCGCCTTCTTCGTCCAGCCGCCGCGAAAGCCGCTGGATCTGGACGCCGGAACGCCAGGTGGTGACGATGATCCAGATCCCGAGCAACGGCAGCAGCAGGACGCCGACTCCGAAGAGCACCGGCACCGTCTCCCCGGTGCCCACCAGCGCGATGCCCCGGCCCGCCAGCAGGACGACGTAGACGGCGAGCGCCGCCGTCATCACCAGCGCGAAGTTGCGGGCCCTCACAGGTCGAGGATGTTCTCGAGACCGACCGTCAGGCCGGGTCGCGTGAGCACCGAGCGCACGCCGAGCAGCACACCGGGCATGAACGACGTGCGGTGCAGCGAATCGTGCCGGATGGTCAGGGTCTCCCCCTCGCCGCCGAACAGGATCTCCTCGTGCGCCACCAGTCCGGGCAGCCGCACCGAGTGCACGCGGACGTCGTCGACGAGCGCGCCGCGGGCACCGTCCACTTCGGACGTCGTCGCGTCTTCGCCGGGCGCGAGGCCGGCTTCCGCGCGGGCCTCGCCGATCAGCCGGGCGGTGTGCGCGGCGGTGCCCGACGGCGCGTCGGCCTTGCGGTTGTGGTGCAGCTCGATGACCTCGGCCGAGTTGTAGAACCGGGCGGCCTGCTGGGCGAAACGCATCGCCAGCACCGCGCCGAGAGCGAAGTTCGGCGCGATCAGCACGCCGAGGGACGGGTCGGCGGCGAGCCACGTGCGCAGCTTCTCCAGCCGCTCCCCGCTGAACCCGGTGGTGCCGACCACGGCGTGGATCCCGTTGCCGGTCAGGAACTCCAGGTTGTCCATCACCGCGTCGGGATGGGTGAAGTCGACGACGACCTGCGCCTGCTTGAGCGCCGAGAGGTCGTCTCCGGCGTCGAGCTCGGCGACGAGGTCCATGTCGTCGGCGCCGTTGACGGCGTTGACCACTTCCTGGCCCATCCGGCCGCGTGCGCCCAGCACACCGACGCGAATTCCAGCGGTCATGATGCGATCACCTCGTGCAGATCGTCCGGCAGGTCGTCGGCGTGAGCGTACGGCCCGACGACCGCCGCCGCCGACACGCCACCAGGGCGACGCAGCAGAGTGCGAGCGAGCGCACAGACCTCTTCGGTGGTGACGGCGTCGATCCGCGCCACCGTGTCGTCGACGCCGAGATAGCGGCCGTAGTTCAGTTCGTTCTTGCCGATGCGCGACATCCGCGACGAGGTGTCCTCCAGACCGAGCACGAGCCCGCCCCGCAACTGCCCCTTCGCCCGCGCGACCTCGGCTTCGCTCAGCCCGTCCTTGCCGACGAGTTCGAGCACCTCGCGGATCACCCCGGCGACCTCGCCGAGCTTCTCCGGCTGGCAGCCCGCGTACACGGCCATGTGCCCGGCGTCGGCGTAGCTCGCGACGGACGAGTACACCTGGTACGCCAGCCCGCGCTTCTCGCGGACCTCCTGGAACAGGCGTGAGCTCATCCCGCCGCCGAGCGCGGCGTTGAGCACCGACTGCGCGAACCGCCGGTCGTCGTGCCGCGGCAGCGACCGCAGGCCGAGCATCACGTGCGCCTGCTCGGTGTCGTCGGTGTGCAGGGCGAGTTTCGGCGCCATCGCGATCCGCGCGCGCCCGCCACGCGGCGGCACCGGCGTCGCCGATCCGGTCAGCTTGGTCCGCAAAGCCTTGCGCACCAAGCGAAGCACCTGACCGTGCTCGATGTTCCCGGCGACCGCGAGCACCATCCGCGGCAGCGTGTAGCGGCGCCGGTAGAACCCGCGCAGTGCCGACGCCGACATCTCGATGATGGACTTCTCGCTGCCGAGCACCGGACGTCCCAGCGCGTGGTTGCCCAGGATCGCGCCGACGAACGTCTCGTGCAGCAAGTCTTCCGGGTCGTCGTCGCGCATCGAGATCTCTTCGAGCACGACACTGCGCTCGGTCTCGACGTCCTTGTCCGTGCACAGCGCTTCGAACACGACGTCGGTGACGAGGTCCATCGCGAGCGGCAGGTCCTCGTCGAGCACCTGCGCGTAGTAGCAGGTGTGCTCCTTCGCGGTGAACGCGTTGAACTCGCCGCCGACCGCGTCGATCTCCTCGGCGATCTGGGTGGCGTCGCGGTTCGTGGTGCCCTTGAACAGCAGGTGTTCGAGATAGTGCGCCGCGCCTTCGACCGACGACGGCTCGTCGCGCGACCCGACGCCGACCCACAGCCCGACCGTCACCGACCGGGAAGCGGGCACGTGCTCGGTGATGACCCGGAGGCCACCGGCCAGCACACTGCGCTTGACCACCGCACCGTCCGAAGTGGACTCAAGAGTGCGGGTGCTGCCGATGGGCTGTTCGTGCCCGGAGATCTGACGAGCCAACGGATCCCTTACTCACATGTCAGGAAAGGGTCGTTCAGGACGAAAAATGTCCCGAACGACCCTTTCCTGACGTTTCACATCGGTTTGGCCAGGACTACTGCGCGTCGGCCTTCGGGGCCTCGGCCTTGTCGCCCTCGGCGGGCTTCTCGGCGGCGTCGGCGGCGTCGTCTTCCTTGACCACGATCAGGCTGATCTTGCCGCGGTTGTCGATGTCGGCGATCTCGACGCGGAGCTTGTCGCCCACGTTGACCACGTCCTCGACCTTGGCGATCCGCTTGCCGTTGCCCAGCTTCGAGATGTGCACCAGGCCGTCCTTGCCCGGCAGCAGCGAGACGAACGCGCCGAACGCGGCCGTCTTCACCACGGTGCCGAGGAAGCGCTCGCCGACCTTGGGCAGCTGCGGGTTGGCGATGGCGTTGATCTTGTCGATCGCCGCCTCCGCCGACGGGCCGTCGGCCGCGCCCACGTAGATCGTGCCGTCGTCCTCGATGGAGATGTCGGCGCCGGTCTCCTCGGTGATCGAGTTGATCATCTTGCCCTTCGGGCCGATGACCTCGCCGATTTTGTCCACCGGGATCTTCACGCTGGTGACGCGCGGGGCGTACGGGCTCATCTCGTCCGGGCCGTCGATCGCCTCGGCGATGACCTCCAGGATGGTGAGGCGAGCGTCCTTCGCCTGCTTCAGCGCGGCCGCGAGGACCTCCGACGGGATGCCGTCGAGCTTCGTGTCGAGCTGGAGCGCGGTGATGATGTCCTTGGTGCCGGCGACCTTGAAGTCCATGTCGCCCATGGCGTCCTCGGCACCGAGGATGTCGGTCAGCGCGACGTAGCGGGTCTCGCCGTCGACCTCGTCGGAGATGAGGCCCATGGCGATGCCGGCGACCGGCGCCTTCAGCGGGACACCCGCGTTCAGCAGACCCATGGTCGAGGCGCAGACCGAGCCCATCGAGGTGGAGCCGTTGGAGCCCAGCGCCTCGGAGACCTGGCGGATCGCGTACGGGAACTCGTCCCGCTTCGGCAGGACCGGGACCAGGGCGCGCTCGGCGAGCATGCCGTGGCCGATCTCGCGCCGCTTCGGCGAACCGACGCGGCCGGTCTCGCCGGTGGAGAACGGCGGGAAGTTGTAGTGGTGCAGGTACCGCTTCGTGGTCTCCGGGGAGAGCGAGTCGATCTGCTGCTCCATGCGGAGCATGTTCAGCGTGGTGACGCCCAGGATCTGGGTCTCACCGCGCTCGAACAGCGCGGAACCGTGCGCCCGCGGGATCACGGCGACCTCGGCGGCGAGCGAGCGGATGTCGGTCAGCCCGCGGCCGTCCATGCGGATCTTGTCCGTGAGGACGCGCTTGCGCATGATCTTCTTCGACAGGGCCTTGAACGCCGCGCCGATCTCCTTCTCGCGGCCCTGGAAGGCTTCGCCCTCGCCCAGGCCGACCTTCTCCAGCACCGCGGCCTTGACCTGGTCGGTCGCGTTGTCGCGGTCCTGCTTGCCCGCGATGGTCAGGGCGTTCGCGAGGTCGTCGGTCGCGATGGCGGCGACGGCGTCGAACGCGTCCTGCTCGTAGGCGAGGAAGACCGGGAACTCGCCGGTCGGCTTGGCTGCCAGCTCGGCCAGCTGCTGCTGGGCCTCGCACAAGACCTTGATGAACGGCTTCGCGGCTTCGAGGCCCTCGGCGACCGAGACCTCGTCCGGCGCCTTGCCGCCGGCGGCGATCAGGTCGAGGGTCTGCTCGGTGCCCTCGGCCTCGACCATCATGATGGCGACGTCGTCACCGACGATGCGGCCGGCGACCACCATGTTGAAGGTGGCCTGCTCCAGCTGCTTCCAGGTCGGGAACGCGACCCACTGGTCCTCGATCAGGGCGACGCGGACGCCGCCGACCGGACCCGAGAACGGCAGGCCGGCGATCTGGGTCGAGGCCGAGGCCGCGTTGATCGCGAGCACGTCGTACGGGTCGTCCGGGTTGAGGCTCTGGACGGTGATGACGACCTGGATCTCGTTGCGGAGACCGTCGGCGAACGACGGGCGCAGCGGCCGGTCGATCAGGCGGCAGGTCAGGATCGCGTCGGTCGACGGGCGACCTTCGCGGCGGAAGAACGCGCCGGGGATGCGTCCGGCGGCGTACATCCGCTCCTCGACGTCCACGGTCAGCGGGAAGAAGTCGAAGTGGTCCTTCGGGTGCTTCGACGCGGTGGTCGCCGAGAGCAGCATGGTCTCTTCGTCGAGGTACGCGACGACGGCGCCGGCGGCTTGACGGGCCAGGCGGCCGGTCTCGAAGCGAACGGTGCGGGTGCCGAAACGGCCGTTGTCGATCACGGCTTCGGTTTCGTGCACGGTGACTCCGGTGGAGTCGGTCATAGGGTGTATCTCCTCTTTTGATCCTCTGTAACGGCGCGAGTCTCCCACCCTGGGACCTGTTTCGCCTGCGGACGCTCGAGGAGTGAGGCCGGTCTTCGATCGAAGCCCCCGGGCCGTTGCCCGGGAACCACTACCGAGGACCGGCGGACGGTTCCCCGGGCGCGCTCGCGCCGCGTGTTCCGGTACTTGGACCGAGGGGGAGCGACCGATGTGGTCACTCCCCCTCGGATTCAAGCTATCGGCGAAGGCCGAGGCGCTGGATCAGCGCACGGTAACGCTCGATGTCCACCTTCATCACGTAGTTCAGCAGCCGGCGGCGGCGGCCGACCAGCAGCAGAAGCCCGCGACGGGAGTGGTGGTCGTGCTTGTGAGCCTTGAGGTGCTCGGTGAGGCCGACGATGCGCTTGGTCAGCAGCGCGACCTGGGCCTCCGGGGATCCGGTGTCCGAGTCGTGCACGCCGTACTCGGCAAGGATCGACTTCTTCTCTTCGGTGGACAAAGCCACAGTGGTGCTCCTAGATATTCTGTGCCGTGCGGCCCGGACGATGCTTCACGCCGGGTGAGACGGTCACGGCCGCCACGGACTGCAGCCGGACCCGACCATCGAGGTTACCAGCCTCGTGATCAGCGGCTTCAGGCGCGGGCGTGGTTCAACGCGTACGACCGGATCACCCGGTAGCGCGACAAGCCCTGCTCACGGTCACTGCTCATCAGAACGGCCTCGGTCGCCGTCCAAGTCTCACTGGTGAACCCGGCCAGCCGCTCCTCCCACGCGCTCGCGGCTTCCGGCCGGTCGCGGGGGAAGCGGGCCAGTGTCAGGTGGGCCACGTACGGCCTGCCCTCACTCTCCGCGCCGGCCTTGACGGCCAGCCCGTGGAGCCCGGTTCCACCGACACTCAACCACAGGACCCCGGGGAATGTCGCGGCCTTTTCCAGCCGGAGGTCGACGGGCTCCGCTCCGGCCAGCCTTCCGGCGAGCCATTCGCCTCGTTCACCCGCGTCGTCCGCGCCGTGGAAACCGAGGGTGATATGCCAGTTCTCGCGCGCTGACCAGCGGAAATCGCCGTCTTCGGGCGTACCCAGCGCGGCGGCGACCTCGTCGAGGACGCCGTCCGGCGGGATCAAGGCGCTGAACAGCGGCATCGTCAGGTTTGCTTGGCCGCCCGGCGCAGCAGGTCCGCCAGTGACGGGAAGTCGTCGTCGAGCAGCTTCGCGGCTTCGGTGAGGTCTTCGTCCTCGCCGATGTCCCGCAGCGCGACGAGCACCCCCTGGTCGTCGGCGACGGCGCCGACCGGGATGCTGTCCCGGCCCACCGTCGGCCGCGAGTCGCGGACGTCTTCCAGCGCCTCCTGCATGGCCTTCCGGTCCCCCGCGGCGACCGCCGGGACCAGCACCTTGCGCTCCAGCATGATCATCTTGGCGAGCACGACGGGGTTGCCGATCTTCGCCCGGCGCCCGCTCATCACCTGGCTGAGCATGGGCGCGCTGATGCCGAGGACCTCGGCGAGGAAGGCCTGGGAGATGTCGAAGGCGACGACCAGTCGCCGCACCCGATCGCCGAGCGGCTCCCCGTACCACTCCTTCTGCAGCGCGATGTTCCGCTGGACGATCTTGTGGTCCTCCACCTGGTCCGCTCCCCTAACCCCGTCGAACGCCCTGCGCGGTCCGTGACATCTTGCCACCGAAACGCACCGTGACGGGTGTGTTTGTCGATTCTCGTCCGGCTCCGTCCGGGGCCGGTCAGTCCTGCTCGCCCAGCATTTCCCTCGTCCGCGCGACGTCCTCGTCGATCTGTTCCACCAGACCGTCCGACGTCGGGAAACGGACCTGATCCCGCAGCCTGGCAACGAAATCGAGCGCGACGTGCTGCCCGTAGAAGTCCTCGTCGATGTCGAGGACGAAGGCCTCGACGGTGCGTTCCCGCCCCGAGAACGTCGGGTTCGTCCCGACCGAGACGGCGGCGCGAAGCCGCCGGGCAGGATCCGACGAACGGGTGAACCAAGCGCTGTAGACACCGTCGGCGGGCACGGCGGCGAACCGCGGCGTCGACAGGTTCGCCGTGGGGTAGCCGAGGTCGTGCCCCCGCCGGTCGCCCCGGACGACGATGCCCTCCAGCCGGTGCGGCCTGCCGAGCGCTTCGGACGCCGCGACGACGTCGCCGGCGTCGATGCAGGAGCGGACGTAGGTCGAGGAGAACGTGATCTCGTTGTCCGCCTGCTCCTGCGCGAGCAGCCCCTGCAGTTCCGCCCCGTGCGCCACGAAACCGAACCGCTTCCCCAGCGTGCGCAGCAGATTGACGTCACCGGCGGCCTTCGCGCCGAAGGTGAAGTTCTCCCCCACGATCACCGCGGCCGCGTGCAGTTTGTCCACCAGGACCTCGTGCACGAACTCGTGCGCGCTCAACCGCGACAGTTCGAGGGTGAACGGCAGCACGCAGAAGACGTCCACGCCCAGGCCCTCGACCAGTTCCGCCTTGCGGCGCAACGTGGTCAGCTGCGCGGGATGGCTGCCCGGCCGGATCACCTCCGACGGATGCGGGTCGAAGGTCAGCACCACGCTCGGCACACCACGTTCGGCGGCGGCGCGGACCGTCCTCGAGATCAGCTCCTGATGTCCGCGGTGCACGCCGTCGAAGACGCCGATCGTCACCACGCACCGTCCCCAGCTCCCGGGGAGGTCACCCAAACCACGCCAACGCTGCACTTGTGCCCCGTCTCCTCAGCCCGCTCCGTGCACCACCCTAGGCGGGCAGCAACACGACCACCGAGCGGGCCAGTTCGCCTTCGTCCGCGGCGAGCGCGAGCACCCGGCCGTCCGGACCGAACATCCCGTAGGTGCCCTCGATCCCGGCCGAGGGCACCCTCTGTCCATATCGGACCGCCTGCGCCGTGCGGGCGTCCAGATCGCGGCGCGGGAACGCGGCGGCGACGGCGGCGTCGAGGTCGAGCGACAGCTCCGGCTTGTCTTCGAGCTGATCGAGCGTGCGCGCCTTGGCGAGCGTGAACGGCCCGACCGTGGTGCGCCGCAACGCGAGCAGATGCCCGCCGACACCCAGCCCGGCGCCGAGGTCGCGGGCCAGTGCCCGGACGTAGGTCCCCGACGAACACTCGACGACGGCGTCGAGTTCGATCCGGCCCGCCTCGCGGCGCGTGGCGAGCAGATCGAAACGGTGCACGGTGACCGGACGCGGCGGGATCACGACCTCTTCGCCGGCGCGGACGCGGGCGTACGCGCGCTTCCCGTCGATCTTGACCGCGCTGACCGCGCTCGGCACCTGCTGGATGTCGCCGGTCAGCGCGGCGATCCCGGCGGCGATCTCGTCGTCGGTGACCTTCTCGACGGCGTCCGCGGCGGCTTCGGCGATCGGTTCGCCCTCGGCGTCGTCGGTCGTGGTCGACAGTCCCAAAGAGAGGGTCGCGAGGTAGGTCTTGCGGTCCAGGGCGAGGTGGCCGAGGAGTTTCGTCGCGCGTTCGATGCCGAGCACGAGGACGCCGGTGGCCATCGGGTCGAGGGTGCCGGCGTGCCCGACCTTGCGGGTGCCCATGAAGCGCCGTGCCTTGGCGACGACGTCGTGGGAGGTCATCC
Source organism: Amycolatopsis sp. NPDC089917 (assembly GCF_040684635.1). Lineage (NCBI taxonomy): Bacteria > Bacillati > Actinomycetota > Actinomycetes > Pseudonocardiales > Pseudonocardiaceae > Amycolatopsis > Amycolatopsis sp. NPDC089917. Next base: position 11,054 of record NZ_JBFBGL010000094.1, on the reverse strand, counting down.
CCGACGGCTTGTCGACGATGACGAGACCGGGCGGCGGGGCGGGACGTTTCTTGGCAGGAGCCTGATGGGGGCGCGACACGGGCCGAACCCTATCTTTCGGGTCTTCGCCTAGGACGAGACGGGCAGCGGCGCTTCGGCGTCCCAGCGGCGGCGCCGGATCTGCACCGGGATCCGCTCGCCGCGGGCCTCGGCCTCGAACAGCGCGGCGCGGGTCCGCCGCCACCACACGAGCATCCGGAAGGTGCCGAACGCGAGCACCGCGATGACGGACAGCAGCGCCAGGCGGAACACGCCACCCGTCCACTCCAGCAGCACGCCGACGGCGAGCGCGGAGATCGTCGTGGCCACGAACCCGCCGACGTTCACGACACCGGTCGCGGTGCCGACGCGCGAGAGCGGGTTGTAGTCCCGAGCCAGCGCGAAGCCGATCATCGACACGGGGCCGCCGAGGGAGAGGAACGCGAACGCGGGGACCAGGACCGCGATCGGGGTCGTCCCGCTCCAGCCGAGCAGGATCGCCCACATCACCGCGGCGCCGCCGATGTACCCGCCGACGATCGGCATCCGCAGCGACGGGCGCCGTCCGATCAGGCCGCCGATCACCGGGCCGCCCAGCATCGAGCCGAACACGAAGACGATCAGCAGCGAACTCGCGGTGGACTTCGGGAATCCCTGTCCCTGCACCAGGAACGGGACACCCCACAGCATGGTGAGCACGTTGGGCGCGAACATCGTGCTGAAGTGGACCCAGAAGCCCAGCCGGGTCCCCGGTGTGCGCCACGCGTCGGCGACCTGACGGCCGAGCAGCTTCGGATGCACCTTTTCGCGCACGGGCTCCGGCCTGCCGGGCGGGTTGTCCTTGACGCGAAGGGCGACGACGGCGGAGTACAGCGCGGTCACCAGGCCGACGCCGAGGAAGGTCGGGGTCCAGCCGGGACCGTCGAGCAGCAGGCCGAGCGGGACGGTCGCGGCGAGGTTGCCGACGTACCCGATGGCCCCGGTCAGCGCGGCGAGCAGGGCGTACTGGCGGCCGGGGAAATGCGCGGCGATCAGCCGCATGATGCTCACGAACGTCAGCGCGTCCCCGAAGCCGACGACGCCGCGGGCGAGCAGGCCCAGCGGGTACGAATCGGCGGTCGCGAGCAGGATCTGCCCGAGCCCGAGGAAGAACACGGCGGCGGTGAGCACGCGGCGCGGACCGTAGCGGTCGACGAGGACGCCGGTGGGGATCTGCATCGAGGCGTAGACGCCGACCTGCAGGACGGTGAAGGTGCCGAGCGCGGCCGCTCCGACGCCGAAGCGGTCGGCGGCCTGGAGCCCGGCGACGCCGAAGGACGTGCGGTGGAACACGGCGAGGAGGTAGACGGTGACGGCGGCGAACCAGATGAACCAGGACCGGCGGGTGGCTCGGCCTGTCACAGTGTTTCCTCCTTGAGAACGGGTTCGGGCGAAGACAGACGCCCGCGTTGCCGCCTCATATAGTTGTAGCTCCTAAGCAACGGCGAAACATACCCGTTACCCGGGTGGTTTTCGCCACAGCACGGGCCGCCTACCGGCGCGTTTCGCGGGGTGGGTCAGGCCGCGCGGACGGCGCCTTCCACGGCCCACCGGCCCGAGCGCCACCGCACCAGCAGGGTCGCCAGCCGCAGGAGCATGAACAGCGAGAGCCCGGTCCAGATCCCGGCCAGCCCCCAGCCGAACACGAGCGACAGCCAGATCAACGGCAGGAACCCGAGCGCCGCGCTCAGCAGCGTCGCGTTGCGCAGGAACGCGGCGTCGCCCGCGCCGAGCAGGACGCCGTCCAGCGCGAACACCACCCCCGCGATCGGCTGCAACGCGACGAAGAACCACCACGCGTGCGGGATTTCGCCGAGCACGGCCGCGTCCGAGGTGAACACCTTCGGCAGCACCCCGGCCAGCGACGCGAACACGACCCCGAGGAAACAGCCGAACACCAGGCCGTAGCCGGTGATCTGGCTCGACAGACCCCGCGCCCGTTTGCTCGCGCCGGCGCCGAGGGCGGCCCCGACGAGCGACTGCGCGGCGATCGCGAGCGAGTCGAGCACCAGCGCGAGGAACGTCCACAGCTGCAGGACGACCTGATGCGCGCCGACGGCCTCGGTGGACGTCCGCGCGGCGACCGCGGCGGCCGAGACGAAGCACGCCTGGAAGGCGAGACTGCGCAGCACGAGGTCCCGGCCGAGGCCGAGCTGGGCGCGCATCACCTTCGGCTCCGGGCGCAGCGGGACCCGCTCCCGCACCAGGGCGACGATGAACAGCGACGCCGAGATCACCTGCGCGACGACGTTCGCGATCGCCGAACCTTCCAGTCCCCAGTCCGCGCCGTACACCAGCACCGGGCACAGCACGGCGGAGATCCCGTTGCCCGCCAAGACATAGCGCAACGGTTTCGCGGAATCCTGGACACCGCGCATCCAGCCGTTGCCCGCCATCGTGATCAGGATGAACGGCGTCCCGAACAGCGCGATCCGCAGCCAGGAGACGGCGGCGTCGGTGATCGCGGCGTCCCCGGAGAGCACCCGCGCGATGGGCGCGGCCAGCAGCTGCCCGGCGACGATCACGACCAGCCCGACGATCACCGCCAGCCAGGTCGCCTGGACACCTTCGCGGACCGCGTCACCCCGCCGTCCGGCGCCGTGCAGACGCGCCGTCCGCGACGTCGTGCCGTAGGAGAGGAACGTCAGCTGGCTCGAAACCTGCGACAGCACGACGCCGCCGACGGCGAGCCCGGCCAGCGGCAACGCGCCGAGATGCCCGACGACGGCCGTGTCCACCAGGACGTACAGCGGCTCGGCGGCGAGGACGCCGAGCGCGGGCACGGCGAGACCGAGCACGCGTTTCGGCGGGACGCGCTCGTCGGGTTCGGAAGCTTCAGGCACCGATGCAGACTAGACGTCTGGTACGACAGTCCCAGTCGCCGGGAAGATCAGCGGAGGACCGGTTCGTACCGTTTCCGCTGACGGAGTGTCTCGAACTGCCGCGCTGTGTCGAGCGTGACACTCACGAGGAAGACCAGGACCACCAGCAGGGCCACCCCGGCGAACGGAAACCTCGGGCTCACGTCCAGCACGGCCAGGCCGACGGCCGGGATCGACGCGACCACACCCGAGCAGACCGCTCCGACGCCGATGATCCGGTGGCGCACGTAGCCGATGTAGTCGGCCGTCCACCGGCCCGGCCGGATCCCGGGGACGAAGCCGCCCACGCGCACGAGATCACGGGTCACCTGGTCGATGTCCATCGTTCCCACCGCCCGGAGGAACGCGAAGAGGCAGACGAGCACGAAGCAGATCGCGATCCGTCCGGGATTCCCCTCGTCGCGCAGCCAGTCCACGCCGGGCCAGAACCCGGGCAAGGACACCAGCGCGGCGGCGAGGACCGCCGGGCTGTTCGCCTGGGGGAACCGGAGCGGAACGTAGGCCGGTGTCCCTCCATAGGCGCGCACGCCGATCATCCGCTTGGCGTACTGCACCGGGATCCGGCGCTGCGCCTGGGCGAAGACGATCGTGAGCACCGTGATCGACAGCGTCACGGCGGCCATGACCGCGATGGCGGCCCAGCCCTTCGTTTCGTACACGCGCGGGAACTCCGCCGGCAGCACCGCCAGAACCTGGGTGAGAAGCAGGGTCCGGACGCCGTCGCCGAAGCCGCGGTCGGTGATCACCTCGGTCAGCCGCAGGACCACCGCGGCGCCCGCCGTCAGGCACGCCACCGTCGCGGTCCCGCCGAGGACGTCCGGGCCCCGGGGCACGACCACACCGATGGCACCCAGCAGGCCGAGCACGACGGTGAGCCGCCGCCGGTACCGCGTCAGCACGCGGGCACCGGCTTCGCCTTCGGCCCGGAGCGCGGCCAGCCGCGGGATCAGGACGGTCAGCGCCCGCAGGACGGATGGCGCGGCCAGGCAGGGCAGGACGCCGAACGCGAACACCGGGAGGGTGGCCAGGCCACCGCCGGTCAGCAGGTCGAGGATCCAGCGCAGCGGGTGATCGGCTTCCGGCGCGCGGACGGTCACGAGGGGAGCGGGCAGGCTCTGGCCCAGCCGGAACACCACGATCACGCCCAGCGTGACCAGGATCCGGCGGCGGAGGGAGTCGCTGGCGTTCATCGGGAACGACGCTAGGAACCGCCGATGAAATTACGATGACACCGCCCGTCACCGGGTCACAGCAGCGGCGCCCTCGACAGTGCCGTCCTCAGCTTGCCGAGCACCTCGTCCGCCGTGCCCTCCGCGGTGCATCCGGCCGCCTGCCGGTGCCCGCCGCCGCCCAGTTCCCCGGCCGCGGCCGAGACGTCGACACCGCCCGCGGAACGGAGTGAGACCGTCCACCGGCGCAGCGGCCCGGTCGGTTCGGCTTCCTTGAGCACCACGGCGACCCCGGCCTCACGCGTGGAGCGGATGACGTCGATCACCGCTTCGACCTCCTCGGCGCGCACACTCCGCGCGGCTTCGAGGGTCACGACGGCGTGCGCGAGCCCGAAACCGCGTGCCTCGTCCGGTTCGAGCCGGGCCCCGGCGAGGACGTCCGAAAGCATCGGCAGCCACGCGAACGGGTGGTCGTCGACGATCTCGCGGACCACCTTGTCCGGGTCGACACCGGCTTCGAGCAGCTTCGCGGCCATCAGGTGGGTGGACGGCCGGGCGCGGCGGAATCCGCTCGTGTCGGTGACGAGTCCCGCGTACAGGCAGCGCGCGATCGGCTCGTCGATCTCGGCGCCGAGCTCCTGCAGCAACGCGAACACGAGGACGGCGGTGGCTTCGGCGGTGTCGTCGACGACGTGGGTCGTGCCGAAGAAGACGTTGGACGCGTGATGGTCGATCACCAGGACCTCACCCCCGGCCGCGCGGACGGCGTCCACCCGCGGCGCGAGTTTCCCGAGCCTGCCCGGCGTCGGCGTGTCCAGCGCGATCAGCAGTTGCTCGCTTTCGGGCAGTTCGCTCGCGGGGACGTAGAGCCCGCCGACGTCCAGGCCCCGCAGGGTCTCCGGCATCTCTTCGGGTTCGCCGACCGAGACGCGGACCTTGACGCCGCGTAGCTGGAGGGCCCGGCCCAGTGCCAGCGCGCTGCCGAGCGCGTCGGCGTCCGGCCGGACATGGCCGAGCAGGGTCACGTCGTTCGCGCGCGCCAGGAGCGCGGCGGCTTCCTTGAGGTTCGGCACTGGAGTCGCTGTCACAATCAGTCAAGCTACGCTCTACCGGATGTCCGAGTACGCGATCCTGGTCTACCCGTCCGCCAACCGGGTCTACACCGACTCCACCCCGGCCCTGCTGCGCGCGGAGCTGGCGGTGTTCGGCCTGTCCGCGCTGGAGACCGAGATCTCCGAGATCGGCGAGACGGAACTGGGCGGCGTCGGCTACCTCACCTTCACCACGCCCGCCCCGCTGAGCGAACGCGACCTCGCGCTCCTTTCGAACCTTTCGGCGCTGTACGCGCTGTTCGAACGCGGCGACGGCGTCCTGAAGCCGGTGACGATCAGCCCGCTCGCGAACTTCGACTCGGATCTGCTGACCATCCAGAAGTACCCGGGCAAGACGAACGAGCTGTTCACCAAACTCCTCGTCAACGTCACCCTGCTGGCGACGGCGAACCCGGCCGCGATGCTGGGGAAACCGTTGCACCTGCTGGATCCGCTGTGCGGCCGCGGCACCACGCTGAACCAGGCGATGATGTACGGCTTCGACGCGACCGGGCTCGACGTCGACGGCAAGGACTTCGATTCCTATGAGCTGTTCGTCAAGACGTGGCTGAAGCAGAAGCGCATCAAGCACAGCGCCGAATCCGGTCAGGTGCGCCGCAACAAGGTCCGGCTCGGCAGGCGGCTCGACATCGGCTTCGGGATCACCAAGGAGCGGTACAAGGCGGGTGAGGTCCGCAAGCTGAGCTACCTCAACTGCGACACGCTCACCACGGACGAACTGCTGCGGCCGAACTCGGTGGACCTCATCGTCACCGACGCCCCGTACGGCGTGCAGCACGGCAGTCACCGCACCCAGGACGCGTCGCTCGCGCGCAGCCCGCGGGACCTGCTCGCGGCCGCGGTCCCGGTGTGGACGCGGGTGCTGCGGCCGGGCGGCGCGATCGGGATCTCCTGGAACACCAACGTCGCGCCGCGCGAGGAGCTCGCCGCGATCCTGGACAAGGCGGGCCTGGACGTCCGCGAGGACGGCCCGTACGCCGGGTTCGCCCACCGGGTCGACCAGGCGATCGTGCGGGACCTGATCGTCGCCGCCAAACCCGTCTAGCTCCTCACCTTTCCGCCGCCCGGCCGACACGCGTGTCCAGACGGACGACACGTGTGATCAGACGGACGACACACGCGCGGCCGGGCCTCCGGCGAGTGGCGCCGCCACGGGCTTCCAGTATCTGGAACCGGCACCGGCTTCGTTGACCGGAACGGGCATGCCTTCCTAAAGTCGGCTCTGCGAGAAGGAAAGCGGCGTTCAATGCCGCGCCGAAGACATTTCCTTTTCGATCTTTCCGCTTTCGGCGATTCATGCTGCCCATTTCCGTGAGACAGGTGTCTTATGACCAGTGACTTGGACGCGCCACCGGCGGCACCTGCCCGGCCGGAGGAGGCCTTGAAGATCGTGCCCGCCCGGCGGCCGCTGACCTGGCTGGCGGCGGCGGTGGTCGCCGTGCTGGTGGCCATGGCCGGCCACGCCCTGGTGACCAACCAGGCCTGGGAATGGTCGGTCGTCGCCGACTACGTGTTCGCCGACGCCGTTCTCTCCTCGATCGTCCTGACGGTGGAATTGACGGCGTTCGGCGTGGTTTCGGGATTCTTGCTGGGTACGGTTCTCGCGCTCATGCGCATTTCCCGGAATCCGCTCCTACGGTCGGTCAGCTGGACTTATACGTGGATCTTCCGTTCGGTCCCGCTCATTCTCCAGCTGCTTTTCTGGTACAACCTCGCCATTCTCTACAACGAGATTTCCTTCGGCGTCCCGTTCGGCCCGTCGTTCGTCTCGTTCGACACGATGAGCCTGATCCCGCCGTTCCTAGCGGCAGGCCTCGGGCTCGGCCTGCACCAGGCCGCCTACGCCGGGGAGATCGTGCGCGCCGGATTCCTCGCGGTCGATCAGGGACAGCGGGAGGCGGCCGCGGCGCTGGGCATCCCGCCGGGCAGGCAGTTCCGCCGGATCGTGCTGCCGCAGGCGATGCGCTCGATCGTGCCGAACGCGGCCAACGAGATCATCGGCATGGTCAAGAACACCTCGCAGGTGTACGTGATGGCGCTGCCCGAACTCTTCTACCAGGTCCAGGTGATCTACAGCCGCAACGGCCGGGTGATCCCGCTGCTGCTGGTGGCCACCGCCTGGTACCTGCTGCTCACCACGCTCCTTTCGGTGGCGCAGTTCTACGTCGAACGCCACTACGCCAAGGGCGCGTTGCGCACCGTCCCGCCCACTCCCCTGCAGAAGGCCCGCGAGGGCCTCGCCAAACTGAAGGCGGCGACCCGATGAGCGACGACTTCAAGGTGGACGTCCGCGGCGTGCACAAGGCTTTCGGCGCGCTGACCGTGCTCGACGGGGTCGACCTCCGGGTCCGGCCCGGCGAGGTGACCGTGGTGCTGGGCCCGTCCGGCTCCGGCAAGTCCACGCTGCTGCGGCTGATCAACCACCTCGACCGCGCCGACCGCGGCTTCATCAGCGTCGGCGGCGAACTGATGGGCTACCGGCGTTCCGGCGACCGGCTGTACGAACTGCGCGAGCGCGAGATCCTCAACCAGCGCACGCGGATCGGGTTCGTGTTCCAGAACTTCAACCTGTTCGGGCATCTCACGGCGCTGGAGAACGTCGTCGAGGCACCGATTTCGGCTCAGCGCCGATCGCGCGCCGAGGCGACGGAGCACGCCCGGGAGCTGCTCACGCTGGTCGGGCTCGCGGACAAGGCGGACGCGTATCCCCGGCAGCTCTCCGGCGGGCAGCAGCAGCGGGTCGCGATCGCCCGCGCGCTCGCGGTGCGCCCCGAAGTCCTGCTGTTCGACGAGCCGACGTCCGCGCTCGACCCGGAACTGGTCGGCGAAGTGCTCGACGTGATCAAGAAACTCGCCCGCGGCGGCACCACCATGATCGTCGTCACCCACGAGATCGGCTTCGCCAGGGAAGTGGCCGACACCGTGGTGTTCCTGGACGCCGGCCGCGTCGTCGAACAGGGCCCGCCCGCACAGCTCCTCGACACGCCCGAGCATCCCCGCACCAGGGCGTTCCTCGAAAAGGTCCTTTAAGGAGTACCACCGTGAGAAAGCTCTTGTACCCGATCCTGCTCCTGTCGGCGGTCGCGCTGACCGCGTGCGGGACGACCGAAGCCGCGGCCCCCGCCGCATCACAGCCCGGGACCTCGGGGATCAACATCACCGCGCAGCAGAACCGGATCCGCGCGCAGAGGGTCGGCGCCGTCGCGGATCTCGTGCCGAAAGCGGTGCGCGACACCGGGAAGCTGACCGTCGGCACCACCGGCAACAGCACTCCCCCGCTGACCTTCCGCGCCGACGACGACAAGACGGTGATCGGCGTCGAGATCGACATCGCGCAGCTGGTCGCGGACGTGCTGGGGCTGGAGCTCGACCTGCGGGCGACGTCCTGGGAAAACCTCTTCCTCTCGGTGGACACCGGCCAGTACGCGGCCGGGTTCTCCAACATCACGGTGACCGAGGAGCGCAAGGACAAGTACGACTTCGCCACCTACCGCAAGGACACCATCGCCTTCGAGGTAAAGAAGAACCGCGATGTGACGGTGAAGGAGCCCAAGGACATCGCCGGGCTCAAGGTGGGCGTGGGATCCGGGACGAATCAGGAACAGATCCTGGTGCGCTGGGACGAGCAGAACAAGGCCGCGGGCCTGAAACCCGTGGAGTTCCAATACTTCCAGAACACCTCCGACTACTATCTCGCCTTGCAGTCAGGCCGGATCGACGCCTACGCGGGGCCAAACCCGACTGCCGCATACCACGTCGCCGTGGACGGGCAGACGAAGATCGTCGGCACCGTCTCCGGCGGCGGGCAGATCCCGGCCGACATCGCGGCGATGACCAAGAAGGGCAACGGACTCGCCGAGCCGCTGCGTCAAGCCATCCAGAGCGTGCTCGCGAGCGGCCAGTACGCCGAGGTGCTCAAACGCTGGAACCTGGGGAACGAGGCCGTGGAGGCCTCGCAGATCAACCCGCCGGGCCTTCCGCGCAAGTAGTCCTCCGAACGCGGTAGCCGGTGACGCCGGCTACCGCATCCAGAGGACGAAATGCCTGGTCAGACCAGGCGTTCCCCGATGAACTTCATCATCTCGGGCATGATGCCCCGCCAGTAGTCGTCATCGTGCTCGCCCGCGGACAGCTTCCCGACGGCCGGCTGCACGGCCTTGATGAGCTTGCGGTCGGCGCGGGCGAACGGATCCGCGTTCCCGCACCACACCCCGGTGGACGACGCCGAGAGATCGCCGGTGTGCAACAGCGGCTCATGCGCTTCCCACTGCTCGCGATCCGCGAAGACCTTGCGGGACCTGGCATCGGACCAGCTCACGAACAGCGCGGCGCTCGCCACGGCGACGGCTTTGAGGTTCTTGTGCTCGCGGGCGTAGCGCAACGCGCCGAAACCGCCCATCGAGATCCCGAACATCGCGGACGGCGGGCGCAATTGGCGCTGGGAGAGCCAGCCCGGCAGTTCGTCGGACAGCATCCGCTGCGGGTCGTCGCCCTTGCCGACGTCCACCCAATAGCTGTCCCCGTCGACGGCGGCGACCGCGAAGGCGGGCAGGCCGTCCGCGACGGCTCGGTTCAGCGCCTTCTGCACTTCGAGATTCAGGAACGTCCGGGCGTCCGCGCCGCGGCCGTGCAGGGCGACGCAGACCGGCATCCCGACCCGGGACACGCCGTCGGGCGCGATGATGACGAGATTGACGTCGCGGTTCCGGGCCGCGGACCGCATCTTCTGCACCGTGACCGCTTCGGTGAGCGGGGTCGGGGTGCTCGGTGGGGCCGCCGCGGGCGGCCCCACCAATGGTGCTTTCTCGGCGCCACAAGCGGAAAGCAGCGCCGAGCCGCCGAGAGCCGCGGCTCCCAGCAACAGGCCACGCCGGTTCAGGGCGTGGCCCGGTTCCTCAGCTGCGAGTCTCCTCATCGGCGAACTCATCGTCTGTGGCCTCTTCCCGTGGCGGTTTGTACGGGTCGGCTTCACCGGCGTGCTGTGCTCCGGTCGCCCGGCGGGCGACCTCCGCATCGGCTTCCCTGGCCTTCGCGAGGAGGTCCTCGATGTGCTTGGCTTCTTCAGGGATGCTGTCGGCCACGAAGGCCAGCGTCGGAGTGTAGCGAACTCCCGTGCCCTGGCCGACCTTCGTGCGCAGGACGCCACGGGCGGATTCGAGCGCCGCCGCGGCGCCGGCGTGGTCGGGCGTGGACTCGAGGTTCTCGCCGAGCACCGTGTAGTAGACCGTGGCGTCGTGCAGGTCCGCGGTGATCTTCGTGTCGGTGATGGTCACGTGGTTGAGCCGCGGATCCTTGATGTCGTGCTCGATCGCGTGCGCGACGATCTGTGAGATCCGCTTGGCGAGCTTGCGAGCCCGAGCGGGGTCGGCCATGGGATTCGTCTCCTCGAAAAGATCTTCAATCAGTCATCCGGGCCGAGCAGCCGGCGGTGGGCGGAGAGCAGTTCGAACTCCGGCCTGCTCCCCACGAGGCGCTCACACGAGTCGAGCACGTCACGAACGTGCTCGCCACTCGCCGCGACCACGGCCACGCCGATCAGTGCGCGCCGGTGCAGGTCTTGATGACCGGCTTCGGCGACGGAGACGTCGAAACGCCTGCGCACCTCGGCCAGCACCGGCTTGATCACGGATCGCTTCTGCTTGAGCGAATGAACGTCGCCCAGCAGGATGTCGAGCTCAAGAGCTCCTACGAACATGGGGGGGGTTCTGGGTTGTCTGGAAGGTGAAGCGGGGGGGCCCCCCCCCCCAGGGGGGGGGGGCGCCCCGGGTCACTTACTACGACGCGGTTTTGGGATAGTGAGACGTTCGCATATATATGATAGAGTTTGATCACAC